>NZ_ANBD01000031.1 GCF_000341005.1 Nocardiopsis alkaliphila YIM 80379 | reverse complement strand
GGGCGGTTAGCCGATCGGGGTCTCCACGGCCTCGGCCTTGCCCTCGAGGCGCTCCACGATCCACTTGATGACGCGACTGTTCTCACCGAAGCCCGGCCAGACGATCCTGCCGTCGCCGTCCTTCTTGAACCAGTTGACGTAGAAGATCTTGGGCAGCTTGGCGTCGGCGCGCTGACCGATCTTCACCCAGTGGGCGAAGTAGTCGCCCATGTTGTAGCCGCAGAAGGGCAGCATCGCGAACGGGTCGCGGCGCAACTCACCAACGGAGCCCTCGGCGGCCGCGGTCTTCTCGGAGGAGACGTTGGCACCCAGGTAGACACCGTGCTGCCAGCTGAAGGCCTCGGTGACCAACGGCACGGCGGTGGCGCGACGGCCGCCGAAGAGGATGGCCGAGATCGGCACGCCCGCCGGATCCTCCCACTCGTCGGCGATGGTCGGAGCCTGCCCCGCCGGGGTGGTGAAACGGGAGTTGGGGTGGGCGGAGGGCACGCCGGACTCGGGCGTCCAAGGGCGACCCTTCCAGTCGGTGAGACCGGTCGGGGGCTCTTCGGTGAGGCCCTCCCACCACACGTCACCGTCCTCGGTGAGGGCGACGTTGGTGAAGATGCTGTTGCCCCACAGCGTCTCGATCGCGTTGGCGTTGGTCTTGACACCGGTGCCGGGCGCGACACCGAAGAAGCCGGCCTCCGGGTTGATGGCGCGCAGCCGACCCTCGGCGTCGAAGCGCATCCAGGCGATGTCGTCACCGACCGTCTCGACCTTCCAGCCGGGGATGGTCGGCTGGAGCATGGCGAGGTTGGTCTTGCCGCAGGCGCTCGGGAAGGCGGCCGCGACGTAGTGCGACTCGCCCTCGGGCGAGGTGACCTTGAGGATCAGCATGTGCTCGGCGAGCCAGCCCTCGTCGCGGGCCATGACCGAGGCGATGCGCAGCGCGTAGCACTTCTTGCCGAGTAGGGCGTTACCGCCGTAGCCCGAGCCGTAGGACCAGATCTCCCGGGTCTCGGGGAAGTGTGAGATGTACTTGGTGGAGCTACAGGGCCAGGCGACGTCCTGCTGACCGGGCTCCAGCGGAGCGCCGACCGAGTGGACGGCCTTGACGAACTCGCCGCGCTCCTCGATCAGGCGCAGTGCGGCGGTGCCCATGCGGGCCATGATGCGCATGGAGACGACGACGTAGGCGGAGTCGGTGATCTCGACACCGAGTTGGGAGATGTCGCCACCGAGGGGGCCCATGCAGAAGGGCACCACGTACATGGTGCGACCCCGCATGGCGCCCTTGAAGATCTCGCCGAAGGTGGCGCGCATCTCGTTCGGGGCGATCCAGTTGTTGGTGGGGCCCGCGTCCTCTTCGCGCTCGGAGCAGATGTAGGTGCGGTCCTCCACACGGGCGACGTCGCTCGGATCGGACTTGCAGTAGAAGCTGTTGGGACGTTTGTTCGGGTCGAGGCGGATGAAGGTGCCCTGCTCGACCAGCTGGTCGGTCAGACGGGTCCATTCCTCCTCGGAACCGTCACACCATACGACCTCATCCGGCTGGGTGAGTTCCGCGACCTCACGAACCCAGGAGATGAGTTCCTCGTTCTTGGTCGGGGCGGCGCCCACATCAATACCCACGTCGGCAGTCACAGCGGCTCCTCTTCGAATGACGAGATCTCTCGAATCATGAATGACGAGTGGCAAGCCTGACCAATTGGTCTAGGCCAATGGTCTAAACACGCGCGGTCGCGAACACGGATTCCGCTGCCTGGAAGGGGATTCGGGTGCGCACGAGTGATGTTCGCGAAGGTCTTCCACGAGACCGTCCCGATACTGTTCGGGGCCGGTTTTCCCAGTATTGGGGGGAAGTGCCCCACCTACGACGACACACGGTGCTTTTCGTCACACGAAGTCATCGGCCTGGGTCGGGCACGACTAGACCTGTGTGGGGAGCCCCGGCCCCGCCTCGCGACTTTCTCCCCCCGGACCCAGGTGGCACCGGGGGTGCTCAACGCAGTATGGCGACCGGCCCACGGGCACCGTGCAGGACCGAGTGACTCACCGATCCCAGCAACAATCCACGGAAACCACCGCGCCCCCGCGAGCCCACCACGATCAGATCGGCCGGCGTGGCCTCCTCCAACAGGGCCACCACCGGATGGGCCCGCACCACCCGGGTGTGTACCCGAACGTTCGACCGAAGCAGGCGCAGGTCCATGAGTTCCTCGTCCAGGGCCTGACGGGCCGCCTCCGCCGCGGTGGCGTCGTCGAACAACTCCGGTGGTATCGGTCCGGTCGCGGCCGCGAAGGCTACGAGCGGCTGCCAGGCACTGACCGCCACCAGGTCGGTATCGGCGAACTCCGCCTGGTTGAAAGCGAACTCCAGGGCCCGCCGGCTGGGTTCGGAGCCGTCCACACCGACGATCACGCGGCTGCGCACCCCGTGCGCGGCGGCGTGGTCTCGGGGCAGCACGATCACCGGCACCGGGGAACGTGCGGCGAGTTCGATGCCCACCGAACCCACGAACGCCGCCGCGATGCCGCTCAGCCCTCGAGAGCCCACCACGACCGCCGCCGCCCCCGGTGCGGACGCCTCCTCGATCAGGGCCTGGGCAGGCCGGTCGAACGACAGGCGGGTACGCACGGACAGTTCGGGGAACAGCCTTGCGACCCAGTCGTGGGCGTGCTCGAGCAAGCGTCGTGCGCCCGAGCCCTCCGCCTCCTCGGTCCGCTGTTCGGTCTCCGGCCACCACCCGAAGCCGTTCGTGGCCAACGGGCGCGCGGCGGCGACGATCAACACCCCCAGACCACGGAGCATGGCCTGGTGGGCCGACCACTCCAGCGCGTGCCTGCTGGAGTCACTGCCGTCCACCCCCACGATCAACCATCGTGTCGTGGATGCGCCGTTCATCTCCGTGCGCCCTTTCCGTCGGTCCTCGGTACGCGGCTTCGGTGTTCCCGTGGTGTTCCACGATGATGCCGCGCGAACACACACCCGTGGATAACGGTGCCGCCGCGAGTTGGGTGACGTAGGGTCCCCAGCAGACCGGGTCATGGCCGGGACCGAACCTGGGAACACCACGGTGCGTCCAAGAGACATGGACTGGTCATCGGCGGATTGGGGACGCGATGCCTTACTCGAACTCGGGATCCTTGCACTGGGACCACCGGGACGGTCGTGTGGCCGCGGTGTTCGCCGCCGTGGTCTACAGCATGTGGACGTTGGAGGTTCTCTTTCCCACCGGCCTCGGAACCTCCTCCGATGCGCTCGCCGACCCGGATTCCGCCTTCGGTCGCATGCTGACCAGCGCCCACCGGACCGCGGCCATCCTGGTGATGCTCGCCGCCGGGCTGGGCCTGACCCTGGGCGCCAAAGGACCCCGCCCCTGGTTGACGGTCTCCTGGTGGTCGATGGCCGTCTTCGGTGCGGCGGCGCTGGCCACGTCCCTGTTGCCCGGTAGGTGCGTGGTGTCCACGGACGTGGCCTGCGCCGTGGAGTCCCTGGTGGAGGGGGTGGGCGGAACGACCATCGGGCAACCCCCGCTGGCCGTGTTGGCCACCGTGGCGGCGTTGCTGGCCTCGGCCACGCTCACCTGGGACCGATGGCGGGCCGAAGAACGTGCCTGGCCCGTATTGGCACTGATCACCACGGCCCAGGCGGTGACCGCAGTGATCGTTCTGGTGCTCGCGGCACGGCTGTACCTGGGTTCCGGAGATGGTTCCCCTGGGGTCGCCCTGGGCCTGGCCCAACGCTCCCACCTGGTGACGGTCGCGCTGTGGTTGTTCGCGGTGGGCCTGGTTCCCGGGCACTGGAAGCGCTCACGTCACCTCCGGCGCGCCCCCGAACGGCTGAACTGAATCCTCCGTGGGCGATCAGGTCACCCGCCTTGGCTCAGGGCCGGGGGTAGGGCACGAGCGTGGACCACGTGCAGGGAACCGACCGCGCGGGTCAAGACCACGTACAACCAGTTGGCCCCACGCTCCTCGGCCTCCACCATGGCGGCGGGCTCGACCACCACCACCGAATCGAACTCCGAACCCCCGAAGCATCTTTGTCTACTTACATAGCCGACATTCGTCTAGTAAAATAGACTCTCTCAGCGTGAAGAGGCGAGAACTTTTGAAGCGGATCAGGGAAGCCGCGGAGTCCAAAGGGATGGCGCTGGACTTCGTCCGTAGGGGAGGCAAACATGACATCTATCGAGTGGGCTCCTTCCAGTTCCCGATAGGACGTCACTCCGACATACCCGAGCTGACCGCACGAAAGACCATCAAGGAGGTCGAGGGCTTGTGAGCAGAGCTCAGCACCATTACGAGGCCTGGTGTGAGCGGGATGGCCGTGCTTGGTCCGTTGACGTACCCGAACTCCGCATCCACACCTTCGGTCACACCTTGAGTGACACCGAGGAGATGGCCCGAGACGCGATCGCGAGCCTTCTCGACCTCCCGATCGAACTCGTCTCGGTCTCACTCCATGTCCAAGGGGTGGAAGACGAACTCGTGGCGGCCCGCGAGGCGAGGAAGGCCAGGTCACAGGCGGCCGAACGAGAACGAGAAGCTCTTGGCAAGGCCGTCGCCGCTCTACGGGAGGTGGGAGCCAGTCAACGGGATGTCGCACTTTTGCTCGGAATTTCGCATCAGCGGGTCTCCCAGATCGCCACCGCGACCAAGACGGCCGTGTGAGTTCCCGCCCCAGGTGACGGGTCACCCGCCTTGGCTCAGGGCAGGGGGTAGGGCACGAGCGTGGACCACGTGCAGGGAACCGACCGCGCGGGTCAAGACCACGTACAACCGGTTGGCCCCACGCTCCTCGGCCTCCACGATGGCGGCGGGCTCGACCACCACCACCGAATCGAACTCCAGGCCCTTGGCCAGGCTCGCCGGAACCGCGATGATACGTGCTTCCTCCAGATCGACCTCGCCCAACAAGGGCGCTTGAACCCCCTCCGCGGCCAAGGCCGCCCGGAGCTCGGCGAGTTGGTGATCGGCGGCGATCAATCCCACCGACCCCTCTCCTTCGAGCGCGGTGCGACAGGCCTCCGCCAGGGTCGAGACCAGGTTCGTGGTGGCCGGGGCGAGCCGCAACGCCCCCGGTGAACGACGCACCGCGATCGGCGCTCCCAGCCCTGGAGCGATGGTGGGCAGCAGTCGGGCCGCGAAGTCGATGATCTGCGCGGGCACTCGGTATCCCCGATCCAGCACGTGCAGGTGACCGGTGGGCTTGCCCAGGTGTTCCAGCAGTGTCGACCAACGACGTGCCGCCGACGGGCTCGTACCCTGGGCGATGTCACCGAGGACCGTCATCGAACCCGACTCGTTGCGCCGACCGATCGCCCGGCACTGCATCGGACTCAGGTCTTGGGCCTCGTCCACGACCACGTGTCCCACCCCAAAGGGGCGTTCGATCAACGCCGCCGCCTCGGCCACCAGGGCCAGGTCCTCCTCCGACCACTTGGCGGACTTGGGACCGCGTGGTCTGCCCGGCAACAACAAAAGGGCCTGTTCCTGGGGACCGAGTAGTCCCTCGGCGGCCCGCGCCAGTCGTTCAGGGTCGGTGAGCAGCCCCAGGACCAGCTTCAACGGATCCACTTTGGGCCACAGGGCGGTGACCGCGGAACGGATCGCCGGATCACGGCGAATCTGCTCGTGGGTGCGGTCGTCGCAGGGCTCTCCCTCTCCCTCCATGAGGGTCAGGATCACGTGCGCCATGCGGTGCGAGAGCAGTTCGCGCCCCGAACCGTAGGCGATCCCACGCTCGGCCAGTTCGGTGAGAAGGGGGCGCAGGTCCTCGGGGTACAGACGCCACCGGCGCGAGCCCCGGCGGACCATCACGGTCTCCTCCGGTTCGCGCAGGTTCGACCACAGGTCACGCCGCAGGACCTCGGCCATCACCTCCGAGCCCTTGATCCTCGCCGCGTCCGGGGCCTCCACCCGACGAACCCACCCTTGCCCGGGGCGGGCGCGTTCGGGCAGGTCGCGAGTGAGCAGGTCGATGACGGTGGTCTGGTGCACGTCCACCTCACCCAGGGCCGGCAGGACGCCACGGATGTAGGACAGGAAGGAGCGGTTGGGCCCGATGATCACCACTCCGGTACGGGCCAGCCGTTCGCGCTCGGTGTAGAGGAGGAAGGCGACGCGGTGCAGGCCCACGGCGGTCTTCCCGGTGCCGGGTGCGCCCTGGACGCACAGGGTGGTCTCCAACGGGGCGCGGACCAGGTGGTCCTGTTCGGGCTGGATGGTGGCGACGATGTCGCGCATGGGGCCGGTGCGCGGGCGTTCGATCTCGGCGTCGAGGAGTCCACCGCCGAGGCCGGAGGGGTCCGGTGCGAGAAGGTCCTCGTCCTCGAAGGCGGTCAGGAGGGATTCGGGCTCACCCGTGGCGTCGGTGACGGTGGTGAAGCCGTAGCGACGCCGGGAGCGCACCCGCATCCGGTCATCGGGGCCGGCCCGGTAGTAGGCGACGCTGATGGGCGCACGCCAGTCCAGGACCATGGGACGCCCCTCGGCGTCGTGGACGTGACGGCGGCCGATCCGGATCCGGTCGGGTTCGTCGATGGGCCGGGGCTGGGCGTCCTCCTCGTGCTCCTCCAGGAAGACGGTGCCGTGGTCGAAGTCCAAACGGCCGAAGTACAGGGGTGCGTCGGGGACGTCGACCAGGGAGGCGATGCGACGCTGTCGGGACAGGAACAGGGCTTCGTCGATGAACTCGTCCTTGGCGTGACCGCTCATGACGAGTTCGGTGCCGCGTACCCCTTCGTACATCGCTCGCAGGGCGGTCCGGGCAGCGGCGAGGTGACGGCGTTCGGCGACCAGTTCGGGGTCGGTGGGCACGGGTTTGGGATCGGTGGCGGTCATGGGGACCTCGAGTGTCGGCGGGACGGGACGCGGCTTCGCGCGTGCGCGCGGTCCCGCCCCGGTCACCGTGAAGGCCCGGTTCGTTCCGATCCATGAGCGCGCACCAACGACCCCAGGGGGTTGCGAGGCCGAGAGGTCGAGGCTACCCGAAGGTGGGACGGTTCCGGGCCGATCAGGTCTTGCGCAGGCGAACGCGACTGACGCGGTGGTCGTCGCCCTTGAACAGGACGAGGGTGGCGCGTCCCCGCGTCGGGCGGATGTTCTCCACCAGGTTGACCTCGTTGATGGTGCGCCAGGTGTTGGCGGCGAACTCCAATGCCTCGGCCTCGCCGATGGTGGTGGCCATGTGGTGGAAGTAGGAGCGGGGGTCGGAGAAGGCGGTGCGCCGTAGTTCGCGGAACCGCTCCAGGTACCAGTTACGGACGTTCTCGACCTTGGCGTCGACGTAGATGGAGTAATCGAAGAAGTCGGCGACGGCCAAGCGCCCGGCGGTGGCGGGCTGAAGGACGTTGATGCCCTCGACGATGAGGATGTCGGGACGATGCACGGTCTGACGCTCGTTCGGGACCACGTCGTAGTGCAGGTGGGAGTAGACGGGGATGTCGAGGCGGTCGGCTCCGGCCTTCATCTCCGACACGAAACGCACCAGGGCTCGACGGTCGTAGCTTTCGGGAAACCCTTTGCGCCGCATGAGTCCGCGTGACTGTAGGACCGCGTTCGGGTACAGGAAGTTGTCCGTGCTGACCAGTTCGACGTCGGGGTGGTTGGGCCATTGGGCGAGCAGGGAGCGCAGGAGCCTGGCCGTGGTGGACTTGCCCACGGCGACGCTACCGGCCACACCGATGATGAAGGGGGAGGGCCGGTCGGACTCCCCGAGAAAGGCACGCACCGCGGCGTGCCGCTGCTGGGTGGCGCCCACGTACAGGTTGAGCAACCGGGACAATGGCAGGTAGATGTCCCGCACCTCCTCCAGGGAGGTGGGATCGTTGGTCCCGCGAAGCTCGTTGAGGTCGGCCTCGGTCAAAGACAGGGGTGTGGAGGCCCGGAGCGCTGCCCAGGCCTGGCGGTCCAACTCCACGTAAGGCGAGGAGAAGCCGTTCTTCGTCGGGTGAGACACGGTTGACCACCCTAGACGAGCCCCTCCCCCGCCTTGGGCAGGCGACCCCCTCGTTGGCCGGGCCAGGGGCCGAACGTGTCCGAGACCACACGGTCACACGCCCGAGTTCAGAGGTTTTTCGTCCGGATACCTCCAGGGTGGAACCGGTTCCACTCGTGGACCAGACCATGCCTCCCACCTGCGCGACCCGCCCCGCATACACCAAATGGTCTATACCGCTACCTGCGAAAACAGCCAGTGGTATGGGAGTCTGGCTGGTCGATCCGGCACACTTTTTGACTTACGCTGGCGGCTATGTGCGGAATCGTTGGCTACGTCGGGCCGCAACCGGCGCTCGAGGTCGTCGTAGACGGCCTGGCAAGGTTGGAATATCGCGGATATGACTCCGCGGGGGTGGCCGTTCTGGGTGAGAGCACCCTGAGCACCGAGAAGCGGGCGGGCAAGCTCGCCAACCTGCGTCAGGCCTTGGCGGAACGTCCCATCACCGGTGACGGTGCCGGTATCGGGCATACCCGTTGGGCCACCCACGGCGCCCCCAACGACGTGAACGCCCACCCCCACGTGGACAACGACCAGCGTGTGGCGATCGTCCACAACGGCATCATCGAGAACTTCGCCACCCTCCGCCAGGAGTTGGAGGAGCAGGGATGCAAGTTCCTGTCCGAAACCGACACCGAGGTCGCCTCCCACCTGCTCAGCACCGAGCTGGCCCGGCGCGGCGACGGTGACCTGCCCGCCGCCATGCGCGACGTGTGCAAGCGCCTGGAGGGCGCGTTCACGCTGGTCGCGGTCTCCGTGGACGACCCCGACCTGGTCGTGGCCGCCCGCCGCAACTCCCCGCTGGTCGTCGGCCGGGGCAAGGGCGAGAACTTCCTGGCCAGCGACGTGGCTGCGTTCATCGCCCACACCCGCGAGGCCGTGGAGTTGGGCCAGGACCAGGTCGTGGAACTGCGCGCCGACTCCGTGGTCGTCACCGACTACGACGGCGTCCCCGTGGACGTGAACGAGTACCACGTGGACTGGGACGCCTCCGCCGCCGAGAAGGGCGGCTACGACTACTTCATGCTCAAGGAGATCGTCGAGCAGCCGCGTGCGATCGCCGACACGCTCCTGGGCCGGGTCTCGGTCGAAGGCCAACTCAGCCTGGACGAGATGCGTTTGACCCCCGAGGAGCTGCGCACCGTCGAGAAGATCGTCATCATCGCCTGTGGTACCTCCTACCACGCGGGTCTGATCGCCAAGTACGCGATCGAACACTGGTGCCGTATCCCCTGCGAGGTGGAGGTCGCCAGCGAGTTCCGCTATCGCGACCCGATCCTGGACCAGCAGACCCTGATCATCGCCATCTCCCAGTCCGGCGAGAGCATGGACACCCTGATGGCGGTCCGCTACGCCCGCGAGCAGCGCGCCAAGGTCCTGGCGATCTGCAACGTCAACGGATCGACCATTCCGCGCGAGTCCGACGGTGTGCTGTACACGCACGCCGGCCCGGAGGTCGGGGTGGCCGCGACCAAGACCTTCCTCACCCAATTGGCCGCCTGCTACCTGGTCGGCCTGTACCTGGCACAGGTGCGCGGGATGAAGTTCGGTGACGAGATCAACGCCGTCATCGCCCAGCTGGCCACCATGCCCGAACAGGTCGAAAGGGTCCTGGACACGGTCGAGCCCGTCCGTGAGCTGGCCCGTTCCCTGGCCGACGCGAGCACCGTACTGTTCCTCGGCCGGCACGTGGGCCATCCGGTCGCGATGGAGGGCGCGCTCAAACTCAAGGAACTGGCCTACATGCACGCCGAGGCGTTCGCCGCCGGTGAGCTCAAGCACGGCCCGATCGCGCTGATCGAGGAAGGGCTCCCGGTCGTGGTCGTGGTGCCCTCTCCCCAGGGACGTGGTGTGCTGCACGACAAGATCGTGTCGAACATCCAGGAGGTGCGTGCCCGGGGCGCCCGCACCATCGTGATCGCCGAGGAGGGCGACGAGGCGGTCCGTCCGTACTCGGACGTCCTCATCGAGATCCCGGCGGTGCCGACCCTGCTGCAACCGATCGTCGCGACGATCCCCATGCAGGTGTTCGCCTGCGAGCTGGCCCTGGCCAAGGGCAATGACGTCGACCAGCCGCGCAACCTCGCCAAGAGCGTGACCGTGGAATAGGGACCTCCCTCGCGGGGCGTGCCGACCGGGGTGTCCCCGATCGGTGCGCCCCGTTCGTTCGTGTGACCGACTCCGTGCACACGTTCGGAACGGGTCGGGCGCACCCACGGCGGTCACCGATGCGTCGGCACGGGGTCAGCGGGCCGCCAGGGCGGTGTGATCGGCGCACGCGGCCTCGACGTCGGGATGTGTCGGTAGCACGCCATGCAGGTCGAGCACGTCCAGAATCCGCCGGAGCTGTGGGGGCGGGCCGGCGATCATCAAGTGATGACGCCTGGCGGTGGCCGAGCGCGTCGCGCTGACCAGGGCATTGACGCCGGACGCGTCGATGAAGCCGACCTCGGACAGGTCGACGACGGTACAGTTCTCCCGCGTAGCCGAACGCAGTCGCTCGAAGACGCCCTCGGCGGTGGCGATGTCGATTTCACCGTCCAGCCGCACGACCACCATTGCGTCGCACGAAAAACGCTCCTGGTCCGGATCCGATGGGGCCACGCCTCACTCCCGTTGTTCAGGAACCGTGGGATTCGACCATCGTCGTCGGTCGAATACCGACATGCGTTGACAGCCTACTCGGCTCGACGGACCTCGGTGTTGTCCGGACAGGCCTCTTCCCAGGAGGGATGCGTGGTTCAGGACGTTTCCGCGGCGCACACCGCCCAAACGACCTTTCCGTTCCCGGTGACGGGATTCCAGCCCCATTCCCGGCTGAAAGCGTTGATCAGACCGAGCCCGCGTCCGGATTCGGCGAACTGGTGCGCCGCGACCCGGATCGGTCCCCGGGGTTCAGGGTCGTGGACCATGCACACCACGGCACCGACTGAGGGCAAGGGCCGGAGTTGGAGAAGGGCCCGGGTGTTCTCGGGGGTGCGTCCGGAGACCGCGTGGCGACAGGTGTTCCCGACGAGTTCGGAGACGATGAGGCAAAGGTTCTCCATGACCTCGGACATGCCCCACTCGGCCAGGCTCCGTGAGGCGAAACGACGCGCCGCACCGACGGACGTCGGAACCGCGGCGTAGGCGTGTGCGGCGATACCGAATCCGAATGTGCCCTCTCCGATGCCCAGATCTCCCAGTGCGGGCTCCCACCAACCCTCCGGTAGCGCCGGCTGCCCCTGAAACCTCTCGGTGGCCGGTTCCGAGGGCATCAGCTCTGCGTTCATCACGGTCCTCACGAGTGATGTCGGTTCACACGTCCGCATGCGCCGCGCCTCGTGTTGCTTACAGACGTAAGGCACAGATGCACGTGCATATCAACGTTCGGCAACCCTATAGGACGGACTCACCTCATCGGTAGGGTCCTTGATCAAGAATTCACCTTCATCGCTGTCGATTCGTCAGAATCGGACCTTGGTCCTTGACGAATCCGAACACGACTCTGTCTCGCTTGGAAGGAGATCGGTATACTGAGCGGTCGCTCACACCAATACCACTCCTAGGGAGGGTGAAGTGGTAGCCGAACCGGCCAAGAACCACCAGGCCACGGAGGATTTCCTGGCCAATTCCAGTGGTGGGCCCACAGTGCTGCGCATTCTCCTGGGCACTCAGCTCAGACGCCTGCGCCAGGAGAAGAACATTTCGCGGCACGACGCCGGATACGCGATTCGCGCCTCCCACGCCAAGATCAGCCGAATGGAACTGGGCCAGGTCAGTTTCAAGCGCCGGGACGTCGACGACCTGCTGAAACTCTATGGAGTCGACGATCCGAAGCAGCGTGAGGCGCTTCTTGGACTGGTCTCCAGCGCCAACGCCCAGGGGTGGTGGCACAAGTACGGCGACGTACTGCCGCAGTGGTTCGGTGTCTACGTCGGTCTGGAGGAGGCCGCGTCGGTGATCCGCACCTTCGAGGTGCAGTTCATCCCCGGTCTGCTACAGAGCGAGGGGTACGCCCGTTCGGTCATCCGACTCTCCCGTACGGCCAACTCGGACGAGGAAGTGGACAGTCGCGTGAAGATGCGCATGCATCGACAGCGTCGTTTGACCACCGACCACGCCCAAGAGGGCTCCGCCCCTCGGCTGTGGGCCGTCATAGACGAAGCGGTCCTGCACCGTCCCTATGGTGACGCCGCGGTGATGCGCGAACAGATCGAGCACCTCATCGAGATGGCACGCAGACCCAACGTCACGATCCAGATAGCGACATTCGCCATGGGCGGCCACCCCGCGGCCGGCGGCCCGTTCAGCATCCTGCGCTTCCCCACCCCGCAACTGCCCGACGTGGTCTACCTGGAGCAGCTCAGCAGCGCGCTCTACTTCGACAAGTTCGACGACACCAGCCGCTACGCCCAGACCATGGACCACCTCGCGACCCAGGCCCCCCTGCCCTCGGAGACCGAAGGCATCCTCAGGCGTTTCCTGGAGCGCTACCAGGACTGACACCCCCACGGACCCTTCCCCGCACGTCCCCCGCCACCGACGCCCCGGATCACCGCGCTCCGGGGCTTTGCGCTGTCCACGGCCACAGCTGAAGAACGATCCGGGAACACCGAGCTCTCGTTGTCCTTCTCACATGGCGTGTGACGTGGGCTTTTGTCAACGGGTACCGCCGGGGACACCCTTAAGTGCTTACCGATGCAATCACGTATGCACGTGCATGTACTACGCTGTGGCTTCGTACGGGGATGTGGGAACGTTCCCGTGCGAAGAACCGGACCGGCCGGGCAAACGTGTCGGTCCGACCGGACGAACAGGGCGCGCTGGAGCCGCCCGTGGACACCCGCCGTCCCCCGAAGTTCCAGGAGGTTGAGGATGGATCCGATCTACAACGGAGTTCCCGCTGATCGGTTGCGGGTCACTTGGACCAAGAGCAGCTGGAGCAATCCCGATGGGAACTGCGTCGAGGTCGCCTCCCTCCCCGACGGTGACATCGCCGTCCGAAACTCCCGGGACCCCCGAGGCCCCGCCCTCGTCTACACCTCCGCCGAGATCGAGGCATTCGTTCGAGGCGCCAAGACCGGGGAGTTCGACGCTCTCTTGGGCTGACCTCCCCCGCACCGACCACGTCCCCCTCCAAGACCTGTCCAGGAGGTGTGTACGCCGCGGCCGATACGGTCCACTCCCGTGCCGTCTCGGCCCCACCCGTCCACGGCGTACACACGCACGGAGCCCGGCACCAATCCAGGTGCCGGGCTCCGTGGGTCTCAAAGACCGTGTGAGGGCCCACCGTAAGGGGCGACGGGCCCTCACCAGGCCCGGTGCCGTCTCAGCCGAGGTTCACCTCGTCGCGACGGTCCCCACCCGCCCCGGGTAGGACGGGCGGGGTCCTTCACGCTCACAGGCGGGTGGGATCCACCAGACCGTTGTCGCCCACCGGGGCCCGTTCCCACGGGAAGTGGGTGGCGCCCAGGGCCGGCTTGAGGTCGAACAGCCAGGCCGCCTTCTCGTCGTACTTGGCGAAGAACGGCTTGCCGACCAGCTCCGGGTCGCGTGCCTGGATGAGGTGGAGGACGAAGACCTTCTCTCCCGCGATCTCCGTCACCCCGTCCACGCACACCTTGCCCGGGGTGGCCGACATCGACGGCCCACGGACCGTCCGAGCCAGGCCCGAGACCTTCTGGTAGGCACCACGGAAGATGTCGTAGGCCTCGGCCAGCGGCACCGCGAAGTAGTCCTGTGGGCCGGTGTCGCGCTCCACGAACATGTAGTACGGGACCATTCCGTGCCGCAGGTGCGTCCGCCACATGCTCTCCCAGATGGCGGAGTCGTCGTTGATCGTGCGGATCAGCGGCGCCTGCGTGCGGATGACGGCGCCGGTCGCACGGATCCGACGCACGGCCTCCTGCACGAGCTCGGGACGCATCTCGTTGGGGTGCGAGAAGTGCGCCATGAACGCGAGGTTCTTGCCGGAGGCGACGACCTTTTCGAACAGGCGCAGTGTGTCGTCCGCGTCCGGGTCGGTGGTGAAGCGCTGCGGCCAGTAGGCCAGGGCCTTCGTACCGATACGGATGGCCTCGAGGTGCTCGATCTCCAGGAGCGGCTCGATGTAGCGGGAGATGACCCCCTCTCCCATGATCATCGGGTCGCCACCGGTGAACAGGACGCTGGTGACCTCGGGGTGCGAACGCACGTACTCGACCATCTGGTCGATCTCGCCCGACGCGAACTTCAGGTCGGCGTCACCGACGAACTGCGCCCAGCGGAAGCAGTAGGTGCAGTACGCGTGACACGTCTGCCCCTGCTTCGGGAAGAAGAGCACCGTCTCCCTGTACTTGTGCTGGATACCAGGGAGGGGCTCCTCGTTACCCGTGGTGGGTACGTTGAGGTCCATCTGACCCGCGGGGTGCGGGTTGAGCTTGGCCCGGACCTGGTTGGCGGCCTCGTTCAGTTCCTTGCGACCGGCGCCCGAGCTCAGCAGGTCGGCGATGCGGGCGACGTCCTCCGATGGAAGCATGTCCGCCTGGGGGAAGACCAGACGGTAGATCGGATCGTCAGGAGCGGCATCCCAGTCGATGAGCTCGTCGATGACGTAGCTGTTGACGCGGAACGGCAGCACGTTCGCCACCGCCTTGACCGCGAGCTGCTCGTCTGCGGCGAGACCGGCTCGCGCCGTGAGCTCGTCGAGGTGCTTCGTCGTGTAGGCACGAAACCGACGTCCGGCGGACGGGGACTGTGCCACGTCTGGCGTAACGCTCACGTCTCTCCTCTCTGGGGTCGCAGGGCTCCACCAAGGCAGCCCTGACCGGGTGGCTCCGGCATACGGGTACCGGTTGACCACCTAGGGGTGAAAATTCGGTTGTCTCCTGTGCACGGAGTGTGCCGTGCACCTGAGCCGACAAGCGGGCATACCCCGATAAGGGACTTTGTACCCGCTTAGTGCTAAATCCAAGTCTGACCTGGACATATTGAAAGTATCCTCGCACGAGTACCGGGAGGCACCGTACGCGAACACGACGAGGGTGACGCGATACGATCCCCGAACTGTGAGGAACCAACCGACGATGAGTGGCACATCCGGCGCGCAGACGCCCACTCCGCGCACGTCACCGCCGGTCATCGCGGTGGACGCCATGGGCGGCGACAACGCGCCTGGGGAGATCGTGAGTGGAGCGGTCACGGCCGTCCGTGAGTTCGGTCTCCGTGTCCTCCTGGTCGGTCGGCGCACCGAGATCGCCGCGATCCTGGCCGAGGAGGGTGCCCTACGCGAGGTTCCGGTGGTGCACGCCGAGGACAGCATCGCGATGGACGAAGGTGCCCTCGCCAGCTGGCGGCGACCCCGTTCCAGCGCCGCGGTGGCCTGTCGGCTCATTCGGCGCGGTGACGCGGACGCCCTGGTCTCGGCCGGCTCCACCGGGGGGATCGTGGCGACCTCCACCGTCCGATTGCGCACCCGGTCGGGGATCCTGCGCCCGGCCTTGGCGGTGACGCTTCCCACCCTGCCCACCCCCACGATCCTGGTGGACGCCGGCGCCAACGCGGACGCCAAACCAGAGATGCTCGTCCAGTTCGCACACCTGGGCTGTGCCTACGCACAGACGGCCTTCGGTGTCCCCAACCCCCGTGTGGGGGTGTTGACCATCGGTTCGGAACCGGGCAAGGGCAACAAACTCGTCCGCCGCACCGTGGAGTTGCTGTCCGAGGGTTCGGAGATGGACTTTCGCGGCAACATCGAAGGCCATGACCTGCTCACCGGGAAGGTGGACGTGGTGGTGACCGACGGGCACACCGGTAACGTGGCGCTCAAGACCGTCGAGGGCACCGCGAGGTTCACCTTGAAGACCCTGAAGGAGAGCATCACCTCCTCCCCCCTGGCCAAGGCGGGCGCGGTGTTCCAGCGAAGGGCCCTGCGCGGCCTCCACGCACGTTTCGACAGCGAGACCTACGGGGGAGCCGCCCTGTTGGGCCTGAACGGCACCGTGGTGATCGCCCACGGCGACAGCCACCCCAGCGGCATCGCCCACGCCTGTCGACTCGCCCACGACCTGGCGGGTGGGGACCTAGGTGACCGGATCCGTCGTCGGGTCCCCCAGCGTTCACCCCACTGGCTGCACCGACGCGGCCAAGAGGAGCCCTGAGGGACCCCACGCCCCTCGGCCATGTCAGCCCTTGGCCGGGTCGCCTCCGAATCCGCGGACGTACTCCTCCTGCTCCTGGGTCTCCACCGCCAGGGACGAGTAGTTCTCCCGTACATAGGCGACCGCGTCCCGCGGGGGGATCCCGTCCAGTACCGCCAGGCACGACAGGGCGGTTCCGGTTCGCCCACGGCCTCCGAGGCAGGCCACCTCCACCCTCTGTTCCCCGGCTTTGGCCAAAGCCTCTTCGAAACAGGTCCGGGCACTCGCGTCGTCCTCGGGCAAACCGAAGTCCTCCCACCGGACCCAGTGGGACCTCCACTGGACCGTCGGCGGCTCGGTGTCCAGCAGGTACAGCGCGAACTCGGGCCGAGGCCCGGCCGGAAGGGGTAGGGCCATACCACGGCCGCGAACCATACGGCCGGACGGCAGCCGCATGACTCCGGGGGAGGCCGGGTCCCACAAATGGTTCCTGTCTCTCATGCTGCGAGCCTAGACATTCGCCCGTGCCCGACACAGCCTCCGAAGGTCCTGAATGCGGACCGGGCCATACCAGTAGGGAACGGTGTCGCCGGTCGGTACGCTTGAGGGCATGGCCGACCCGCAGGAAGTACTCTCGCGACGGGTCCAGTCCGCCCTCGGTGCCGCCTTCGGTCCCGAGTTCGCCGACACCGACCCCGTCATCCGCCCGTCCCAGTTCGCTGACTACCAGGCGAACGCCGCACTCGCGCTCGCCAAGCGCCTGGGCCGAAAGCCCCGCGAGGTCTCCGCGGCGATCATGGAACACCTGGACGTGTCCGACGTCTGCCGTGACGTCGAGGTCAGTGGACCGGGTTTCATCAACCTCACGCTCCGCGAGGACTGGATCGCGGACCAGGCCAGGGGGCTCCTGGACGACGATCGTCTGGGCGTGCCCCTGCAAAGGCCACTGAACATCCCGCTCGACTACTCCGCACCCAACGTGGCCAAGGAGATGCACGTCGGGCACCTGCGCACCACCGTGGTGGGCGACTCCCTGGCCCGCACCCTGGAGTTCTTGGGCCACAACGTCATCCGACAGAACCACATCGGTGACTGGGGCACCCCGTTCGGCATGCTGATCGAGCACCTACTGGAGGTCGGCGAGGCCTCACCAGAGGCCGACCTGCTCACCACGGACCCCAACGCCTTCTACCAGGCGGCCCGAAACAGGTTCGAGGCATCCGGTGAGGGCCCTGACGACTTCGCCGCCCGGGCCCGCCGGCGGGTGGTCCGTCTCCAGAGCGGTGACGAGGAGACGCTGCGTCTGTGGCGCGAGTTGGTGGGTCTGTCCAAGGTCTACTTCAACAAGGTCTACACCAAGCTGGGTGTGACCCTCACCGACGACGACCTCGCCGGGGAGAGCACCTACAACGCCATGCTCGGCGACGTGTGCGAGGAGTTGGAGTCCAAGGGCATAGCCGAGATCAGCGACGGGGCCCTGTGCGTGTTCTTGGAGGGTTTCACCGGCCGCGAGGACAAGCCGCTACCTTTGATCGTCCGCAAGAGCGACGGCGGTTACGGTTACGCCACCACGGACCTGGCGACCGTCCGCTACCGGGTGAACGATCTCAAGGCCGACCGGATCCTGTACGTGGTGGGCGCTCCGCAGGCCATGCACTTCAAGATGGTGTGGGCCACCGCCCGCAAGGCCGGCTGGCTCCCGGAGGACGTGGAGACCACGCACGTGCAGATCGGCAACGTGCTGGGATCGGACGGCAAGATCCTGCGTACCCGCAGCGGTGCCCCACTCCGGCTGATGCAGCTGCTGGACGAGGCGGTCGAGCGGGCCGCGGCCGTGGTCGCCGAGAACCGCCCGGACCTGGACGCCGAGAGTCGGGCCGAGATCGCCCGTAAGGTCGGGATCGGTGCGGTCAAGTACGCGGACCTGTCGGTCTCGCATGACACCGAGTACGTCTTCGACTTCGACCGGATGTTGGCGCTGACCGGTAACACCGGCCCATACCTGCAATACGCCCAGGCCCGGATTCGCTCCATCTTCCGCAAGGGCGGGGTGGACCCGACCAGGATCGATGGCCGGATCACCGTCTCAGAGGGCGCCGAACGCGACCTGGCTCTCAAGCTGCTGGGCTTCGGCCCGGTGGTGGAACAGGTCGGTGAGCTGCTCCAGCCGCACCGCTTGTCCACGTACCTGTTCGATCTGGCGCAGACCCTGACGACCTTCTACGAACACTGCCCGGTACTGACGGCCCAGAGCGACGCCGAGCGCGAATCGCGTTTGGCGCTGGTCGCCGTGGCGTTGCGGGTCCTGGTCCAAGGCCTCGACATGCTCGGGGTGGAGGCGCCCGAGCACATGTAGGACCGAACCTTCGCGGGGGCCGAGGCACAGACCTCGGCCCTTTCGTATGTCCGGAACCGGCCGTGCCGGCCATGCGCGGAGCGTACGAGAACAGTCCCCAGACGGCGTGAAGTCACTGGTCATGACCTTTTCGGACTTCACCGAAAGAAGCGAGTCGAATCTCTCGTCGCAGGTGGGGGCGGAACTCGGGCCGGTGGTGGGGCGTCACACCTAAGGTATGTGGACGAAAGGTTCATATAGGACAAAAAGGAAGCAATAGTACATGACGCCCACCCCTGCGACCTTCGGCCCTGGAGCCGGCACCTGGTACCTGGACCCGCTGCACTCAAGTCTGATCTTCGTCGCTCACTACCTGCGTTTCGGCCGTGTCCAGGGAACCTTCGGTCAAGCCCACGGCCTGGTGAACGTGACCGACAACCCCACGTTGTCCTCCGTCGAGGTGGAGATCGACACCGCCAGTGTGAACACCGGTGTCAAAGCCAGGGACGACCACCTCCGCTCCGTCGACTTCCTCGACGTGGAGCGCCACCCCAAGTCGCGCTTCATCGGCACCGGGTTGGAACCGAGCCGCCGACGGAACTCCTTCCGTCTACACGGTGACCTGGAACTCCATGGCCAGGTTCGACCGATCACCCTGTCCACCGCATGGATGGGTGAGGCCCCCGACTACGTGTCTCCGGACGACACCTACGGGCACTTCTTCTCCGCCACCACCCGGCTCAGCCTCTCCGAGTTCGGCATCGGTGACGGTGGCGCGCTTCCCTGGGGAGGCAGGCTGGTCGGCGACTCGGTCGACATCGTGTTGGAGGTCCGTCTCCAGAGCCAGGACCCCGCACCCTTCCTGAAACAGATCGGGCACACGCCCTGAACCGTTCCGGGTGCCGTCCGCACCCAGGACCATCAGGGCGTGTGCCCGAGGAAGAACCCTCGTCTCAGCCCCTGAGCAGGGCCTCCACCTCATCCCGTGAGGCCATCGACGAACTGGCTCCGTGCCGCCCCACGGAGATCGCGGCCGCGGCGGCGGCGAACTCCATGGCCTCCCGAGGCGTACGCCCCTCCGCCCGGGCGACCGCGAAGGACCCGCAGAAGGTGTCCCCGGCCGCGGTGGTGTCCACGGCCTTCACTCGACGGGCGGCGACCGCCACCGGTTCCTCACCGCGACGCCCGTACAACGAACCGTCCTCGCCCAAGGTCAGCAGCACCTCGGGGACCCGTTCCAAGAGCGCGGCCAACGCCGCACCCGGCTCGTCGTGTCCGGTGATCGCGGCCGCCTCGTGCTGGTTGGGGACCAGCACGTCCACGTTGGCCAGCAGTTCGTCGGGGAGCTCACGCGCGGGCGCGGGTGTCAGGTAGACCGGCACGCCCGCCTCTCGGCCCAGGCTCGCTCCCGCCAGCACCGCCGCCATGGGCAGTTCGAGCTGGAGCAGCAACGCGTCGGCTCCGGCCACCAGTGTCCGGTCGGCCTCGGGAACACCGGTGACCTCACCGTTGGCCCCGGGCACCACGGTGATGCGGTTGCCACCGCCGCTCTCCACCACGATGTGCGCGATGCCGGACACCCCGGGCACGGTGTGCAGGCCGGTGGTGTCGATGCCGGCCGCCGTCAGGTTGGCGCGCAGTTGAGCACCGAAGGCGTCGTCACCGACGGCGCCGAGGAAGGACACCCGGGCCCCGGCCCGCGCCGCCGCCATCGCCTGGTTGGCGCCCTTGCCTCCGGGTATCTGCCGGAAGTCGGTACCACTGACGGTCTCACCACGGTTCGGAGCCCGGTCCGCGTAGGCGACCAGGTCCATGTTCACGCTGCCCAGAACAGCGACGCGCGACATGTTCGGATTCACGTTCGTGCTCACTTCTTCTCTCGGTCCACCGGCCGACCATCGGCGCCGTCGAGGGCGACGATGACCGGGGCGTGGTCGGAGGCACCCTTGCCCTTGCGCTCCTCGCGGTCGATGCTCGCTCCACTCACTCGGGCCTCCAACGCCGGGGAAGCGAGCACGAAGTCGATGCGCATCCCCCTGCGCTTGGGGAAGGCCAGTCCCTTGTAGTCCCAATAGGTGTACACCCCGGGGCCCGGCGTGTGCTCACGCACGACGTCGACGAAGCCGGCCTCCACCAGCTTGGCGAAGGCCGTTCGCTCGGGTTCGGTGACGTGGGTGAGCCCGTCGAAGGCGGCCATGTCCCACACGTCCTCGTCTTGGGGAGCGACGTTGAAGTCACCCACGTAGGCGATCTGCGCTTGGGGATCCTCGGCCAGACGAGCGGCGCCGGCCTCGCGTAGGGCCTCCAGCCAGCGCAGCTTGTAGGCGTAGTGGGGGTGGTCGATCTCACGCCCGTTGGGCACGTACAGGCTCCACACCTGGACACCCGCGCAGGTGGCGGCGATGGCCCGGGCCTCGCGCTCTGCGGGCTCACCGTAGCCGGGTTGGCCGGGAAAGCCGATCCGGACGTCGTCGAGTCCCACACGCGAGGCGATCGCGACCCCGTTCCACTGGGAGAGGCCGTGGTGGGCGACCTCGTAGCCGCGATCGGTGAAGACCGACGCGGGGAACTGGTCGTCGCGGGCCTTGGTCTCCTGGATGGCGACGACGTCGACGTCGCTGCGATCGAGCCAGGCACCGATCCGCTCCGCCCTGGCACGGGCACTGTTCACATTCCATGTCGCGATACGCACAGCCAAAGGCTAGGTCATCACGCCGACGCCCTGGTCTGATCCGCTCTCGGAAGCACCGCGGCCCATGGGGGGCCACCTCACCCCACGCCGTTGGAAAACCACCCAGGACTTTCCCGGCCAGAGAAACCCCGGTGCGGCCGTCCTCCGCACCGGGGTTCGCGCGACTCCCGGCACATGCTCGGTTGGTTTCCGTCGCGTCTCGTTGGACGGTTCACCCCCCTGATGGGTTCGCATTGCGCGCAAGGTTTTTTCTCGCAAGGGTCGAGGACGTCGTCCTTTCCTCGCTGAACTGCGGATACCACCGGATCTTCCGACCCGGTTTCTCCGAAGGCGGTCCTTGTGTCCTCGCGTCGGGGGAGCGACCCATGGGTAGGTTCGTGATTCAAGACACGGCGACTCTCGTTTCGAGGTGACGCTCATATGTCCACGGTCGAACCCGATGCCGGTAGCCGACGAACCTCAGCAACCGAGAGCGACGAGCGCCGGTCCCGTCAGGTCGCCGAGCAGGCCCGCCAAGGCGACCGGACCCGGCCGAGCTTCGCCAAGGAGCTGTACCTGGGCCGGTTGGACCTGGACCTGGTACATCCCTTCCCTCTCCCCGACGAGGAGACCCGGCTCAGGGGTGAAGCCTTCCTCACCGAGCTACGGCGGGTCTGCGAGGGCATCGACCCCCAGCGCGTCGAACTCGAGGAACGTATCCCTGACGAGACCATCACCGCGCTGCGCGGGATCGGCGCGTTCGGAATGAAGATCTCCACCGAGTACGGCGGGTCGGGCCTCGGCCAGGTGTACTACAACCGGGCCCTGACGCTGGTCGGTTCGGTCTCCCCCGCCATCGGCGCGCTGCTCTCCGCCCACCAGTCCATCGGTGTGCCCCAGCCCGTCGCCATGTTCGGCACCGAGGAACAAAGACGCGCCTTCCTGCCCCGGTGCGCCGCCGGCGCCATCAGCGCCTTCCTGCTCACCGAACCCGACGTCGGCAGCGACCCGGCGCGGCTGCGCGCCACCGCCACACCCAGCGATGACGGTTGCGAGTACGTACTGGACGGGGTCAAGTTGTGGACCACCAACGGAGTGGTCGCCGACCTCCTCGTCGTGATGGCGCGGGTACCCCAGAGCCCTGGGCACCGGGGCGGGGTCACCGCGTTCGTCGTGGAGGGCGACTCGCCCGGCGTCACCGTGGAGCACCGCAATCGCTTCATGGGGCTGCGTGGTCTGGAGAACGGCGTCACCCGACTGCACCGGGTGCGGGTGCCCGCCGCCAATCGGATCGGTGAGGAAGGGCACGGACTGCGCATCGCCCTGAGCACCCTCAACACCGGTCGCCTCTCCCTTCCCGCCCTGTGCGTGGGCGCGGGTAAGTGGGCCACCAAGATCGCTCGCGAGTGGTCCCGCGAACGTATCCAATGGGGGCGGCCGATCGGCGGGCACGAGGAGGTGGCCAAAAAGCTGTCCTTCATCACCGCCACCACCTACGCCATGGAGGCCATGCTGGAACTGTGCGGCCACATGGCCGACGCCGGGCGCAACGACATCCGCGTCGAGGCCGCCATCGCCAAGTTGTGGGGGTCGGAGATGGCGTACCGGATCGCCGACGAACTCGTCCAGGTGCGCGGCGGGCGCGGCTTCGAGACCGCCGACTCGTTGGCCGCGCGTGGTGAGCGCGGTGTCCCCGCCGAACAACTCCTCCGTGACCTGCGCATCAATCGGATCTTCGAGGGTTCCACCGAGATCATGCATCTGTTGATCGCCCGTGAGGCGGTCGACACGCACCTGTCCGTGGCCGGAGGGCTCGTCGACCCCGACGCCGGCCGGGCGGACAAGGCACGGGCCTTGGCCCAGGCGAGTGCCTTCTACGCCACATGGCTGCCGACCCTGGTCGTGGGTCAAGGCCGGGCTTCGTCGGCGTTCGCCGAGTTCGGACCGCTCTCACCCCACCTGCGATTCGTGGAACGCGCCTGCCGCAAATCGGCTCGTTCCACGTTCTACGCGATGTCGCGCTGGCGGGGAAGGCTCGAGACCAAGCAGGGCTTCCTCGGCCGTATGGTGGACATCGGGGCCGAACTGTTCGCGATGAGCGCCGTGATCGTGCGCGCCCGCGCCGACGTCGACGCCCACCCCGAACGCGGCAGGACCCCCCTCGAATTGGCGGACGTGTTCTGTCGTCAGGCCCGACTGCGCGTCGACACCCTCTTCGAGGCCTTGTGGTCCAACACCGACGACCTCGACGGCAGACTCGCCCGCCGCCTCATGGACGACTCCTACACCTGGCTGGAGGAGGGAGTCATGGATCCGTCACTGCCCGGCCCGCTGATCGCCCCGGCCGAACCCGGCCCGTCCGAGAAGGCGAACCGGCACCGGCGCATGGGCTGAACACACTCCGCTCTGTCGTGGGCGAGGGCTAGCGTGGAACGCATGGTCCAACCACACCCCCGTCGCGACAGCGAGTTCTCCCCGGCCCAGGCCCGCAGGATCGCCCTGGCCGCCCAGGGCCTGGCCGACCCACGTCCCAAGGGCGCACCCACACTCGCCCACCTGGCCCGGGTACTGCGCAGGATCGGGATCCTCCAGATCGACAGCGTGAACGTGCTGACACGCAGTCAGTACCTGCCGGTCTTCGCCCGCCTGGGCGCCTACGACCCGGCCTTGCTGGACCGGGCGACCACCACGGACGCCGGTGCGAGCCCGGCCCGTCTGGTCGAGTGCTGGGCACACGAGGCGAGTCTGGTGCCACCCACGACCCATCGCCTGATGCGGTACCGGATGGAACGGAACCGGTCCCAGGAACGGGTGGGATGGATGAACGGCGTCCGCGAGGACCGGCCCGAGTTGGTCAAGGCGGTGCACGAGGAGGTGGCCCGAATCGGCCCGGCCACCGCACGCGAGGTCGAGGCGGCACTGGCCCATGACGTTCCCCGGACCAAGGAACACTGGGGGTGGAACTGGTCCGAGGTGAAGAAGTGCCTGGAGTACCTGTTCTGGATCGGCGACCTCACCTCCAACGGACGCAACGTCCAGTTCGAGCGTCGCTACGACCTACCCGAACGCGTGCTGCCCGCCGAGGTCCACGCGATGGCGCACCCCACCCCCGAGGAGGCGCACCGCGAACTGGTGTCGATCGCTGCCCGTGCCCACGGGATCGCCACCGAACCCGACCTGCGCGACTACTTCCGTCTCAAGGCCGCCGAGTCCCGAGCGGCCGTCTCCGACCTGGTGGAGAGCGGCGAACTGGTTCCGGTCACCGTGCGCGGCTGGAACCGGCCTGCCTACCTGCACAAGGACGCCCGCGTTCCGCGCAAGGTCGAGGCCCGCGCCCTGCTCAGCCCGTTCGACTCCCTGGTCTGGACCCGGGACCGCGCCGAGGAGCTGTTCGGTTTCCGCTATCGGCTGGAGATCTACGTGCCGGCCGCCAAGCGGGTGCACGGCTACTACGTGTTGCCGTTCCTGCTGGGCGAGGATCTGGTGGCCCGGGTCGACCTCAAGGCCGATCGTGCGTCGAAGACCCTGCTCGCCCGCCGGATCACCCTGGAGCGGGACGCCCCGACCGACACCATGTACGAACTGGTGGAGCAATTGGAGGAGATGGCCGCCTGGCTGGGACTGTCGAATGGGGTGGCCGGCGAGGGGCTCGGATCACCGACCCCCGAACGGTGACGACGAGCCGCGCTTCTCGTACCAGTGCGCCACATCCGGCTCCTGGAGCGGGGGGGAACATGTCCGGCCTCTTGGAGGAGATGCGGGTGATACTCCCTGATCTTGGAGCGCTTCGATCCCCACCGGTGAGCCCGGATCTGGCGAAACCGCCTATGTCACGATGTAGGACATGCCAGAGGTTTCAGACGTACTGAAGACAACGGCCCTACTCCCCGGAGCACTGTCCCTGCTCCTGATCACCGGTTGCGCCCAGGGCGGCGAGACGACCGAGGCGACCGAGACGACACCAGAAGAAGCCGACGTCGTGGAAGAGGTCGAGGAGCCCCAGCGTGAGTACGACACCCTCCCCCCGGACGGTGACCTCGCCTGGCTCATCCCGGAGGGCCTCCCCGAAGGAGCCCCCGAGGAAGACGCCTCGGTGGACGTCAAGGTCTACATGCGTGCCGGATGCAGCATCATTCTCGGCTTCATGGAGGGAAACGCCAAATACAGGGAAGAAGCGGGCCATAGTATTGAGGACAGCGCCCTGTTGTGGCTCACGATGTCGGAGTCGCCCCTGACCGATGATCTGGACGACACTCCCATCACCACACTCGACCCGGTCGAGTTCCCCACGGACGAGGGCGGGGTCGTCGAGTTCACCACCGTGGAAACCGTCAACGAGGAAACGGACGCCGGCTCCCGGGTGGGCGTCTTCTGGCACGGTGAGGACGAGCTGCGCTTCTCCCTCTCCTGCATCCATGGGGTCGGCCCCTGGAGCCAAGCGCAGGAGCCCCTGGACGAATTCCTCGCGGAACTACTGGTGCGGGCCCCCTGACCCGGACGGGCCGCGCCCAGAAGGTGCGCGGCCCGCTCAGGTCCAAGGATCAGACGCGTTCGATGATGGTGACGTTGGCCTGGCCACCGCCCTCGCACATGGTCTGAAGGCCGTAGCGGCCACCGGTGCGGTGCAGCTCGTTGACCAACTTGGTCATCAGGATCGAACCGGTGGCGCCCAGCGGGTGCCCCAGGGCGATGGCGCCGCCATTGGGGTTGACCTTGGCCGGGTCGGCGCCCAACTCGTCGATCCACGACATCGGCACCGGGGCGAAGGCCTCGTTGATCTCGGTGACGTCGATGTCGTCGATGCTCAGGCCGGCCTTCTCCAAGGCGATCTTGGTCGCCGGGATGGGCGCGGTGAGCATGTAGACCGGGTCGTCACCGACCAGGGAGAGCTGGACGATACGGGCCAGCGGGGTCAGGTCGTGCTGCTTGACGGCCCGTTCGGAGGCGATGAGCAAAGCGCCCGCGCCCACGGAGATCTGGCTGGCGACGGCCGCCGTCAGCTCCCAGCCCTCACGCAGGGGCTTGAGCCCGGCCATCTTCTCCAGGGTGGTGTCGGCGCGTACGCCCTCGTCCTGGGCGACCCCGGCGATCGGAGCGATCTGGGAGTCGAAGTAGCCGGCCTCCAAGGCGGCCGCGGCACGCTGGTGGCTCTCCAGGGCGAACCGCTCCAGCTGCTCGCGCTTGTAGCCCCACTTCTCGCACATGAGCTGGGCGCCACGGAACTGGGAGATCTCCTGCGTGCCGTAGCGCTCGTTCCAGCCCTCGCCGTACAGCGGGATGTCGTTGTCGATGGCGAACTGGGCGTTGGCGCCCATCGGCACCATGCCCATGTTCTCCACACCGGTCGCCACCACGAGGTCCTGGGTACCGGACATCACGCCTTGGGCGGCGAAGTGGATGGACTGCTGGGAAGAGCCGCACTGACGGTCGATGGTGACGCCGGCGACGGTCTCGGGCAGACCCGCCGACAACCACGCGGTGCGGGCCAGGTCCAGGGCCTGTGGACCGGCCTGGCTGACCACTCCCATGATGACGTCCTCGACGGCGGCGGGATCGACCCCTGTGCGCTCGACCAGTTCCTTGAGGACGTGCGCCCCCAGGTCCGCGGGGTGCACCGCTGCCAGCGCGCCCTTCTTGGTGCCGACGGGGGTGCGTACTGCGCCGACGATGTATGCCTCGGCCACGGGGTCCTCCAAGGGGCGGGGATGTGTCGTCCTACTTGAACCGAACTGTATTCGGTTTCCTTCCCCGGGCAAGACCCCGCCCCCGCCTTCGACCTCCCTTGGCAGCTCACGCGCACCGCGAGCTCACTCGGGCCCCTTCGTTCGCCCGAACCTGCCGGCGTCCTCGCTGTTGCCCAGGCTGTCCCCGGTGACCTTCTCCAACACCTCGACCACGTCGGGGTGCTCGTCCGGCCCGAAGTCGGAGAGCAGCGAGCGCAAGGCGGTGCGCTGGGCTTCGTACAGGCTCCGCACCGCGTCCTCGCCCCGACTGTTCAGTTCCCAGGGTTCTGCGTCACAGACCAGGTATCCGCCTTCCAGGAGTTCCGCGTGCACGGTCTCCCATCGTGAGACCGCTATCCCGGACATCCGGTTCAACTCGCCCGCGCTCAGCGGCCCTTTGACCCCCAGGTGGCTGAGCGCCCAACAGCCCTCGACGGACAGCTCCAGTCCAGCGGCCTCCCGCAGTCGCGCGTACATCGTCTCGGCGCCCTCCGCTCCGGCGGCCTCGTAGATCTCCTTCTCGACCTGGGCGAGCGCCGTGCGGCTCGGGGCCGCCACCGGCGAGACGCTCGCGTCCAGGTCAGGGGTACCGATGGTGGTGCGCAGCGGGATCTGTTTCAGGAACACCGCGAGCACCAACCCGACCACCGCCACCGGAACGGCCGTCAGGAAGACCACGTCGATGGCGTCGGCGTAGGCCTCCAGGAAGCCTGCCTGGTCCCGGGGCGGCAACCGGTCCAGGACCCTCGGGTCGGCCTCCAGGTCCATGGGCTCCACCCCCGGGGGCAACCGGATCTGCTCGGCGCGCTCGGTCAGGTTCGAGGCGAGTTGTCCGGCGAAGACCGCACCGAACACCGCGGTGCCGAACGAACCACCGATCGACCGGAAGAAGGTGGCCGACGAGGTGGCCACGCCCAGGTCGTCGTAGGAGACGGCGTTCTGCACCACTACGACCACCACTTGCATCACCAGCCCCAGCCCCACACCCAGGACGAAGAAGTACGCGCTCATCTCCACCAGGGAGCTGTCCGGCCCCATCCGGGACATCAAGAACAACCCCAGGGAGGTCATCGCCATCCCCGCGATGGGATAGGGCTTGTAACGCCCGGTGTGGGTGACCAGGACACCGACCATGACCGAGGTGACGAGCATCCCCAGCACCATCGGCAGCAGGTGCAGTCCGGAGGCCGTGGGCGAAAGGCCGTGCACGACTTGGAGGAAGAGGGGCAGGAACGCCAATGATCCCATCATCGCGAAACCCACGCAGAACCCGATGCCCATGGCGACGACGGTGGTCGAGTCACGGAACAGTCCCAGTGGGATGACCGGGTCGGAGGCCCTGCGGGCGGTGGACCACCAGCCCACCCCCAAGGCCAGAGCGCCCACCGCCAAGGAGATGATCTGCCAGGACAGCCACGGATAGAGGTTGCCGCCCCAGGAGGCGATGAGGGTCAAGCACACCGCTGTGGCGGCGACCAGGACGATCCCCGCGTAGTCGATGTTCTGTCGGTGGGTGGTCGATCGGCTCGGCAGGAAACGCAGCACCGTCACGAAGGCCAGTAGGCCCAGGGGCAGGTTGACGTAGAAGACCCAACGCCAGGACAGATGGTCCACGAACAACCCGCCCAGCAAGGGACCGGCGACACTGGAGATGCCGAAGACCGCCCCGAAGAGACCCTGGTACTTACCACGTTCGCGCGGGGAGACCACGTCACCGATGATCGCCGAGGCCAGCACCATCAGCCCCCCACCTCCCAGGCCCTGAAAACCACGGGCGAGGATGAGCTGGAGCATGTCCTGGGCGATCCCGCAGAGCATCGAGCCCACCAGGAAGATGGCGATACAGGTCAGGAACAGCTTCTTGCGACCGAACTGGTCGCCGAGCTTGCCCCACAGCGGGGTACTGGCGGTGACCGCCAAGAGGTAGGCCGTGATCACCCAGGACAGGTGGTTGAGCCCTCCCAGCTCGGAGACGATCGTCGGCAGGGCGGTGGAGACGATGGTCTGGTCCAGCGCCGAGAGCAGGACGGTGAGCATCAGGGCGCTCATGATCAGCGCTATCCGACCGCCGTGCTGGTCGTTCCGTTCCCTCCGGTCGGCGGTACCGCCGCGGACCATCGAATCGCCTCCCCTGGCCACAGTGGACCGCGTCCGGCCCGCTGTGGCCACACTAGAAACTCCTTTCGGTCCACCTACGAGGAACCGCCCACACGAACGGGAACTTTGCCCCGACTTGCCCCCCGATCTTCAAAACCGAATTTGATTCGGTTACCGTGTGAGGACACAGTGACGCCCGACACCCTCCGGAGCAGCGCATGAAGCGGGAACTCTTCGACGCCGACCACGACCTCTTCCGGGAATCGGTCGCCGAGTTCCTCAAGAGAGAGGTCGTCCCCTTCCACGCCCAGTGGGAGGAGGACGGCGTCGTCCCCCGCGAGGTATGGACCAGGGCGGGTGAGGTCGGCCTCCTCGGTCACGGTGTGCCCGAGGAGTACGGAGGCACCGGCCTCAACGACTACCGCTACAACCAGATCGTCAACGAGGAGATCTGTGGGGCCCACGCCAGCGGTCTCGGTTTCACCCTCCAAAACGACGTCATGGCTCCGTACATGGTCGGCCTGACCAACGATGAGCAGAAACGGCGCTGGCTCGCGGGCTTCGCGAGCGGCGAGCTGATCACCGCCATCGCCATGACCGAGCCGGGCACCGGTAGCGACCTCCAGGGAATCAAGACCTCCGCCGTGCGTGAGGGCAACGAGTTCGTCGTCAACGGCGCCAAGACCTTCATCACCAACGGCATCAACGCGGACCTGGTGATCGTGGTGTGCCAGACCGACCCGGAAGCGGGCTCGCAGGGCTTCTCCCTGATCGCCGTCGAACGCGGCATGGCCGGCTTCGAGCGTGGCCGCAACCTCGACAAGATCGGCATGAAGGCCCAGGACACCGCGGAGCTGTTCTTCGACGACGTGCGCGTACCCGTGGCCAACCTGATCGGCACTCAAGGGCAGGGGTTCATCCACCTGCTCCAGAACCTGCCCCAGGAGCGGCTGTCCATCGCCACCTGTGCGGTGGCCTCGGCCTCCTTCATGTTGGAACACACCATCGAGTACTGCCGGGAGCGCACCGCCTTCGGCCGCCCGATCGGGCGCTTCCAGAACACCCGTTTCGTCTTGGCCGAGTTGGCCACCGAAGTGGATCTGGGGCGTACCTATGTCGACCGCGCGGTCGAACTGCTCAATCGGGGTGAACTGAGCGTCGAGGACGCGGCCAAGGCCAAGTGGTGGACCACCGAGATGTGCAACCGGGTCATGGACCGTTGCCTCCAGCTTCACGGTGGGTACGGATACATGATGGAATACCCCGTGGCACGGGCCTGGCAGGATTCGCGCGTCCAGACGATCTACGGTGGCACCACCGAGATCATGAAGGAGATCGTGGGCCGGGGCCTGGGCCTGTAGAACCCCCACCTGGAAGGGTCCCGGTCATGAGCGGAGCGTGGGACGGCCTCATCGTGATGGGGCTGTTGATCATCCTGCTGATCCTCGGTGTTCGCAGACTCCGCCCCAAGGTGCACATCCCTTGGAAGACCAGTGCGATCGTGGTGGTCTTCATCTTCGTCTGCCTGCTGCTGTGGGCCTGGTCCTGGCGTTGACGCCCAAGGACCCGGAACGCACCGAAGGACCCATCTCCCCCCGAGATGGGTCCTTCGGCGTCCTGGGAAGCGGCCGGGCTCGAACGAACGATCCCGTAGGCGGGTGGGGACCGGCCGTTCTGGCCTCGGCCTCGATGGTCAGGCGTACGGGTCGGGGACGATCCCGTCGGGCGGGGCCTTGGGCGACGTACACACGTAAGCCCACCGGCCACCGGCGTCACACTCGTTGTGAGAATAGGAATTGGCGCTGTCCGGCTCGAACCGACTCAGGCGGTTTTCGTTCCACGTTCCCGAGGCGCTCGCCCCTTCGGCGGAACTTCCACCAGGGTCGGCGAGTATGCGCGAATGGCATCCCTGCGCGCCGGACTCGAAAGCGGATCGCCTTTTCTCTTCGGTCACACGGTAATGACCGGAGAGCGCCGAACGGGTTCGGATGAACATCGGGGCGAGGGGTGCGACCACCGGGCCGAAGGCCCCGAGGGGCACCGCACTCTTTTCGCCGCTAGACCTCGGGGAACGGAGAGAAGGGCCTGAGAACCCATAGGGACCTTGTTCCCCAAGGGTTGGGCCGAAACCCGAGTTCTGCCTTCTCTCCCCGGCGGACAATGTACGCACCACCGTTCTCACTGCGGGGACGACCGTTTACCACTGAATAAAGTAACCAGATGACTACGGATTGACAAGGCGTGTTCGGGTCATTTTTTTAGATCCGGAAAACAGGTTTGAGCCGACATGGCTCCCGACCAGGGAAAAGTGCTGAAAATTCGAATCGGGTACGATCAACGTCGATCAGGACTCACGGAAGTCCGAGCCAAGGACCCGGCTTGAAGCCGGCTATCGGCCGTGGGGCCTCGACCCGCGAAGCCATCCCCGGCTACGCCTGGTCGTCACCGGGCTCGTCCGCCTCGGCGTGCATGGGCATCTCGAACCACACGGCCTTACCGTCCGGGGTGGGACGCGATCCCCATCGACTGGCGAGCTGTTCCACCAGGTACAGGCCACGGCCGCCTTCGTCGTCGGCGGCGGCGCTGCGAATCCGAGGCAACCGCAGGTCGTGGTCGAAGACCTCCACCCACACGGTGTTGGCACCACGGCGCAACCGGAGCAGGAACTCCTTCTCACCGGGGTCGTTGCCGGACTCGTCCTCCTCCGCGACGGCCTCCAGCAGATCACTCCAGTCCTCGTCGAACTCATCGACGTCCCCGGAGGCCGGCGAAACCTCCGAATCCAACACCCCGACCCCGGTGAACTCCCGGTGCACGGGACGCGGGGTGGCGTGGATGACCACGTTGGTGACGATCTCCGAGACCAGCAGACAGGCGAGTTCCGCCTGGTCCCGGTCCACACCCCATTCCTTGAAGGTGTCGGCCGCCAGATGACGGGCCTCGCCCACGGTGGAGGCCTCGGAGGGGAACCAACCCTCACGTAGCGCCAGTTCCTCGGAGTGGGTGCGCACGACCAACAGTGCGGTGTCGTCCTCGAGTTCGCCCGGCACGCTGTACATGGCCGCCTCGGCGATCTGCTCGACGTCCTTGTCGGCGACCTCGGAGACGCGCTCGACCATCCGCGCCAGCGCACGTTCCGGATCGGCCTGGCCGCCCAGTGGTCTGCGGTCCACCAGACCGTCCGTGTACATCACCAGCGTCGCACCGGTGGGGAGACGCAGTTCGGCCTGGTGGTAGACGACGTCCTCGCCCGAACCGCCCTTGGCTCGCACGCCCAGCATTCGATCGGTGACCTCCAGGTCCAGGGTGTCCACGGAATCGGAGGTGACCAACAAAGGTGAGGCGTGCCCGGCGTTGGCGTAGGACAGTTCCCTGGACCAGGCGTCATAGACCATGTACAGACAGCTGACGCTGGGGATCCAAACGCCGCCTTCCCCGTCCGGGGTGCCCAACTGGCGGACCCATTCGTCGAGTTCGCGCAGGATGTCGGCGGGTTCGCGGTCGGCCTGGGCGAAGGCTCGCAGGGCCGCCCGGAGTTGACCCATGACCGCGGCGGCGTGCGGCCCACGGCCCTCCACGTCACCGATGACCAGCCCCACACGTCCGGCGGACAGCGGGATGGTGTCGTAGAAGTCACCGCCCACCTGGGTCTGCACCCCGTATCCGTGTGCCTGAAGAGGGCCGGCCGGGAGGTAGCGGTGGGCCACGGTCAGCCCGTCCAGGGCCGGAAACTCGCTGGGCAGCAGGCTGTTCTGGAAGGCCAGCGCGGTACTGCGCTCCTCCTCGAACAGACGGGCGTTGTCGATGGCCAGGGCGACCCGGGAGGCGATGGCGCCGATCAGATCCCGATCGAAGCCGCCGTAGCTGCTCTTTTGACGTGGGGACAGACCGGACAGGGCCAAGGTGAGCACGCCCAAGACCTCTCCACGTGCCCGGAGCGGGGCGGCGATGGCGGAGGTGACGCCGACCTGGCGGGAGACCCGGTCGGAGCGGTCGTTGGGCGAACTCTCGTACAGGTAGTCGCTGCTGACCACGGTCTCCTGGCGGCGCAGCGCCTGGGTGACGAAGTGACGTTCGGGGTAACGGACCTCGTCCCCGACGCCGAACCAGGTGTGGGGTGGCGGTGTCCAGCCCTCGGCGTGCACCGACACCTGCCTGATCAGACGTTCGTGGTCGTAGAGGTCGATGAAGCAGTGGTCGGCGAACTGGGGGACCAGGATTCCGGCCACGCCCTTGACCGTGGAGTCGAACTCCAGGGAACCGGCCAACCGGCTGCCGATCCGTTCCATCAGTCCGTACTGCTCTTCCACCCGGCCGCTGCGCAGGGCCTCGCGGGCGATGAGGGCGATGCCATCGATCTCGCCGTCATCGTCGAGCATGGGCACGGCCTGGGCCCGTACGTGGATCCAGGTGGAGTCGCCCTTGAGCACGGCGAACGTGCCTTCCCACGGTTGGCCACGCAGGACACGACGCGCCAACTGGGAGGCGTGTTCGCGATCGGACTCGTGGATACCGATGTCGAGCAGGGACAGGCCGACGTGGTCACGCCCGTCGGCGAACCCGAAGAGCTCGCGTGCGTACGGGTTCCAGTACCGCAGGAGACTGAACCGGTCGATGACGACGATGGCGATCTGTGCCTGATCGACGATCGCGGCCGTGGCGAGCGCGTCGCTCTCCCGGAAGGGCTCACCCCACCGTGTCATCTAGCCGCCACCTCGCCGTCATGAGCTGCATACATGCCTGCTCCGGGTACCCCGAACGACCGCACCTTGGAGCGAGCGTAGCAACATCGTCAACGTTCCCGCAGCGCATTGAGACAATCCCGATGAGCAACCAATCAACGTGTACGAACGCTTCACGGTTTGGCGACGAAGACGTGTCCGGCGACGTCGGCGGGCAGGTCCGTGTGACCATTCTCGCCGATGATCCGCACTCCGTCGTCCAAAGCCCGAAGCACCACTTCCTGTCCGGGTTGTACCCCGGATTCGCGCAAGGTGAGCATGATGTCGGCGTCCGGCTGGAGCTGTTCACTGATGCGACGCACGGTGACGGTGGTGTCCGTGTTGGACGCGGCGTCCACCATCGGCACGATGGAGTCGTCGGTGAACGGTTCGGGGGCGTAGCCCTTCAGGCCCAGCTCCTCCAGCCCCGGAATCGGGTTGCCGTGCGGGCACACCGAGGGGGCGTTGAGCAGCTTCACCAGGCGCTCCTCCACCGCTTCGGAGATGACGTGTTCCCAACGGCAGGCCTCGATGTGGACGTCCTCCCACGGAAGCCCGATGACGTCGACGAGCAACCGCTCGGCGAGTCGGTGCTTGCGCATGACGTGGGTGGCCAGTCTGCGGCCCTGGGGGGTCATCACCAGATGACGGTCGTTCTCGACCCGCAGCAGGCCATCGCGCTCCATGCGAGCGACCGTCTGGCTCACCGTGGGGCCGCTCTGGTGCAGGCGTTCGGCGATACGAGCTCGAAGGGGGACGATTCCCTCTTCCTCGAGCTCGAAGACCGTACGGAGGTACATCTCCGTGGTGTCGATCAGCCCGTGTGCGGTCAAGACTCCCCTCCCAAAGGCTCTGTGCCCGGCGCGCGGTCACGATCGGGCACGGCGGGTCTCTCACAACACAGGCCGGGACCACGTGATTCCCAGGAGCCGAGTGGGGACCGGGACGTCCGCAGGACCGCGGGAGCGACCACCGATGCGTCAAGCATATCGTGACGCACCGAGCATGGTTTTCGATCATGTCCCACTATTCGGGCGCTGTCGACTCGCCCGCTCCCCGACACGCAAGGGGCCGAGGTCACGGATCCCCAGGACATGTGGTTGAAAAGTGAACTACCCGAAGGTCCCGAGCCCGACACCATTCATCCCATATTCGTCCGAACCCGCTCGTGAGGCGACCAAGATCACCTCGTTCTAGGGCGCGAGACGGTCGATCTCCCACTCCCCGTCCTCACGACGCAGGTAGCGGAACCGATCGTGCATACGGTCCCGGCCGCCCTGCCAGAACTCGACCTCGTGTGGGCGCAACCGGTATCCGCCCCAGTAGGAGGGCCTGGGGATGGGCTCGCCCTCCCCCCACACCGTGTCGAACTCGTGGAAGAGACGGTCCAGTTCCTCACGGTCGGCCACTCGATGGGATTGACGTTCACTCGCCCAGGCGCCCAACTGGGAGCCACGCGGCCGAGAGGCGAAGTAGCGGTCGTTCTCCTCGTCGTCGAGGCGCTCCACCACCCCGGTGATCAGGACCTGACGGCGGATGGCGTGCCAGGGGAACACCACCGACGCCCGTGGGTCGGCGTCCAGGGCCCGCCCCTTGCGAGAGGTGTAGTTGGTGAAGAAGCGCGGGCCTGAGGCGTCGTAGCCCTTCATCAGTACGGTGCGAGAGCGGGGGAACCCGGACGGTTCCACCGACGACAGGACCATGGCGTTGGGTTCGGCGAGCCCCGACTCGTAGGCCTGCCCGAACCACCGGTGGAACTGATCCATCGGCAGGTCCGCCAGGTCCGACCTGCGCAAGGGGTCACCCGTGTACGGTTCTCGCAATTCGGCGGGGTTCTGGTCGTCCACACCCGCATGATCTCGTGTCGGAGCCCGCCGGAGCGGACCGGCCCCCGCTTCCCGCGTGTCCACCGATCCTCGCTCACCCTTGGTCGTCCGTCCCACCGCCCGAGGTCACCGAAAGACACTCCTCCCCCGGTTCCGGCAGGTCCTGATGGCGCATACCGCACCGTTGGATGACGTGCTGGACCTGTTCCCGTCCGGTCTCCGGGTTGCGCTGGGAGGGCCCCGCCAACACCAACTGGACCATGCGACCGGCGAACCAGTTGCCGTCGTTGTCCGAATCGAACGCGATGTAACCGGAGACCCCGGTGAGCCCGTTGAGGGGATCGATGCCCTTGATCCCCGCATGGACCGAGTCCCGGTAGTCCTCGTACCGCTCCTCGGTTCGCAGGAACGGCGGTCGGATCAGACCGAGTCGACGCAGAGGGTTCTTCGTGGTGAGCTCCTCCCGGCTCAGGCCCACGGGCGGCAATGCCCTCGAAACGACCAAAAGCGCGTCATTGCCCATCGCCGCGTGCGCGAGGGAGGGACGCAGCCCTGCCTGCTCCATCTCATCGCGCGCGGCCTCCTGCCCATCGGTGTCCTCGTGCTCCTTTCGAAGGTCCTCCAGGATGCGGTCGACGGCGTCGTAGAACCCGAGGTCTCCGGCGCCCGTGTCACCCTCGACGTCCCCTTGGTCGCCCCATGGCCCGCTGGGGGCCAAGGGCGTGTAGTAGACCGGGTGCCTCTTGGCGTTCGACCGCACCCGGTCGGCCTCGTCGCTCAGCGACTTGGAGATGTCGTCGCCACCCAAAAGGGTGATCCGGCCGCCACTGCAGATCGACGGTCCGGCTGCGGAGAAGTGCTGGTAGAAATCGACGAAGTCGCTGGAACGTCCCGCGAAGTAGAGCAGGTCCGGGGGATCCTCGGCTGCGCACAGACGATCCACGTGTTCGCGCAGGGTGGTGCCGCCCTCGTCCTCGCCGAAGTCCTGGTAGAGCAGGACCCCGTTGCCGTCGTGGGCGCCGTTCTCGGGCGGAGCTCCGCCCGGGGTCTTGGCCCCCTCCCACACCTGGCCGCCCCGTTCCTCGAAGGCCTTGACGAATTCCTTCGCCAGGTGCGGTCCGTACTGCTCGTGTCGGTCGCCCTCGGGGTCGGTCTGCGCGTTGGCCAGGGCGACCACCTTTTGGTGCTCGGGCAGCCCTCGTTCCCTTCCCTGTTCGTCGGTCCAGGAGACTCCATAGCGGGCCCAGTGCGCCGCCTGGCGCGCGATCCGGGTGTTGGCGGGGGCCACCGGGAAGTAGAACTCGTTGTGCGCGCGGTCGCGCCACTGGGCGACGTCGTCGTAGGTGGCGGTGGTGCCCACCATGGGCAGGAACGCCTCCCCGACCTTGTGGATCGCCTCGCTGTTGGGGGCGACACTGTGGCCGAAACCCACCGCCGCGACCGGCCGGTCCATGCCCAGGCCCTCCCTCTCCGCCCGAGCGACGATCTCCTCCGCCGTGATCCGGGCCCCGGCCCACTGGTGCCCGGCGTTGCCGATCAAGAGCTTGATCCGAGGGATCTGCGAACCCCCGTACTTGTTGTGCTCCGCCTGCCGGTGTGCCAGCCCCAGGAGTTCGCCGTGGGCACCGGCCAGGGCCGGGTCGTCGGTCTTGGGAGAACTGAGCTCGGCCAGGTGGGCGATGGTGACGTAGGGCTCCCCACTTTTGTCGACCTCCTCGTTCTGTTCACGGATGAGCTCGGTGACCTCCTCCAGACGTTCGTTGAAGAAGAAGTCACCGAAGGTCACCCCGACGCAGTCGTGTCCTCCTCGACCGTCGTCGATCCTGGTGATGCCCATCGGTTCCAGGACGCCCCGCTGGACGCAGGGACGGAACGCCTGCACCTGGGCCGGCACCAGGACCAGACCGACCACGACGAGGAGGGCCGTGGTCACCGCGCCTCCCCCGGTGAGGAGTCCGGCCCGGGCCGGCCGGGTCAACACCCACGTGGGTTCGGTCCGCCAGGTGCGTCCGCGCCAGGACCGGGGCAGCGGCGCCACGGGCAGGGTCAGGGTCCTGGAGGCGCCCAAGGCCCCGGAGCGTTGCCGTTCCCACAGCCACCGGCGCACGGGCCGGCAGTGGAAGTCGGTGCCGTCGAACTCGGGCAGGTGGCCGTGCCGGGTGACGTCGACCTCGGATCCGATGAGCGGCGCGTCCACTTCGTGGTCACGGATCTGGACCAGGAGCAGGGGGTCGGGGAAGGCACGCCGCAACCGTTCGTCCTCGATCAGGCGGACGAGGTAGCGATCGACCCTGCCCAGCGCGCGCTGATCGAAGATGAGCACGGGGCGGGACCCGCGTGCGCGGCCACGGGGTCGGTGGGCTCCGTAGGCGGCGTGGAGGTCGTCGAGCAGGGCGTTGACCGCGATCCGGTGGGTCGCGGGTGGTCGGGGCGTATCCGGCTCCTCGGCGCCGCCGAGCCGTCCCTTGTTGCGGTCGGGCCGGTGGAGTTCGTTGAGGAGGTGGACGCCGCGAGCCCGATGCCGCCCAAGGCGGCCCTGGTCCCGGTCCTGTTGATCGTCCTCCTCTTCCTCTGGGCGGTCCATGACGTACCGATGGTGGTCGAGCCATCGGTACGGGCGCCAGGGAACGAAGAAGAAGAACACGGTGAGCAGGTACACGGCGGCCAGGACGAGACCGGCCAAGAGGGAAACGAGTTCGTTGAGCTGTTGGGCGGCCAGGCCGATGAAGGCGAAGGGGGTGGCCGCGACGACGAGCGAGACGATGAAGGCCAGCGGGGTGAGGATCTTCTCGTCGAGCAGCCCGAAGGTGGCCTTGCCGGAGACACGGGTGACCCAGCGGGAGGTCACGGCGGCCACGCGAGCGAGCCTGCGCCAATGCACGAGGGCTCGGCTTCGGGTGATCTCCCATCGGTGCGGTGCGACCGTGGAACCGGGGTGGGCCGCGGCCTGACGGGCCCGCTCCAAGAGCCCGTCCCGTTGTTCGACGGCACGCTTCAGGCGGGCCTCGCGCAGTCCGTTGATGACCTCGATCTGGGCAAGACTGGAATTGGGCAGGTGTCCGTGTTCGGACGTCTTCTCGAAGCTCTCCCCCTCGGTGTCGCGGCGGATCCGGGCGAGATCGCATCGGCGTAGNCGGTTTAGCCACAATAGGGAGCGCAGGCGTGGCAGACGTGGCGGTGGCGGAGGGCGTCGGCCCTTCGGTGGAACCGGTGGATCCTCCCGCCAAGCGAAGCCTCCGTCCACCAACCGTTCGATGAGGTCGTAAAGCTCGTCAGTGGTGACCTCGGTGTCGGACCCCCGCGCTTTGAAGCGGTCACGAGGCAGGTCGTGGGGGATGGTCTCCAGCGGTTCGGGCCGCGACCACAACCGCAGAAGGTACCCACGGCCGCGTCGGAGACGTTCGGCCGGGCCGGGGGCGGGCTTGTCCACCGCCTCCTCGGGTGCTCTCCCCTCGGACGGGGCGTCCTCCGCCTCGGCGGTGGGTTCGCGGGGCAGGGTCCACACGGGGTCGACGGCACAGCTCTCGATGAGCATGCGACGGACCTCGGCACGATCACCGGAGCGGTCCAGGAGCAGGTCGAGCACGGGCGGTGGTTCGGCGAGATCACCACGTTGGATGTCGCCCTTGCCCGCGGGACGGCGGCGGGACACCAGGGACTCCATCCGGCGCAGTCGTCGGTACAGCTTCCGGCTCGGCCGGGCACGCAGTTCCTCGAAGGCCCTGAGGAATCCGGGGCCGACATCCGGTCCCCGATCCGTGCCTTCGGTCGTGCGATTCTCAGGTGTCCGGTCGGCCACGAGGCCGCCTCCTTCCCAGAACTTCCGTCGCTCGCCACCCCCAACAGCCGACCTATTAGACAACAGGGAGAACCGTTTTTCACCCGATTCGGCAGAATTATCACTGGCCTATATCGGCCAGGAGAACAACCGATGTGAAAACCCCTTGCGATCATCACGTGGTTTCACGCCACCAACCACCGCCCTGACCGGCGGTGTCGCCGCACCCACCACTACCCTGTGCGGTGTGACCGAGATTCAGATTCCCGCGAAACTCCTGCCCGCCGACGGCCGTTTCGGAAGCGGCCCGTCCAAAGTCCGCGCCGCCCAACTCGACGCCCTCGCCGCCTCCGGCTCCCACTATCTGGGAACCTCCCACCGGCAGAAGCCGGTCAAGTCCCTCGTGGGCCGGGTCCGCGCCGGGGTGAGCGACCTGTTCTCCCTGCCCGACGGCTACGAGGTGGTACTGGGCAACGGCGGCACCACCGCCTTCTGGGACATCGCCGCCCACGGTCTGATCCGTTCCAGGTCACAGCACCTGTCCTTCGGCGAGTTCTCCAGCAAGTTCGGCAAGGTCGCCAAGGGCGCCCCATGGCTGGAGGAGCCCACGATCATCAGCACCGACCCCGGTGACCACGGCGAGGCCGTCGCCGAGGCCGGGGTGGACGTGTACGCCCTCACCCACAACGAGACCTCCACCGGTGTGGCCGCGCCCATCGCGCGAGTCGCCGGCGCCGACGAGGACGCCCTCGTCCTCGTGGACGCCACCAGTGGCGCGGGCGGTCTCGCGGTGGACATCACCGAGACCGACGTCTACTACTTCGCGCCGCAGAAGAGCTTCGCCGCCGACGGTGGCCTGTGGATCGCGATCATGTCGCCCAAGGCCCTGGCCCGGGTGGAGGAGATCGCCGCGAGCGGCCGCTACGTCCCCGAGTTCTTCTCGCTCCCCACCGCGATCGCCAACTCCGCCAAGGACCAGACCTACAACACCCCGGCCGTGGCCACCCTGCTGCTCCTGGCCGAGCAGCTGGAGTGGATGAACGAGAACGGTGGTCTGAAGTGGACCGTGGCGCGCACCCACGAGTCCTCCTCGATCCTCTACAACTGGGCGGACCGCTGCTCGGTCACCACACCCTTCGTGAGCGACCCGGCCAAGCGCTCCCAGGTGGTCGGCACCATCGACTTCTCCGACGACGTCGACGCCGCCCGGATCGCCAAGGTGCTGCGCGCCAACGGTGTCGTGGACACCGAGCCCTACCGCAAGCTGGGTCGTAACCAGCTGCGCGTGGCGATGTTCCCGGCCGTGGAGCCCAGCGACGTCAACGCGCTCACCGAGTGCATCGACCACGTCCTCACCAAGCTGTCCTGAATCGCTCCGCCCACGTTGGAGAATGGAAGCCGACCCGCCGCACGTGGGTCGGCCTCCTCATTTCACTTTCGCTCATCGCTTGTCTGGACGGTTCGACTGTGCGCAGGAACAAGAAGGAACTCCCCATCAAGATCATTTCGCACCGGGGCGCTTCGGGACATCGGCCCGAGCACACCCTGGCCTCCTATGAGCTGGGGGCCCGGCACGGCGGCGACTTCATCGAGATGGACCTGGTCGCCACCAAGGACGGTGAACTGATCTGCCGGCACGAGCAGGAGATCGGTGAGACCACGGACGTGGCCGATCGTCCGGAGTTCGCCGACCGGCGCACCACTCGGACCATCGACGGGCGCACCGTGGAGGGCTTCTTCGCCCAGGACTTCACCCTGGCCGAGATCAAGACCCTGCGCGCCCGGGAACGCATGGCCAAGGTCCGCCCGGAGAACGCGGTGATGGACGGCACCTACCAGGTCCCCACGCTCCAGGAGGTCATCGAGCTGGCCTTCTCCCTGACCAAGGAGTTGGGGCGCCCGATCGGGATCTATCCCGAGACCAAGCACCCCGCCTACCACGTGTCCCAGGGGCTGGCCCTGGAGCCGACGCTGATCGCCGCGCTGCGTGAGGCGGAGCTGGTCGGGGAGGAACCCGAGGTTCCGGTGTTCCTCCAGTCCTTCGAGGCCGAGAGCCTGCGCGCGCTCGCCGAGACGGAGCTGCCCCTGGTGTACCTGATGGGCACCGAGGAGCACTGGCTGCACTACACCACCCCGGACGGGTTGGCGGAGGTGGCGACGTTCGCGCACGCCATCGGCCCGCACAAGAGTCTGATCGTTCCCACGGGCGAGGACGGTTCCCTGGGTGAGCCCACCGACCTGGTGGAGAAGGCACACGAGGCCGGCCTGCTGGTGCACCCGTACACGTTCCGCAGCGAGAACCACTTCCTGCCCACCGAGCTGCGTTCGGACGGCGACCCCAAGGACTACGGGGGTTTCGCCGCGGAATATGAGGTGTTCTTCGAGCTCGGTGTGGATGGGGTGTTCACCGACTTCTCCCGGCACGCCTTCCTGTGCCGAGAACACTTCCTGGACCCGCAGCCCATCGACTAGGTGGGCCCGGAGGAAGAGGGACCGTCCCCGCCCTTCACACACTGCGAGGTCGAAGTACCAGGCGCGGGCATCGCCTCCAGGTGTGGTGTCCACCGCCTCGATCTCTCACCATGTCCGTTGCTCTTTCGCCATCCGAACGACGGCTCGCCCCACAGCGGTGAGAGGATGACCACCCAGAACACGAAGAAAATCTTCATTTACTCAAGGCGCAAAGCCACGTACGGTAGTGGTGTAGACACAACACATCAAGCCTACGGCGAAGAGTTAGACCAGTTCACGTGATGTATCATTGGCCTCGTTAGGTGTGAATCTGCACTCTCAAACCAGCGGAGCCACCCTGGATGCTCACGCTACGTTGATCGCGACAGGCGCAATGGCGCCTCTCTCGGTCGGTTTCAGCCCGGACAGCCCGAAAACAAGGGGGCCTTTCCGATGACCACACTGAAGAAGTGTGTGGTGTCCATCAAATTCTACAACGGGGACAGTGACGAGCTCGACCAAGATGTCGTCGCAGTGAACGCGACGATGCAGTACGCCGAGAACCGCACGCTACAGCTTCGGGAACTGAACATCCACATACCCCAAGAAGCCGAGGAAGGCGACTTCCTGTTCGACGCGATGCGGAGTGTCGACTTCGAGAGCTTCGTCCGTTCGCTGAGCAAGACCGGCCGGGCACTGAACTCGGCTCCCGGGAAAGAGACGAATACGCCCTCCGCGAACGATCCCAAGCCGACGAAGGATCCGGCCGCCTTTTCGGCCTCACGCCGCCCCTATCGCCGCATGCCCGACGCCGAAGAGGTGAAGAAGGTCTTTCTAGACACCAAGAGCGTGGGCAAGTTGGCGCAGCACTACGACGTCCCGAGGTACACCGCCCAGGCATGGGTGGACCGACTGCGTCGCCAAAGGGCTCTGAAAGCGTAGGACGGATGAACCCACGTCGGCAACCCCTCGACCATCACTCTCGGAATCGATCCTTTGACCATGAGTGATAAATTGGCGGTCGACAACGTCCGCCGAACCGCACTCAGGGGGAGAGATGCCGGTCCGTTGGTATAGCAATGTCGTCGATTGCCACGATCCCGTGGCTCAGGGCCTGTGGTGGTCCGAGGTACTCAGCTGGCGAGTCCTCTACCAATCGGATGAAGAGACCGTCCTCATCCCACCATGGATGGGAACCGACGCCGTCTCCCATGAGGAATGGGCACATTACCCACCCGGGATGGTTTTCGTCCGGGTATCCGAGGACAAGCAGGTCAAGAATCGACTGCACATGGACCTGGCCCCGCACACGAAGGACGATTGGGATGAAGAGGTCGCCCGGCTGCTCGGCATGGGCGCCAATGAGGTCTCGGTGGGACAGAAGGACGTGCCTTGGACCGTCCTGACCGACCCTGAGGGCAATGAGTTCTGCGTTCTACGATCGCGAGACCGCTAGATCGTTGATGGGAAAATGTGTCCTGGTCAGTGGTCGTAAGCGATCAACGACCGCTTGACCGGGGCACCGATCAGCCAGTTGTGCCAGATCGCGGCGTTGAGCGCGCAGATCCGTTGACACACCCTGACCCACAACCCCTCGCTGGTCCGGGCCCGGTGCCGCTCCAGCCCGAGCTGGTCCTTCAACGTCCAGATGATCGCCTCGATCCTCTGACGCAACCAGCCAGGAAACCCTGACGGGCCCTGGCCGCGTTTCTTCTCCGATTCCAGGGCCGGACGCACGATGGTGTGCCCCAGCCGGGCCACCGCGGCCTGGATCCCGGCCCCGGCGAAACCCTTGTCGCACACGATCGGCACCGGGGCGGGTGCGCACTGCTGTGCGTGCAACAGATGCAGGGCCTGTTTACGCTCGTCCAGCTCTTTGGGGTGGGCCAGACTGAACGCGCACACCGCCCCCTCGGCGGTGGTGATCAGCATCAGCTTGGCGCCCCAGTAGAAGGCGTGGTGGGAGGTGTCCATCCCATACCCGGCGATCTGGCCCAGACCGGAGCGGTGGACCGTCACCCGGGAAGCGCCGCACCGGATGGGGGTGCCATCCATCAACCGCAGACTCTCCCACCAGGTGGGGATGGAGCGGGCCAACCACATTGCGACGGTGAGCAGGACCGGGGCCAGCGCGCGTAGGTGGCGGTTGTATTCCGATTGGCACGGTAGGCGGGGGAACAGGTGACCGATCCGGGCCGGGGCGGCCCGCATCCAGTGGTGTTCGGAGTCGCATCTGAGCAGGACCTGGGCGATGGCCACGCACACCAGCTCGGCGTCGGTGAGCAGGCGAGGCCGGCCCGGCCCACGAGGCCGGTTCGTTGAAGGGAGCACATCGTCGTCCAGATGGACGTAGAGTGCTGTCAGAAGGGCGTCAAGGTCAGTCTTCACACACCGATCCTGGACGCCCTTCGCTATGCCCGCAGCAGGTTCAGGGATTTCCCATCAACGATCTAGGCAGTGTTTTTAGGTCATTGCGCGAGCACTCACGTTCTGGATGCATGGGGGACGAGGCCCCTCGGCCGTCTAGGTGGCACGAACCGGACGAGGGGGTCCTCGCACTCCTGGCTTCTTCCTGTCGGCGAATCGACCACCACGGGAGATCAGTCGGCTTCCATGAGTCCGCGAAGACGATCGGCGAAACCGACCGGGTGGGTGACAAAACCCGCGTGCCCTCCGGGAAAGACGGTCGGTGTACTGCCCAACCGAGCAGCCAGCGCAAGTCCGGTGTCATGAGCGAACTGTTCCCGCGACGTCTGCCCAACGCCCACCATGATCCGTACGCCCGTCTCCTTCAGGACATCAGTGTCAGGCCGGTAGTCGACGACGCCCGACAGGACACGCGAGAAGAAGTGATCCAGGTTCCTCCGCATGCGGATGGCTCTCTCTTGGGCCAGAACAGCGGATCGAGGACTCTCCGGAGCATGCCGGGCCGGGTCCGAAACATGCTTCATCCTGGATCCCGCCACGAAGACTTCCATGGCCCGTTCCGCCCCATGGGTCCGGTAGATCTCGCACACCTTGAGTACAAGACTCCGGCGCGTGTCCCACTCGGGTAGGAACCGAGCTACCGGTGGTTCGTGAACCACGAGTGCCATCACCGACACCGGGTGGCGAGCCGTGAGCTCCAGTCCGATCTGGCCACCACCACTCGTACCGAAGACGTACGCCGGCCCTCCATCGACCCTTTTCAACAGGTTCCAGGCGTCCTGGGCCTGAGTCTCCACGGAAACCCTGTCGGTGGGCTCGCTCAGTCTGCTCCGGGAGACTCCTCTGCAGTCATAGGTGAGCACACTGAAGGATGTCTCCAACAGCGGGATGAGCCCGGCGAAGTCCCGTGCATCGTCCGTACCTCCTGGGATCAGCAACAAAAGAGGGCCCGAGCCGGATATCTCGTAGTGTAATTCGGCTCCGGAAACAGCGAGAGTGCCCATGATTCCTCTCCTGGTCGGTCCTCGACGGACGTGCGAACCACGCGGGACGGGCGCTGTGGGGCCGGGCCGGCCCCACAGCGCCCGTCCCGGAAACACGTCACACGGTGGCGGTCTCCACGGGCTGTCCGGTGGAGGTTTCGGGCGGGTCGCCCACAGCATCCCCGCCCAGTTCCCCGGTGAGCAGCTCAGCGATGGAACGGATCGTTGGGTTACTCCATAGGATCGTCGGTGGCAGATCCACACCGAACCGGCGGTGCAGTCGAACCCGAAGGCCGACGGTCATCACCGAGTCCACCCCCAGCTCCACCAATGGTCGGTCAATCTCCACGTCCTCGACGGACAGGTTGAGTTCGATCGCGGCTTGTTCGTGTGTCTCACCCAGTACCGCCGGAGCGAGTTCCTCCGGGGAGAACGCCGACCAGTCCACCGCCAAGGACCCTCCTTCGGCGTCCTCGGCGTTCTCCACGTCCTCCAGTTCGGAGAAGACCGGCAAGGACCGGTCGGGCATCACACGGAGAATCGCGTAGTACGGCAATCCGAAACGGTCCGAGAACGCCCACGATCGGAACGCCTCCGTCAAAGAGATACCTCCCAGACCTCGGGACTCGGCCTCCATGATCGTGGTGCTCGCGGTGCTCTCGCCCATCCCCACACCACGCCACTGTGTCCACGCCAGACTGGTGGTCTCGGTGTGTCCTTCGGCACTACGCAGTGCCGCCAGGCCGTCCAGGAACGAGTTGGCGGCGGCGTAACTCGTCTGCCCGGTCAACCGGGCGAACTGACCGCAGGACGAGAACATGGTGAAGAAGTCCAACGTCCCCGGAGGGAAGAGACGGTGCAGCACCATGGCCCCACCCACTTTGGGTCCGAAGGTGGTTCGCAGGTCACGAAGATCGGTCTTGTCCACCAAGGCATCCGACACCACACCTGCGGCGTGAACGACGCCTCTGATGGGAGGCAGTCCGAGCGCGGATGGGTCGAGGGCCGCGGTAGCCGCCTCGGCATCCGAGATGTCCAGGGAGAGCACCCGCACGGTCACCCCTAGGGCTTCCAACGCGAGCACCGCGTCGATACCAGCGCGGATTCCGGGGTCCTCGACCCGTCCCCATTCGGATCGTGGCGGCAATCCACGACGACCGACCAGGACGAGTCGGCGCGCCCCACGTTCGGCCAGGTACTGCGCGGTGGCCAAGCCCAGAGCACCCAGACCACCGGTGATCAAATAGGTGCCGTGAGGTTGGCATTCCAGGACCGGTTCCGTCAGCTGTCGTTCCACCTGGCTCAGGCGCGCAGCGTAGGCCCCCTCCGACGTGAGCGAGACGACGTCCTCCGTGGGTCCCACCCGTTCGAGGAGATCGACCAGCAGCCCCATGCTCTCGTCCACGGCCGGATCCAGCCCGTTCTGTAGGTCTACCAGCCCACCCCACAGGTCCGACCGCTCACCGGCGATGATCCTGGAAACCCCCCACAGCGGGGCCTGGGAAAGAGCGGATTCGTGCTCTGGGTCCCGCACCCCCCGGGTCAAGCACCAGAGTCGGAGAGCGGGATCCGTGTCTCCTGAACCGCGACGTCCGAGATGTTGGGCGACGTCGACAAGTGTCCACGCGCACCGTTCCGAAGCACTCTGCGCCGTTTCACCGTCGCGTGATGGTTCCGGAACCACCAGGACGACGCCTTGTCGCCCCTCCGGAAGGTCGAGGAGATCTCGGGGTCGCTCCAACCGGGTGACCGAGATGTTCCGGGACCGTAGAGTGCGTTCCATTGCCGAGGTGACGGGGGAATCCCCCAGGAGCACGACAGTGTTCACGGAGCGCCGTTCCCCGGTCGCTTCGAGCGGCTTCCACACGACCTCGTGAACGAGCTGGCGCGGTGTGAGCACGCTTCCCGGGCGGTCGTGGACCTGGGTGAAGCGCAGGCCCTTCGCCTCACACACGACGTTGCCGTGCTCGTCGGCGACCAAGACGTCGATGGTCGTCGCCGGAGAGTGAGCGGAACGCGTCGTATGCACCACCACACGGCCGGGCGGCTCCCCACGGTAGACGATCGAGTCCAGGTGGGAGGAGGTACGGAGAGTACGTGAATCCTCCTGGGTGACCAAGACTCCACTGACGGTCAAAGCTCCGTCGATGACCGCCGTCCAACTGCTCGGATGCAGTTTGGGGGTGTGGTCGATGGTGACGATCGCCAGCTGTTCCGTCTCGTTGCGTCGCAGCTCCTCCACGACCCAGGGGAAGGTGTATCCCTCCACCCCCATGTTGAGGAAGACCTCATCGACCCGCTTCCATGACCATTCCTCCGGACAACGCGCACGGATGCTCTCAACAGGCTCCAGCGACCGTGAACTCACTGCCATCGAACGGTCCACGGAAGCGGTGGCGTGGGTGATCCATTCGTCTCCCTGTTCCGCTTCGTCGGCGACCCCCTCCTCACGACGCAGACGGCTCGCCATTCGCACCTGGTTCTGGTCAAGGACCACCTGGACCACCCGCGGAGGCGTCGCCGCGAGCGGAGTACGCAAAACGATGTCGGTCAGACCCGATGTCCGCCGATCACCCTGGGCCGCAGCCTGCGCGAAGGAGTTGATGACCACTGACGCCGGAACCGTCTCCACTCCGACCACCTTGTGGTCTTGAGCGTAGGGACGGTTGGCCATGTCCAGGTGGGTCTGCCACACCTTCTGGTACGGGGCACTGGCGACCGTGCTAAGACCGCCCAGCAGCGTGTGCGTGTCGGGATCGTGCCCCCGTCCACGGCTCTCTTCCGGCCCGTCCGGGAAGATCCAGTAGGGACGGTGTTGCCACACGACGGAGGGCATCGGCAGCAGCGTTCCCTCGTATCGCCAGTCGATCTGACTTCCCGAGCAAAAGAGCCGTGCCAGGTTCACCGACAGGGTCGTGACCTCGGGCTGGTCACGGCGCAGACTCACGGCCACGGTCACGTCCTCCAGGCCGGAGTCGATCGCGCATTCGGTGATCGAATGCGCGACGACCGGGTGGGACGACACCTCTAGGAAGGTTCGAGCGCCGTCTTCCAGGGCCGCTTGAACACCCTGGGCGAATCGCACCGATGAGCGCAGGTTGCGTTCCCAGTAGTGTCCCTCGCGCGGTGCGTCCGCGCGCGGGTCATCGAGCGCCGTGCTGTACAGAGGGATGTTCGGTGGCCGGGCCGACAACTCACGTGCGGCCTCCGCGACCTTCAAAAGCACCGCGTCCACGTGTGGGCTGTGGAAAGCGACGTCGGTGTTGACCGAGCGGACCTCCACCCCCTCGGTGCGCAGCTCATCCGCCAGTGCCTCGACGGCGCCGGCGTCACCGGAGATCACGGTGGAGCGTGTGCTGGCCGCGATGGCGGCCTCGACACCGTCACGATCCGCCACTCGTTCGCCGGCCTCGTCGAAACCGAGTCCCACGAGGGCCATGGCCCCCGCACCCGCGATGTCCTCCAGGGCCACGGCCCGACGGCAGGCGAACCGAGCGGCCGGTTCACGGTCCAAGGCTCCGGCGACGACTGCGGCGGCCACCTCCCCCACTGAGTGGCCTATGATCGCGGTGGGACGGAGTCCTTGGGCGTGCCAGACGTCGGAGAGCGCGATCTGCATGGCGAAGGTCATGGCCTGGACCCGTGAGACGGTCCAGGGCCCACCCTGCTCAATGACCTCGCGGGGCGTCCATCCGACCTCTTCCCGGAACACGTCCGCCAGACCGTCGATCGCCGAGCTGAACACCGGTTCCTCTTGGAGTAACTCACGGCCCATTCCACTCCACTGTGACCCGTGGCCGGAAAAGACCCAGACGGGTCCGTTCCCGTCCACGGACCTCGCGCGTCCGAACACGGCCTTGGGGGATCGTTGGTCCTCCGCGAGGGCCGTGAGAAGATCGGCGGCCTCCTCCGAGGAGGACGCGACGACGGCGGCCCGTACGGTCAGGTGGGACCTTCTTCGCGTAAGCGTGTGAGCGACCGAGGTCAGGCGAGCGTCCGGGTGTTCACGCAGCCAGTCCGCATGTGCTTTGGCCAGGGCTCTCAGTCCCTTGTCCGACTCCGCGGAAAGGGGCAGCAGGACCGGAGTACCGTCGTCGTGCGGCTCGATCGCGCTTCGGTCGGCCGCCAGGTCGGCGGGAGCCTCCTCCAAGACGAGGTGGGAGATGGTACCGCCGACCCCGTAACTGGAGACACCCGCACGGCGAGGACGTTCACCCCGACACCATTCCTGCGGTTCGTCCACCAGACGCAGACTACGACTGTCGAGATCCAGGTCCGGGTTGACCTCGTCGTGCGGACTGACAGGGATCTTCTCGTGTTCCAGGGCCAACACGGTCTTCATGGCCCCCGCTATACCGGAAGCGGCCTCGACGTGACCGATGTTGGGTTTGAGAGTGCCGAACAACAGTGGTCGGTCAGGTGCGCGTACCGTCCCGAACACCTTGGCCATGGCCGTGGTCTCGGCCTGATCTCCCAGGGGGGTACCGGTGCCGTGGGCCTCAACGTAGTCCACTGACGCGGGATCGATCCCCGAAGAGGCGTAGACTCCGCGCAGCATGTTCTCCTGGGCTTCCCCGTCGGGTGCCATCATTCCGTCGGACCGGCCGTCTTGGTAGACACCGCTGCCCACGATGAGCGAGTGGACCGTGTCTTTGTCGCGCCGCGCGTCGGAGAGGCGTTTGAGCACCATGACCGCCGCGCCCTCACCACGGCCGTAACCGTCGGCACGACGGTCGAACGCCTTGCTGCGACCGTCGGGCGCGGTGGCACCCGCCGCGTCCAGCGCGACGACCAGGGCGGGGGAAGCCATGATGTTGATCCCACCGACGATCGCGAGGGACGTCTCCCCCGAGCGCAGGCTCAAAGCGGCGGTGTGCAGGGCGGTGAGCGATCCGGCGCAGGCGGTGTCCACGGCCATGCTCGGGCCACGCAGATCCAGAAAGTAGGAGATGCGGTTGGCGATCCCGTAGTAGGTGGTGCCGTTGACCGCCCAAGCACCGGTACGAGGAATGTCCTCCAGGAGACGTCGCCCGTAGTCGTTGGAGTTCGCGGAGACGAAAACCCCGGTGTCGGACTTCCCCAGGGATAACGGGGGCATCCCCGCGTCACCCAAAGCCTCCCAGGACAGTTCCAGCAGGATGCGTTGCTGTGGGTCTAGGTATTCGGCCTCACGCGGAGTGATCTTGAAGAATTCCGCTTCGAACCCCTCGATATCATCGAGGAAGAATCCCTTACGTGTGGTTTTCCGGAGAATGGCCGTTGCCTCAGGACTTCCGCTGAGGTAGGGGTCCCACCGTTTCGAGGGCATCTCACCCACTGGGGCGGGATCGCCGAGAAGTGCCGACCACAGCCCGGCCGGAGAGTCGATATTCGGCGCGAACCGGCAGCTCATACCGATGATCGCGATGGCCTCGTCCTGTTTCCCTGTCATCCACCCACACTCCCTATTCATGTTCGCTTTTCGAACGTTCACGCAGACTCAACGGACGCAAGTCGGTCCAGACCTCCTCGATATGGGCAAGGCACTTGGCTTTTGCACCTCGAAACCCCACGGTCTTCCACCCTGCGGGAACCTCATGGTCAGCGAGCCAGATGGAGTACTGCTCCTCGTGATTACTGACGACTTCGTAGATTCGATCATCGGAATCCAACGTGTTTCCTTTCAGTCGTGTGGTGATCGGGAGAAATTGCCCTCACATTCGGGTGTTGCGTTTCGTGACCAATGGTTCGAGCCGTTCTAGGAACTCGGAGTTCCCTGATCCAACAACGTCCGAACGTAGTGGGCGATGTCGGCCGGCGCTGAAACCGCATTTTCATTGATAAACCGCGATACGTCCGGTTCCTCGTCGGTTCGGAAACGGCGCAACCGTTGACGGACAACGGACGCGTCGGAGAGTTCGGCGAGGTGACCGGCGATACCGGCTACCCAGACCTCTCGTGTGTCGAGTCGGCCCACCCGCGCGTACCACTGGCGGTCCGGCATGGACTCAAGGTGGTGTCCGGCCTCACGAAGCCCCGCGAGCAGATCCTGTGTGTGGCCCACGGTGTTGGGGATCGCATTGATGTACCGACATCCGGCGGGGTCCGCCGAGCGTCCCAGGTCCGCGAGCAATGTGGCCACCGCGTCGGCGGGCAGGGCTTGGAAGAGACGGTTGCCCGGGGTGTCGAATTCGGACGGGTAGTGACCGGTGGCCACCATCGCCTTGGTCCAGCTCCAGATGTAGTCCGTTTCGCTGACCTGGTATCGCCGCCGGTCCCCGTAGACGCTGGGGCATCTGACGATGGTGCACGGAACGTCCGCTTGGGCGGAGTACGCCAGGTGAAGCTCAGCGACCGCCTTCGATCTCGCATAACCGTTGCGTGCCGATGGCAGGGCGTGCAAAGGTCCGTTGGCGATCTCGACGTCTCCCCCATAGGAGGGTGACTCCAGGACCGCACTGGTGGAGACGAACGTCACGCTCTTACGACGTCCGGTGGACGCGAAGGCGACAAGGGCGGGCACGCTGTACGCGTTGATTCTGGCCAATTCTTCGTAGGGGTAGATGTGGTTGACCCACGCCGCCACATGAACGAGACGGCCGACTCGTTCGACCAGTGACTCATGGTCCGGCGAGGAGAGCCCGAGCCGAGGCTCTCCCACGTCCCCTTCCACGATCTCCAGACGAGAACGGATCTGGTTCCAACTCACCCCAAGCGCTTCCAGGCGTCGACGAAGCTCGTTCTCACGGGACACTCCACCTCGTAGAAGGCAGATGACCCGTGTTCCCCTGGCCAGGAGTTCGGCCAGGGTGAAACCTCCGAGGAAACCGGAGGCCCCCGTTAGAAGGACCACCTGGTCATCGCCGATCGGCAGGGGTGCCGCCGGGGCGGGTACGGACGCCATCCTGTCGGCGGCCTTCGCGCGCATCGTCGCGATGTCCACGGCCTCCGTCTCCGTAACAACCGAAGGGCCCTCGACGGACTCGATCTCGGATCCCGGGCTTGCTTCCTCGATCGGAGCCCGTCGCAGACGGTCGACCTCTTCGGCCATCTCCTGGAGCATGGGGTTCTGGAAGAGGGTCTCCATGGGAATCCGGACGTCCAGACGATGAGCGATGGACGACACGAGCCGGACCACCATGAGGGAGTGCCCGCCCAGTTCGAAGAAGTTCGAATCCGCACCGACGCCCTCACGACCAAGAACGTCCGACCAGATTTTGGCAAGGACTCTCTGCGTCTTCGTCGACGGAGGACGGGATTCGGTCGGGGTGTCCCGGGTACGACGTCTCCTGAGTGCGGCCAAGGCCCTGCTGTCGAGTTTGCCGTTCCGGGTGAGTGGCAGCTCGTCCACCATGACCACGATCGAGGGGACCATCCACTCGGGAAGATCGGCCAGCAAAGCACGTCTGACTCGTGTCGAGGTGATCTCCGCCATCGGAGAGCCCACCACGTAGGCGACCAGGATCTTGTTCCCGGACGCGTCCTCCTCGACCGTGACCGCTCCCTCCATCACTCCGTCGAGACGGTTGAGCGCTGCCCGTAGCCCCCCGACCTCCACACGGTGGCCTCGGATCTTGCACTGTTCGTCCGCCCTTCCCAGGTAGGCGATCCCCTCCCGCGTTCGGCGGATCGCGATGTCCCCCGTGCGGTACATGCGGGCTCCGGGGATCCGGGTGAAGGGATCGGGCAACATCCGCTGTGCGGTCAGCCGGGGGGAGTTCAGGTACCCGAGGGCCACTCCGGCACCACCGACATGGATCTCGCCGGGCACGCCGTCCGGTACCGGACGCATCTCGTCGTCGAGAATGTACAGCGATAGGTCGGGCAGAGGCTCCCCGATGAGGGATCGTGACAGTCGGGTGTCGGCCGTGGTGACCTGACGAAAAGTCACGTGGACGGTGGTCTCCGTGATGCCGTACATGTTGACCAGCCGCGGGTGTTCGTCCCCGAAGGCGTCGAACCATACCCCCAAAGCGGAGTAGTCGAGCGCCTCACCACCGAACACCACGTAGCGCAGCGCCAGGGAACGCGGCTCGGCGAGGGCGACGGAGGCGAACTGGGAGAAGGCGGAAGGTGTCTGGTTGAGGATGGTCACTTTCTCGCTTCTCACCAGTTCGAGGAACATGTCGGGGGCCCTCGTCATCCACTGGGGAACCGACACCAACCGTCCCCCGTGGGCCAGACACCCCCACAACTCCCAGACCGAGAAGTCGAAGGACGCGGAGTGGAAGAGCGTCCAAACGTCTTCGGGACCCGGCTCGAAGAACCGTTCGGACACCGCGAGGAGCCGGAGCACGTTCGCGTGCGAGACCAGGACCCCCTTGGGGTCACCGGTCGACCCCGAAGTGTGGATGACGTAGGCCGGCGCCGAGGAAGGGACGCTGACATGAGACTTTTCGGGGGTGGTGAGGCCCTTTTCGAAAAACTTCTCGGCCAGCTTCAGGACCGTGTACCCACCCTCGGGGAGCCGTCCTCGTGCGCCCTCGTCGGTCAGGACCACCTTCACCGAGTAACCGGCGAACTGCTCGGCCGTCCTGGCCTGGGGGTTGCCGGGGTCCACCGGCATGTAGGCCGCACCACTCGCGAGGATGCCGAGGATGCCGGCCACCAGTTCGGGTGAACGATCGAGGACGACGCCCACGAAAGAGCCCGGTCCGACACCGTATTCTCGAAGCGTACGGGCGACGTGACCGACCCTCTCGTGCAGCTCACCGTAGGTGAGATGCCGATCCTCGTGCGTTACCGCGATCGATTCCGGCCGAAGTCGCGCCTGTTCGGCGAACCGGTCGTACAGTGTGCCCTGAACCCGCACCACCTCGGCCGGCCCGGCCCCCACGCTCCTGGTCTCGTCGTCCATTGACATCAGGGGAGCCGCCTTGAACGGTCGGTCCGGCTCCCGGGAGGTCTCACAGGCCAAGCGCACCAACCACTCCGCGTACCTTTCGACCGTGGACTCGTCGAACAACTCGTCATCGAACGGCAGATAACCCAGGACACGGTCGTCCTCGCACCAGAGTTCGGCCATGAGGTCGAAGTGGGTCGCCCCACCCTCCAGGTCGAAGAACGAGATGTCCATGCCAGGCATCTGTGGTGGCTCGGGCGCGCTGTCGCGCAGGCTCAGGGAGGTCTGGAAGATCGGCGTCGTCCCCGGGCGACGCGTGTGGGCGAGCTCCTGCACCAGTACGTCGAACGGAAGGTCCTGGTGTGTCATGGCGTCGGAGAGCGCTCGTCCCGCACGGCGAACGAGTTCACGAAGTGAGGGCCGACCCCCCAGGTCAATGCGGATCGGAAGCCAGTTGAGGAAGTAACCGACCATCCGCTGAGTCTCCGGCCTGCCACGGGCTGCCACCGGCACTCCCACGACCAGCGAATCCTCACGGACGAGGCGGCCGAGAAACCCGGCGTACAGGGCGAGGAAGACCCCGAGCAGTGTCGTGGATTCCTCCTTGGCGATGGCTCTGAGACGACGGACGGCATCGGCCGGGAACTCGATATGTTGAAAGGTCCCCTGGCTGCCGCGGACCGGCGGGCGAGGTCGATCCGTCGGTAATTCGAGCAGATCGGAAACGTCGGACAACTGGTCACGCCAGTGGGCCAGACCTCGTTGCACGGCGTCGCCGTTCGTCTCGCGGCGTTGCCAGTGAGCGAAATCCGGGTAGTGCAGGTCCAGTGGTTCGAGATCGGGCCCTGCCCCGATCACAGCGGCATAGAGGGCGCCCAGGTCCTCCAGGAGAATGCCGAGCGACCAATAGTCCGAGATGATGTGATGCTGGACCAGAGCCAGGACATGGTCCTGCTCACCGACTTCGTACAGGCGGCACCTGAGGAGGGGCCCCGACCCGAGGTCGAAGGGTTCGGTCACCGAGGCCGACGCACGACGTCGGGCCTCACCAAGGGGATCGTCCGCACCACGACAGTCCTCGACGGACAGTGGGACCCGTAGCCGGTCGAGCACCACCTGGCATAGTCCGGTACGGCCTTCCCGGAAGACCGTTCGCAACGCCTCGTGCCGATCGACCAAACCGTCCAGCGCTTGTTCGAGGGCTTGGGGCCGAAGAGGTCCGCGCAGACGCAACGCGACCGGAACATGGAAGATCTGACGGTAGGTGACCAGGGCGTTCATGAACCATAAGCGCTCTTGCTCGTAGGAGACGGCTATTTCCGTCTCCCCTTGTGGACGTCGAGGGATCCCCTCCTGACCGGCGTTCTCCTGAGCGAGGATGCGGTCGAACAGGCGTCGTTGCGTAGGAGTCAGTGCGGAGATACGACGCTCCAAGGCATCATGGCCGCCCGTGTCCCAAGGCTCTTCGTTCACTGTTCCTCCTTTCTGGGAGCGATCGGAAATCCTCAGCTCATCTGGCCGTGAATCCACCATCGACCAGCAGGTCCGTCCCTGTTACGCCCCCGGCCTCCTCGCCGGCCAGCCACAGGCAGGCCGCGGAGACCTCCTGCGCCGTGACGAGTCGGCCGAGTGGATGGTGTGAGGAAGAACCGCGTTCGTACTCCTCCAAGGAGGAGCCCAACCGCCGCGCCACGTCGGCGGTGCTCGCCGTGTCCAACCCCGGGTCTGCGGCCACGGTGCTGGGGCTGACCGAGTTCACCCGGATTCCGAAACGTCCGTACTCCAGAGCCAACGCCTTCGTGAGCCCCACCACGGCGTGTTTGGACGCCACGTAGTTGGAGTACATCTCGAATGCGACGCGACCCCCGGTGGAGGCGGTGTTGATGATGACGCCCGAGCGTCGCTCGACCATGTGGGGCAGTACGAAACGACAGCACCGCCATGTGCCGTTGATGTTGACGTCCAGGACCTTGGTCCAGTCCTCCTCGGTCAGCTGGTGTGAAAGGACACCGCCGGGGGCGAGCAGACCGGCGTTGTTCACCAACACGTCGATACGCTCGAACTCCTCGATCCCCGCGGACACGGCGGCCTCGACCTGTTCCGGGTCGCGCACGTCGGCGACGGCGGTCACCACCCGGCTGCCCAGGCCACGACAGCTATGGGCCGTCTCCTCCAGCTGTTTTCGCTCCGCGAGTGGATAGGGACCGTCCGCACCGCAACTGTCGACCAGCAACAGATCCGCGCCCTCCCGGGCGAACAGCAGGGCGTGTGAGCGGCCCAGTGCCCGAGCCGCTCCGGTGATCATGACGATTCGTCCCTCGATTCGCATCAGATGCGTTCCTTCTCTCCGATGGAAGTGAGAGTTCGCTCCGAGAGGATCGGCGATCGTCCGTTCGACAGGCGCCGGGAGATCCTCGGTAAGGCCCGGGTCAGGACATCGACCGACCGGAGTAGTTCGTCCACGGGGAGATGCTCGTCCCTGGTGTGGTCCAGATGCGCGTCGCCGGGGCCGTACGCGGCCATAGGCAGGTCGTCCCACTTCTCCCCCAGCACGTTCATGTCGGACGTGCCGGCTTTGCGTCTCATGACGGGGGTGCCCGCACCCGCGACGATCTGCGAACGTAACGTGCTGACCACCAGGTCGCTACGTGCTCGGTGGACCGCGGGCACACGCTCGTCGAACCAGACCTCACCGTGAGCGTGCCGACGGACATATTCCTCGAACGCCTCGAAGTCGAACCCCGGTGGTACACGACAGGTGAGGAAGGCCTCGGCACGGCTCAGGCCACCTTCGAGACGGACCAGGGTCGCGGCCGCCGTCCCGAACGCTACGGGGTCCGTTGAAGAGGACACCTCGGCCAAACGAGTCCGGATTCGCCGGACGAGGGCGACGGTGTCCTCGACCGCAGTGGGTATCGGGCTGCTGGTGTGCAGTGGGGGTCGGTCGACCGAGTAGTGGACCCCGATCCTGCCCTTGTAACCAAGACAGACCCCGTTCCAACCGCTCGGCTCACCGATCACCACGGCGTCGGGGCGCGGTACCGTGCCCATCACGTGTCGCGCGCCCAAGGATCCCGGTATTTCCTCACCGACCGCGCCCACGACGTGCACGCGTACTCCCGATGAGGCGGCGGCCGCACAGACCATGGTGGCCATGGCCCCTTTGGCGTCCACCGCACCTCGTCCGTACACCAGGTCTCCCACCCGACATACCGGAATACCTCCCGGCACTGTGTCGATGTGCCCGAGAAGCATCACCGTCGGCGAGTCCGAAGGACCGATCACACCGTGGACGTTGCCCACCTCGTCGATATGGGACTCCAAGCCGAGCTCCGCCATCCTTTCCATGAGGAAGAAGGCGAGTCTGCCCTCGTCACCGGAGACGGAGGGGATACGCAACATCTCCCACAACAATCGGATCGGGTAGCCCTCGGAAAGGTTCATCCGCGCCCCTCCTCTGCGGCCGTGAACTCGGTGCCGGCTCCCAGAAGAGCCATCCGCACCGGTCGATCGATGGCGCCGGAGGAGACGACTGCACGTACACCCGCCCGTCGCGCGTACAGCGCGGCGCGGACCTTGTGACGCATCCGCCCCGAGACGAAGTCGGGGAGCACGTCCAGCATCCGCACCGACGAGTCGGTGTCCTCCGGGTCGGCGAGTACGCCCGGGGTGTCCGTCAGCAGCACCAATGCTCGCGCGTTCAGTGCGACCGCGATCCGAGCGGCCATCCAGTCGGCGTCGACGTTGAGCAGACCGCCATCGTCGCCCATCGCCGGAGGAGAGATCACCGGTGTCGCACCGGCGGCCATCAGCGCGCGAAGAAACCGTGTGGAAACGTCGGTGACACGACCGGAACGATCGTCGCGAATCAGTCGGACCCGATCGTCCTCCACCGAGCGTAGGACGGCCCTGCGATCAGCCAGTACGAGCGCACCGTCGGCGCCGCTCATCCCGAAGGCCGTGATGCCACGCATGTGCAGTCCCTGTACCAGCTTCGGCTTCACCCCGCCCAACAACGCCATGGCCAGCAGGTCGAGCGTGGCGTCGTCCGTACGTCGGCTGCGGGTCCCGTCCGGCGAGACCAGGACCCGAAGGGGTGTTCCGAGGCGCCGCGCCAGTCGATCCGTCTCCTGTCCTCCTCCATGCACCAGGACCACCGGTGTGCCCTCCGCCACGTGAGCGGCCACGTCGTCCAGAACCGGCTCCGGCGGCACCGAACCACCGATCTTGATCACGGTCGCGTTCTCTATCACCGGCTGCCCCTCACCCGACACGCAGGCCGGCGAAATCGAGGCCGGCTTCCTCATCGAAACCGGCGGAGACGTTCAGACTCTGTACAGCGCCACCGGCCGCCCCCTTCATGAGGTTGTCCAGAGCGACCACCACGACCACACGCCCTCCGTCCTCGTCCACGTCGAACCCGATGTCCGTGAAATTGGCGCCCATGAGGAACTGTGGGTCGGGGAGGCGATGCACTCCGAGCCGGTGTGCCACCAGCCGGATGAACGGTTCGGCGTCATAACGTCGCCGATACACGGACCACACGTCGGTTCGTGACACGGGACGATTCGTACGCACGTGAAGGATGATCTGTACGCCTCGGACCAGTGGTACGGCGGTCACCGTCATCCGAACCTTCGAGCGGCACAGCCGCGTGATCTCGTGCTCGTGGCGGTGGCCGGTCGCCTTGTAGACACGCATGGCGTTGCGACGTTCGGCATGGTGGGTGGCGGCACCGGGTTCGACACCGGCACCACTGGAACCGGTACGCGCGTCGACGAGCGTGTCGCCCTCGACCATCCCGGCCTCGACCAGCGGTCGAAGTGCCAGGGCCGCAGCGGTCGCCATGCAACCCGGCACACTGATCCTGTCGCGGCCGAGCAGATCCTTCCGGAACAGTTCCGGAAGCCCGGTGACGTACCCTTCCTTGGCCCCGTCTTCGTGTTCTCGAAAATCCGAACTGAGGTCGACGATGGTCCGCGTGGTCTGAGCGACCTGGGAATGAACACGGGAGAGTTCCCCGTGCGGCAAGGCGGAGAAAACGACATCGACGGGGCTCAACGCGTCGAGTGGGGTGAACTTCAGATCGACATGGCTCAGGTTCGGGTGCCTACGTCCCACGGGCGCACCGGCGTGGCGTCGGGACGTCACCTGGACCAGGTGTAGTGCGGGGTGGGCCAGGAGGAGACGCACCAGTTCTCCGCCCACGTAACCACTCGCCCCGATCACAGCGGCCTTCATCACGAAGTCTCCCGGAGAACATGGTCGACAATGGTGTCCGCGACGGCCAGTTCGGGATGTGCTTCGGTGAGACCCCGAAATTCCACAGCGCTGTTGACCTCCAGCACGAACCGTTCGCCTGTGTCGGTCTCCAGAACGTCGACTCCGAGTACCCCACCACCGACCGCGGCGGAGGCGCTTTCGGCCAGCTCGGCCAGGGAGTCGTCCAGATCCAACGCCGCCACTGTGGAGCCTCGCGCGACGTTGCGCACCCACCCTTGCGCTTCCCGGACCATGGCCGCGATCGCGATTCCGCCCACCACCAAGACCCGCAGGTCACGTCCCGGAACGAATTCTTGGACACAGGTGAGTTTTTGCGCGGCCGAAGGGAGCTGGGCCCGGAGTTCGAAGAGGGTTTGGGCCGTTTCACCGTCGGCCACGCGAGCCACTCCCCTGCCCCAGGAACCGTTCGCCGGTTTCACCACGGCGGGATAACCGATCTCTTCGGTCGCTCGCGCTCCGGAGGAGGTGGCCAGGGAGATGACCGTGTCCGGTACAGCCACCCCCGCCCGTTTCAACGCGAACGCCGTGGCGATCTTGTTGTCGCACAGGGCCACGGTCTCCGAAGTGTTCAGGACGGGAACACCTACGGCCTCGCACCAGCGGCTGATCTCCAGCCTCCGGGTCGCGGCGAGCGACCTGTTCAGCACCGCACGCCACCGAGGCCCTTCTTCCCCCACCCGGTAGACGAGGGAACGGTCGTCGACGAACTCCCCATCGACCGACCTACGGTCCAGGGCGTCCAGAAGGTCTCGTTCCTCGAACCGGACCCTGGAGGCGATCACGGCCACTCGCCCACCTTCGCCCACCGGGCTTCCCGAACCAAGGTTCACTCTCCCCAGTCCTCTTCCACCTCAGGAGCCAGTGCCAACAGCGCAGGTTCGACCGCGATGACCTCCAACTCACTGGAGCAGGCGTAACAAACCACGATCTCGGACGCCAGTATGTCCTCCCGCAGTTCCACCGCACCTTTGCACTCTGGACACGAAACCATGTGTTGTCTCCGACTCTTTGTATGGATAGTCTTCAAAAAGCCACGAAGAGACTAGCACAAATCTTCATTTATACTACATACTTCGGGAGCAGGAGAATTGACTGGATTCTCTGCGACACAGGTGGTGCACACTCACGCGATGGTCCCCGTTGACCTGTCCCAACACCTCAACAACATCGCCCTCACCGACTTCGAAACCCTGAGCAACGGCCGATTGAACGTATGGAGCAACAGCCTTCCCATGGAGACACTGCGAGCCGACCACATCCAGGTCGGTCGTGTCGGCTTCGCCGGTTCGAAGGCCACCGGGACCGAGCCCGACAACATCCGATGCGCTGGACAGTACGTGGACCTGCCCGAGATGAACGCGGACTGGATCCACATCCTCGCGACCTCAGAGCGTCGTTGTGAAGAAGAGGTGGGCGTGCACTACACCTCGGGTGCGGTCGCCGGCGAGTGGATCCGGGTGTCCGACTTCCTTCCGGCCCGAGCCCATTTCGGAGAGATGGCGGCGGCCCGGTCCTTCGCGATGCACTACCCGCATCACCGACAGGAGGACCTCAGGGGGCAAGTGTGGTGTGTACGTGTTCCGGTGACCAGGTGGGAGGCCGTTCGGGGCCTTCGGCTACCGGACAATCCCGCGCTGCACATCTTCGCGGCCTCGGTCGAGGGGGTGCTGTGACCTCGGTCGACCCCGTACTCCCGTGGTACGACGATCTCGCCAGTTGTCTTCAGATCGACATCGGGCACGTCCTGGAGCTACAGGGCTGGGACCCCGTCCAAGTTCTCGGAGCCGGATGGCGCTTTCGAACACCTCAGGGCCCGGTGGAACCCGTCGAGTACTTCCACCCCGCCGGTGAGCGCCTCCAGGAAGAGTTCTGTCTCTACCACCCTGTGCGCCTGACCTGGCATGAGCCAAGGGACCCCCGCACCGCGCACGACGACGTGATCGACGCCCTCACACGTGTCAGGGGAGTGATCGTCGCGGTCAACAACTTCCACCTGCCCTTCCGCCCGGCCTACCACGACGTCCACGCCGCGCACCTGATCATCGTCACCGGGTGGGACGAGCGACGCGAACTCTACAGGGTGATCGACCCGATGCCGCCCGCCTACTCCGGCACACTGCCCAGATCCGTCCTGGAAAAGGCAAGGCGGGACATCAGTGTCGACCATAAAAGCGATCCGTTCTTCGCCGGAAGCAGGCCCGCGTGGCGGTGGCTGGAAGTGGTGGCGACCGGACCACAACCCCGGGCCGACATGGCGTGGGTGGACAAGGTCATGAGCACCAACATCGCGGCGTTGAACAGACCCGACCAAGGGCCCCACGCGCTCGCCACCTACCTCTTCGAACTGCCCCGACGTATCGAACGACACGGATCCCGGGCCTTGCGGGAGATCTATGTGCTTGGTTGGCCGGCACAGGCGGAGGCCGCCTTCCACAGCGCCTTTCTCTACCGCATGGCCACACGATTCGAGCGGCCCGACCTGGCCGACGCCGCGAGCTCGGTGGGCCGGGTGGCCCACGCCTGGACGGGATTTCGAATCGCGGCGGCCCACGCCGCGGCGGAGGACGAACCGACCTCCGCCTCGGCGACCGCCCGGGTCGAGGATCTCGGAAAACGACTTCTCATGACCTGGGAGCAGTGCATGCACCGACTAAGAGGTTCCTTTGGGCGAAAACCATGAGCGCGCTCGCGATGTTCGGAGGTCCTCAAGCCGTGACGCCAGGGACCATCGACGGTTCCTGGCCTGTGGTGACCGAACTGGACGAGCAGGCCGTCCTGCGGGTCCTGCGCAGCGGCAGACTGACCTCGGCCTCGGCCGGTGAGACCGAGGTCGCCGCGTTGGAGAGCGCCTGGTCCAACCTGGTGGGTACCGATTACTGCGTGGCCGTCTCCTCCGGCACCGCGGCGCTCCAGGCGGCCCTGTCGGCCCTGGACATCGGTCCGGGCGACGAGGTCGTTCTGCCCGCACTGAGTATGAACGCGACCGCGCATGCGGTGCTCCAGGTGGGCGCGACACCGGTGTTCGCCGACATCGAACCGGACACCTACAACCTGTCGGTGGACCGAGCGCGCGACGCGATCACCCCCAGGACCGGCGCGTTGCTCCCCGTCCATCTGCATGGACTACCCGCGGAGATGGACGGCCTGTCGACCGTGGCGAACGATCGATCGATTCCGATCGTCGAGGACGCCGCCCAATCCCATGGAGCGCTCCACCGTGGAAAGGCCACAGGCGCACTGGGCACCCTCGGATGTTTCAGTCTGCACCCGAGCAAGAACCTCCCATCCTGTGGGGAAGGTGGTCTGATCACCACCGATTCGCCCGAGTTGTACGACGCTCTCACGAAGATTCGCAACTTCGGTGAGCGAGTCCCCACCGGAGCACGTGGATACGTGGCTCTCCGTTCGGGGAGCAACTTCAGGATGAGTCCGGTGATGGCCGCCTTCGCTCGTTCACAACTGGAGCGAATGCCCTGGTACATGAAACACCGAGAACAGTCGGTCACCGGGTTGCTGGCACGACTCGCCGAACTACCCGGTCTACGAGTGCCTCTCGTGGCGAAGAACAGCACCCACGCCTGGCACATCGTACGGATCGGGCTGGTCCCCGAGGAACTGGAACTGACCGACGTGTCCGTGTCGACCCTACGTGCGACCCTCCACCGGATACTGCGCGCCGAAGGAGTGCCTGTGTCCCGCTATCAGACGGCCCCCCTCCCCGCGCACCCGGCCTTTCGAGCACCCGGAACACGTGCGGCGCGGATCGCTGCGGAGTTCCCGGTCAGCTGCGCGACCGTGGAGGCGTCACTGTGTCTGCAAAGGCGGCACCTGGCCCCCGATTCGGGACCGTTACTGGCGGCTTACGCGGACGCCTTCGAGAAGGTTTGGGCGCACTTGGGCGTGGTCCGACGTATGGCACGTTCCCGCCCTCCGGAAGGGGACTGGCGGGACATCATGGAGGTGGACTGATGGGTGCCGACCTCAAAGCCGTGGCGAAACGGATGAGAGAGCACATCATCGACATGACGGGAGGCCCGAACGGGGCCCACATAGGAGGCAGCCTGTCCTGTGTGGAGATCCTCGCCGTACTCCACTGCGAGCTCATGGGCGAAGGGGACACCTTCGTCCTGAGCAAGGGACACGCCGCTCCGGCCCTGTACGCGGTCCTGGCCGAGACCGGTCACCTCCCAAGGGAGGAGCTCGGCACCTACACACGCCCCGGAAGCAGGTTGTTCGGTCACCCTCCCGAAGGACTCCCAGGAGTCCCCTTCCCCACGGGTTCGCTGGGGCATGGTCTGAGTCTGTCCATCGGAATGGCTCTGGCCGGAGAACTCGAAGGCCTCTCGTACCGGCACTACACCTTGCTGGGTGACGGGGAGCTCCAGGAGGGCAGCGTCTGGGAGGCGGTGATGTACGCGGGCCATCGCAGACCGCGAAACCTGGTGGCGATCGTCGATCGGAACGGGCTCCAACTCACCGGCCCGACGGAGGGCCTCGTCTCCTTGGAACCGCTCACCGAACGTTTCGGGGTGTTCGGTTGGACCGTGCGCACAGTGGACGGACATGATCCCTCCGCCCTCGCTCAGGCATTACGCGAGCCCGATGATCGGCCCGTCGCGGTGATCGCGGCCACGGTCAAGGGACGGGGAGTCCCATTCATGGAAGGTCGGGTGTCCAGTCACTACGCGAGCCTTCGTCCCGAACTGACCCGGCGCGCACACGCGACCCTACGGCAAGGGGAATCATGATGCACACCTCGGTCGAGGGCGTCCAGGACCCCCGTTCGGCGTACCGGGAGGCACTCATCGAACTGGCCGAAACCGACAGTCGTGTGGTCTGTCTGGACACCGACACCGGAGGCCTGGAGAAGACCTTCGGCGCACGCTTTCCCGACCGCTATCTCAACGTGGGAATCGCCGAGGCCAACATGTTCGGGGTGGCCGCCGGTCTGGCCGCCCGCGGTTTCATTCCGTACACGCACACCATGGCCACCTTCGCCACCCTGCGGGCGGGGGAACAGCTCAAGCTGGACATCATCGGCAACCGGTTGCCCGTACGGGTGGTGGCGACCCACGGAGGTCTGTCCGCGGCGCACTTCGGCACGAGTCACTACGCCCTTGAGGACCTCGCGGTGATGCGGGCCCTGGGTGAGGCGACCATCGTGGTACCCGCGGACAGCACGGAGATTCGTCCGGTCATGCGTTCGCTCCACGACCACCCCGGCCCTTCCTACCTACGGTTGGGGCGCTCGAAGACACCCTCCGTACACACCGATCGTGTGTCCTTCTCCCTGGGGCGGGCCGTGACCCTTCGTGAAGGGACCGATGTCTGCGTCATCGCGATGGGCGCCCTACCGGTGCTCATGGCGTTGGAGGCAGGGCGTGAGTTGGCGGCGAACGACCTTTCCTGCCACGTATTGCAGATCCAGACTCTGGCACCACTGGACACCGAGTCCGTGGTGAAGGCCGCCTGTTCCAGTGCCGGGGTGGTGACCGTGGAAGAGCACCGCCCCAGCGGTGGTCTCGGCGACTCCGTAGCGGAGACCTTGGGGGCGCTGCCTGTGCCACACCTGCGTGTGGCGGTCCGGGGACGTGTGGGGACCCGGGTTCTAGAACACCGGGGGGCGCTGGAGGAGTCGGGGGTGAGCGCCGCGGCCATCCGGGACGCCGCGCTCAGAATCATCGCGATGAGGAGATATCACACCATGCCCGCCCAACCGAACGAAACCAATGGTTCTTCGTCCCACGTCGTCTCGGAGACGGACCGCGTGCCCTCCACCTTTGTGGCCGAACTGTACGCGCGCGTACTCGGCATCGATCACGTCGAAGACAGGGACGACTTCTTCGTGCTGGGGGGAACGTCCCTCTCAGCCATGGAGTTGCTCGACGTCATAGCGGCCGAGACGGGCGTTCACGTGCCGATCAGGAGCTTCTACCAGAGCACCGGAGTCGCCGAGCTCACCCGTGTCGTGAACCACCGACTCACCAGATCGACCGGAGAGGAAGAAAACTGAAGTGTTGCTCTCTCGCCCCCCTTACGCCCCCGTGGAATTCGAGCACCTGAACCTCCTGGACTCCGCCTACTACGCCTTCGCCGATCCTCACGCTCTCTGGGCCACTCTGCGCGAGGAGCGCCCCGTCCACCTCTGTGACCCCGGTGACGGACGTGAGCCGTTCTGGGTCGTCACTCGGTACGAGGACGTGACCCGGGTCCTGAAGGACCATCGCATCTTCTCCTCACGCCGCGGGACCATGCTGTGCATCGTGGACCTGAGCATGCCCGACATCGCTTCCGACGACATGATGCCGGACAGCGACCCTCCACGGCACCGCCGCCTCCGTGAACCGCTGAATCGGGCGTTGACCCCGCGGGCCATCGCCGAACACGAGAGTCGTGTGCGCGACATCGTCAGGTCGCTGTTGCGTCCGGCCCTGGACGGAGAGCCACTCGACATGGCCCAGGCCGCCCTGATGTTCCCGATGGCCTTCACCGGTTCGATCATGGGGCTACCCGAAGAGAACTGGCGACGGATGTCGGAACTCACGACGATGACCATCGCCTACGACGACCCCGACTACTCCATCGGATCACCCCAGGCGACCGTTCGACAGGCCCACCACGAACTGTTCGCCTACTTCCGTGATGAGGTGAGCCGTCGCTCGCCCTCGGACCCGGGAACGGACCTCATCGGCATCCTGCGCTCCATGGACCTCGACGAGGGACCGCTCAGCGAGCGGCAACTCATGCTGAACTGCTATGCGCTCCTGCTTGGAGCCAACGTCACCACCCCCCACGTCGTCTGCACGATGATCGAGATGATGGGCCGACACCCCGAACAGTTCCGCAAGGTCCGCGAGAATCCGTCCCTGCGACCGGGGTGCTTGCAGGAAGTGCTGCGTTGGTCCTCTCCCGCCAGTCACTTCATGCGTTACACCACTCAGGAGGTGACGCTGCGAGGCCAACGGATCAGCGCCGACCAACCCGTGAGTGTGTGGCTGGGATCGGCCAACCGGGACGAGCGTGTCTTCGACGACCCCTTCCGTTTCGACGTGACCAGGCGACCGAACCGCCACGTCGCCTTCGGGGTCGGACCGCACTACTGCATCGGGGCGGGGCTGGCCAACCTCGCGTTGCGTCTGTTCCTCGACGAACTACTGGAGATGTTCGACGGGGTCGAGCAGGTCGGGGAGGTTCGCCACCTGGCTTCCAACTTCGTCGCCGGGGTCAAGAACATGAACGTCCGGTTCACTCCTCGGAAGGACACCGACGCCGTTCCCACGATGGAGGAACGCTGATGGGCAACGGCGCGCCACATGATGTCTGGTTCGAACGGCGGTTCCGGTCCAGGACCGCTCGGCAGAGTCTGTACTGCTTTCCTTTCGCCGGTGGCACGGCAAACTTCTACGCGGGGTGGCACGACGATCTCGACTCCACAGTCGAAGTCGTTCCCATCCAATTACCCGCGCGAGGCCCCCGCATGACGGAACCACCGGTAGATGACCTGGCCACCGCCGCCGACAGGATCGCGGAGGCCATCGGAAGCGAGTCGACGTCACCACTGCTCTTCGGGCACAGCATGGGGGCGATCTTGGCGTTCGAAGTGGCCCGACGGTTGGATGATACGGACAGACCGGTGGGGTTCCTTTTCGTGAGTGCTCGCCCCTCTCCTCGGCTGGTCAGGCCCCGCAATCGAGTCAGCCACCTGCCCCGTGCCAAATTTCTTCGCATGCTGCGCGACTACGGAGCCGCAGGAGAGGAGATCCTCGAAAACGACGAACTGGTGGATCTGCTGCTTCCCATGATCCGCGCCGACTTCTCCCTGATCGAGCGCTATCGATACAGCTCGGGAGTTCCCCTGTCCTGTCCGATCCTGGCCTGGTGCGGAGACAAGGACCCTGAGGTGACCCCCGAGGAAATGACGGGCTGGGGTCAGGAGACCATCGCGGGCTTCGAGCAGTTCGTGCTTCCCGGAGACCATTTCTTCCCGAGGGACAATCTGGACGAGATCATCGCCGCCATCGGTCACAGGGCCAAGCGGGTGGCGAACATGGGGGAGGGTACGTGAACCGCTCCGGGTCTCGACCTCCCCACGCACTACAGATCTTGTGGAGTCCGCCGCGTTGCCGCTCCACCGTGTTCTTGCGGATCATGCACGAGCGTGGCGATCTCATGGTCCTGCACGAACCGTTCTCCCATCTCAAGGACTTCGGAGAGGTCGAGGTGGACGGCGCCCTGTGTACCGATGAGCGCGGTCTCATGGATCGCCTCTCGACGCTCTCCGACCGGATGCCCGTGTTCGTCAAGGACACCACCGATTTCTACTACCCCGAGCTGCTGAGCGCCGAGGAGTTCCTCCGAGGGGCGTCACACACCTTTTTGATCCGGGACCCACGCGAGGCGATAGCGTCCCACCATCGGCTCAACCCTCGGCTGGCCCGGGACGAGATCGGCTTCGCCCGGCTCCGCGAGATCTTCTATGCGGTGGAGCGGTCCGGTGGGGATTCGATGATCATAGATTCCGAAGACCTGGTCACCCATCCCGAGGCGACGGTCAGGGCCTATTGCGAGAAGGTCGGAATCGACCACCGACCCGAGGCGATGGAATGGTCCCCCGCACTGCTCCCCCAGTGGCGTCGCACCGCGAAGTGGCACAAGGACGCCGCGGAGAGCAGCGGAGTGCGACGTGACCACGCCGGCAAGGACCACACCTACGTCGAGGAGCACCCATTGCTGGGCCCCTTCTACCGGTACCACCTTCCGCACTATGAATGGTTGCGTGAACGGCGGGTGCGGATCGTGCCCTGACCGGCCCGACCCGCACCCGTCGGTGCTTTCTCACCTTTGGCTGAGGGCACCCGCCAGTGCACGAACCGTCGGGTACTCGTAGAGCAACCCGACGGCCACTTCCTGACCGAAGCGACCACCGATCTCCTCCGCCAGCTGTACCGACCGGATGGAGTCGAACCCCAAAACGAAGAACGAATCATCCCGGCCGACCCGGTCAAGACCGAGGACCCGACCGACTCCTTCGGCCACCGAGATCTCATCGGCCCCCTGCGGTGCACTGCCGGGGGATTCGCTCTCGTTCGCCGAGTAAAGCACGGAGACTTCGTCCACACGACCCGCGGCATCACGCACGATCGTGGGTCTCATCGTGATCTGGGCGAGCACACCGGCCCGAAAGAGAGCCGTCGAGGCCTCCTTACGGACCCTCGCCTGGTCTTCCCCGTCTTCGGACACGATGGCCACGACCACACTTGCCCCACGGAATTGATCGGGGGCCAACCAAGCCTTGATCGCCGGGTTGTCGATGTCCGCGCCGAGTACCAGGAAGGACGCGTCCTGGTTCAGCGCGTCCAACATCTGGGCAATACCCTCGGCCGTATCCATCGAACGCAGCCCGCGGCTCAACGCGGCCGAGACGAGGGGGTTCCCCTCATTCATCCCGGGCCCCGACCACATGCTCCATTCAAGGCAACGTATCGGCCGCCCGTGTGCGGACCAGCGGTGAGCGTAACCACTGAGTGCGGCATTCGCTGCGGAATACGCACCGAAACCACTGCCGCCCAAGAGACCGTTGACCGAGGAGAAGAGAATCACGGCGGTTTCGGGGCGCCGCTCCAGCAGGGACTCGATCGCCGCTCCACCCCCCAGCTTCGGTCGAAGCATGTCGTCCAACCACTCGGCGCTTTCACGCGTGAGTTCGTGCGCGGACAACCGCTCCCATTGGGGGGCGATCGATGCCCCTGCGAGGTGCACGACGAGATCGAGTGAACGCCCCCAGGCGAGTTCGGCCTCGGCCACCGTCTGGGACAGCTCATCGACGCAGGCCACGTCCTGTGCCCTGTAACGCACTTCGCCCAGGTCGCGGAGTTCGGCCAGATTCTCTCGCGCCGCACCCGTGAGTCGATCCTCCGGGGTCCGTCCAATGACGAGAACTCGCGCGCCACAGGAGACCAGGAGGTGTTCGGTGACCCTGCGTCCCAACCCTCCGAGGCCTCCGGTCACCAGGGCGGTCCCGCCGGGAGGAAGGAACCTGGTCGGAACGTCGCGAGCCCCGGTCGAGTCGACCTCTCGAAGCCGAGTGGTATATCCCGTCCTGTCTCGAACCCCGGTGACGTCCGCGTCGTAACGGGTCATGGCCAGGTCCGCGAGGCTCCGGTCGTCGGCGTCAATCGGAGCGTCCACCAAAGTGATGCTCGACAGCGTCCCCTCCGTCACCGCGGTGCGCACCATCGCGGTCAGCGCCGCCCGCGCCGGGATGACGGGGTCGGTGTTGTGAACACCCAAGGCCCTTTGGGTCACCACCGTGAGTTCCGCCTCGGGAGCCGAGCGGGCGATCGCCGCCAGTGCGGCGAGGAAACGGGCGGGAGCCCTCTCGTCCCCCTTGGTCTCCTCCCCTGTCTCCCATGCGTAGACCACACGCTCGGGCTTTCCTCGCCGGCCGATGAGTTCGGTGAGGACCCGCCCGTGCTCGACGGGGTCGGCGGTGTCCTCCACACGCAGGACGTCCTCCGTGGGAGCCTCACCCGGCTCCTCGGTGCCGGGGTGAATGACACTGAAGGAACCGCGTAGGGCCCGCGGCCAGCCCGCCGAAGCCGACGCGTACACGACGGTCCACGAATCCTCGGACCCTTCAGAGGGGAGCTTCTCGACCGGGGACATCACCCGTTCCAGGCCCGGATCCTCCGTCCGATGCCCGTGTGCGCTCACACCATCGTGGGTACAGTGGGTGAAGCGCCCGTTCCGGAACGCTTCCAGAAGCCGTTCGCGCTGGACCTTTCCTCCTGGGGCCCGAGGGAACTCTCCTTCAGTGACCGCAACGATGTACTTCGCCATCAGCGACAGGTCACGGGCGAGTGCTTCGCGAACCGCGGTGACGGTACCGCCTAGGTCCGCCGCGCCCTCCTCCGTCGGCACGAAGAAGACGAGGACGGCGTCGGTGCCCGTCTCCTCGTCCTGGATCCCGCACACCGCCGAACAGGCGGGCCGCACTCCCGGCACCTGTTCGACCACGGCCTCCACTTCCTGTGCGGGGTGGTTCACTCCGTTGGCGATGATCATATGTTTGCGCCGCCCGGTCAGCGTCAGTCGTCCCTCATGCACCAGCCCCAGATCCCCGGTGTCGAACCACCCGTCACCGACGAAGGCCGCGTTGGCCTCCGGGTTTCGCAGGTACTCACGCATGACCGTGTTCCCGGCCACCTGTAGGCGTCCGACCCTCCCCTCCGGGAGGACCCGTCCCTGGTCATCGACGATCCTGAAGGAGAAACCCGCCACCGGGGTGCCCACCTCGACCAGGGTCAGTGCGCCCGGTGACCCGTGTTCCACCTTCTCGACCCGGCCGTCAAGCGACGCCGGGTCCACCGAGAGCGTTCCCACGGTCGGGTCATGCGCGTCCAGGTTCGAGTAGAGAACGCCCGATGAAGTCTCCGACATCCCCCAGCAAGGCACCATGGCGGTGGGAGGCAGTCCGTGCGGGGTCAGCAGGTCAAGGAATCGGAACGCGGTTCGGGCCACCACAGCCTCTCCCGCGTTACAGACGTTGCGCAGCCGGGACAGGTCCCATCGCCCCTCCCTGATCTCCTCCTCGTGCCGATTCACCAGGGAGAAGGCGAAATTGGGCGCCCAGGTCGTGGTGACGGCGAAACGTTCGGACCAGTCCAACCAGTTCAGCGGGCGTCGAATCACCGCTTCGGTGCGCGCGTTCACGTGCTCGCATCCCAAGAACGTGTCTCGCACGTTGAACATGACCATCCCACCGACATGGTCCAGCGGCATCCAGTTGAGGGAGACGTCGTCCTCGGTGAACCCGTTAGCCTCGATGGCGGCGTAGGTACGCGCCACCACAGACCGGTGGGTGTGGTGCACACACTTAGGGGCGCCCGTGCTTCCAGAGGTCAACAGATTCACGAAAGGATCGTCGGGCCCGACCGGGAAGGGTTCCGCAGGCGACCGCGCCATGGTCTCCGCGACAGAGGCCACCCGTGCCTTTCCCGCTCCCCACCGTACCGCCAACGCCAAGACCTGGTCCCGTAACGGAGTCTCGGTGAGGATGAGGGGTTCGTCCAGGAGCTCCCACGCCGCCCGAAGTTTACGAACGATCGCGTTGTCCGTTCCGTAGTCGGGGGCCACACCCACCGCCGTCGGAACGAATCCTCCGAGCACACATGCCCAAAAAGCCGTGACGAACGTGCGGTTGTCGCCGCACTGCAACAGCACGGGATCGCCTGCACGCAACCCGAGCTCTCGAAGCCCGGTGAGCACCCGGGAAGCCTCGTCCAACAACTCCGCGTAGGTCTGCCGATCGGTCGAACCATCGGAGAGCACATAGGTGGTCCCCCGCTCGGGAACGTCGCGCGCGGCGGTGATCAACGCCTCCGACACCGTGCCGACCGCCCTCGGTCTTCGCGGTGGCACAGCACCGATCACGGTGGATTCCAGGTCACCGGGCAACGGGGAGCCACTCAGCGACGCCACGGTGGTCGGGCCCTTCGGGGCCCTTCCGTGACGCAACCTCCGGTCGGCCGCGACGGCGACGTCACGGACCCCACTGACGGCACCGACGACGCGGACGATCTTGTCGAACTCCGTACTCTCGTTCATTGGCTTCCTTGCTCAATCCGGTAGCAGGGCATTCGTCAGGACACGTGCGGACTCGTCGGTCAGGTCATTGATGAAGTAGTGCCCCCCGTCCACCGTCGCCTCCGTGACCCCGGCGGTGGTGTGCTCACGCCAGCCTTCGACCTCGGCCTTTCCCACCAAAGGATCGTCACGGCCCCTCAGGACGTTGATCGGTACGGGCAACGGCGGACGCGGACGGTGCTCATAGCGCTCCCATAGGGCGAAGTCGGAACGCAACAGGGGAAGTAGGAACTCGATGAGCGCCGTATTGCCCACCACCGCCTCCGGCAATCCCCCGCGCCCGGCCACGGCGTCGATCAGTTCCCGGTCCGAAAGCTCGTGCAGGTGTGCTCCCGGAATGGGCGAACCCGGTGCCGGTTGGGCCCCCACGACCAGGCGCCGTGGCCACACGTCCTGCTCCGCCCCCATGTGCGAAGCGAGTTCGTAAGCCAGCAGGCCTCCGGCGCAGTGTCCATAGAAGGCGAGGGGAAGATCCTGGTAGGGACGCAGCGCGATCGCGATCGCACGCACCAACCGATCCAGCCGTGCGGGGGGGTCTTCACGTGATCGCTCCTCGCGTCCGGGCAACTGCACCGCCACGATCTCGACGGCCTCCGGCAACAGCCCGGGCAGCGCCTGGAACACCGAAGCCCCGCCCCCCGCGAACGGCAGGCAGACCAACCGCAGTCGAGGGAAGGAACGTACGGACCGACGAATCCAGAGGGATTCCGCCACGAACACTATTCGCTCTCCTTCGCCCTCTGTTCGACTTCTGTGGCCAGTTCTGCGATCTCCTCGTCCGTTCGGCCCTCGATGAGTCCCAGGACCTCTTCAACGGTGCTCACTCGTTGCCGCTCCCGGGCCAAGGCCTGATCCACGAGGGACGCGAGACCGCTGACGGTCGGGGCGGAGAAGAAGTCGGCTATGGGCACCTCGACGCCGAACACCGCCTTGACGCGCGATGCGACCCGGATGGCCTGAAGACTGGTGCCGCCGTGAGCGAAGAAGTTCGTATGGTTACCGATCCATCCCCCGAGCAGGGGCGCGAACACGTCCGAACGAACCGCGCGTTCCGTCGGAGTGCTGTTCTCGTCGTTGCTCGCGTCCTCCCCCTCTACCGGGGAGAACTCCAGTGGTGGAAGGGCACGACGATCGGTCTTGCCGCTCCGGGTCAGCGGAATCTCGGGCAAGGGGACGATCATCCCCGGAATCATGGTGGGCGGAAGCCGCCTCCCCAACTCTGCCCTGACCACGTCGAGCTGAAGATCGGTTTCGTCTTCCGCGACCACATAGGCCACCAACAGCGCTCCGCGATGTGGATCCACCGTGACGTCCGCGACCGCGCGCGCCACCCCCTCCACCGCGCCCAAGGCGGCCTCCACCTCACCCAACTCGATCCGTACACCTCGGATCTTGACCTGCCGGTCGGTTCGACCGAGGAACCGCAGGTCGCCGTCCTGGTCCCAGGACGCGAGATCGCCGGACAGGTACATCCGCGATCCCGGGGGGCCGTACGGGTCGGGGCGGAAACGCTCAGCGGTGAGATCGGGGCGGCCGAGGTAGCCACGGGCCACCCCCAACCCCGCGATGGCCAACTCCCCGACGGCGCCGGAGGGTAGAAGGCCCAGTTCGGGGTCGAGCACATAAGCCCTGTGGTTGGCCATGGCGCGACCGATCGGCGGTGAATGCGACCATTCGCCCTCGCACCGCTTGGCGATCACGGTGACCGTGGTCTCGGTCGGACCGTATCCGTTGTAGAAGGCACGACCCCGAGCCCATCGGGTCGTCAGTTCCCCACTGAACGCCTCGCCGCCCACGAAGGCCGTTCGCAGGTTTCGATAGCCCTCAGGAGACAACAGCTCCATGATCGCCGGTGGCAGGTCGATGACGGTAATGCCCTCGTCGGTCAGAATTTTGTCGAGGGCTTCGATGGACCGACGTTCCTCGATGTCGGCGACCCGCAGAAGAGCTCCGGAGAACAGGGCGCCGAAGATCTCGAAGATCGAGACATCGAATCCCGGTGACGCGAACTGGAGGATGCGGTCCTCGCGCGAGAGGGCGAACATCTCCCGCACCGTCCGAATGAAGTTGACGACGTTCCGGTGCTCCACAAGCACGGCCTTGGGTCGTCCGGTCGAACCGGAGGTGTAGATCGCATAGGCCAGTCGCTCCGGGGAAACCGGCCGGTCAGGCGTGGTCGGGGGCGCCGATCTGGGGACGGTGCCGATGTCCACGGTCGAAATCGCCGTTCCGACCAGTTGCCGCGCCCGCTCCGAGATCAGCGCCAGGAAGGCGCCACAGTCCTGCAGAATCGTCTCCACTCGTTCCGGAGGCTGGGTGAGATCGATGGGGACGTATGCTCCCCCTGCCTTGAGCACCCCCAGGATGGCGACGACCATCTCGGGTCCGCGCTCGACCAGCACGGGCACCAGGGTCTCCGGCCCCACGCCTTCGCCGAGCAGTACATGGGCGACGTGGTCACTCCAGGAGTCGATCTCCCCATACGTCAACTCGCCGCCGCTCCAGGCGATTGCGGTTCGGTGCCGGTTCTCGGCCACCACTCGGGTGAACACCTCCTGGATGGACTCGTCCTGATGGTCGCCCAGGGGCCGGTTCCAGGAGTCCGTGACCAGGTCGAGTTCCTCCCGGCCGGTGAGGGGAAGCGTGAAGAGTGTGCCGTTCGGTGCGAAGCACGCACCCTCCAGCAGGCGAAGGTAGCGGTCCATGAGTCGCTCGACGGTCGCCTCATGGTAGAGAGAGGTCGAGTAGCGGAACACGATGTTCGGCTCGGTCGTGTTCCAGGCGGCCTCCAGTTCCAGTTCAAAGGAACCGACGCCTGTGTCCACCTTGTCGACGCGAATGTGAAGGCCCGCGCTCTCCAACGGAGCACCGGTGTCATGGGGGACGCTGAAGCCGAGTTGCACCAAGGGCAGGCGTGCCGGATCGGGTTCGATGCCGAGGCTGTCGAGGATGGTTTTGAAGGGCAGTCGGGCGTGCTGCTCGGCTTCGGCCCTTCGGTCACGCACCGATCGCACTAGGTCCGTGAACCTGGTGCCGAAATCCACCTCGGCACGAATCGGCAGGAGATTGCCACAGTCACCGACGAGTGCTCGTCCTTCGAAGGGGGCGAGGACGTCCCTGGGCAGCCCGATGATCAGATCATCACGGGACGTAGAGCGGGCCACCAGAGTGAAGTAGGTCGCCAAAAGGACGTCTTCGGCGGAGGCATCGAGTCGTCCCGCCAGACTCCGTACCCTTTCGACCGTCTCTGGTGAGAGAGGGCGGGACACCGTACCGCTGGTCAGTCGAAGCCGCCGGGGCCGGGGCAGGTCCGGAGTCAGCTCGGTGGCCTCCCAACCGGCGAGAGCACGCCCCCAGAACTCGGCCGTCGTCCTCGCCTCGGTTCCTTCGACCCATTCCCTTTGCCGGATCGCGAAGTCGCCGTGGCTCGGGGCGGGTTCCTCGAACTCGGGTGAGTGCCCTTGGACCCGGGCGGCGTAGGCGGTGGCGAGGTCACCGTGCAAGATGCCGAGCGAGCGCGGATCCATGACCAGGTAGTGGGTGGCCAGGAGCAGGACATGTCGTTTCTCGGAATGACGTAGGAGTCGGAACCGGGCCAGCGGACCTCGGTCCACGTCGAGCACGCTGTCCAGGTCGGACCGAATGAGCCAGGCGTGGTGAAGCCGAGACTCCTCCCGGTCGAGATCCCGGGCCTCCTCGGGTGATAGTCGGATCCTCTGGGGAGGATGAACGATCTGGACGCCGTCCTCGGAGTCGTGCGGAAAGACGGTCCGAAGCGCCGTGTGGCGCACGACGACATCGTTCACCGCCTCTTCCAAGGCATCGACCTCAAGTGGGCCCTCCAACTCGAAACGGAACCCTATGCCGTACGCGGTCGTGCTCGGCGCAACCCGGTCGAACAACCAGAGTTGCTCCTGACGCAGACTCAAAGGCGCTGTCCTAGCCCCCGGGGTGACCCCGTCCAGCTGCGCGAGGAACTCCTCTCGCCGTTCACGAGGCAGCTGTCGAAGTCGGCGAAGAAGTCCACTTTGTCGGCTCATAGCCTCTGCCCCAAGCAAGAGTGAAGAGTGTGCTGTAGATTAGATGCAATCTTGACCCTCAAATTAGCGATACACTATATCAAAATCTACATAAAAGGAACGATGAGGTTCGCTGACATGGACTTCGACATCCCTGACTCGACCGTGGAGTTCGAGCAAAGGTTGATCACCGTCCTCTCCTCACCGAAGACACAAGAGCTGCTAGATGAGGTGCATCACCGTGCCGACGGGATGGACGGTGATCCACGCCCTCTCTACCGACACCTCGGACGTGCCGGCCTCCTCGCTCCCTCGTGGCCGAAGGAGTACGGAGGCCTGGAGGCCGACCCCACGGCCACAGTGAAGCTTCTGGAACACATGGTCCAGTACGGAGTACCACAAAGTCTGTACTACATCTCCGTCCAGATCGTCGGATCCCTGATCCTCCAGTCGGGTACAGACCAACAGAGGCGGACCCTGCTGCCACGGCTGGCATCTGGCGAACTCACCATGTGCATCCTGTTCACCGAACCCGGTCACGGTTCGGACCTGGCGGGCATCACCACAAGCGCGACGGGTAACGACGACGGGTCCTGGACCCTCGACGGCCGTAAGACGTACAACCTGAAGACCGCCTACGCGGACCTCGCGTTGTGCGCCGTACGCGACGGAGGCGAGACCAACCGCTACGAAAGCATCACCCTGTTCCTCGTACCGCTCACGGGCCCCGGGATCTCGATTCGTCCGATCCCCAGCCTCTCCGACGAACAGTTCCACGACGTACGCCTGACGAACGTGCGTGTCGAGAGGGAGGCCACACTCGGCCGGGTCGGTGAGGGCTGGGGATTGATCACACGCATGTTCACCGCGGAACGCAACGGGCTCGACTACTACGCCCGGGCGCGGTACTGGCTGGAACAGATCACCGCCCGCATCACCCAAGCCGGTCGAGAACCGCATGTGGAGGAACTCGTCGGCCTGGCCCACCACCGCGCTCGGTTGCGCGCGAGCCACTTGTTGTGCTATCGCGTCCTCCAAGGACTGTCTCAGGGCGAGGCCGACATCGCCCAGGCGTCCTTGGCCAAATGGCATTGCAGCGAGACCGCCCAGGGGATCGCTTGGTGGGCGGTGCAGACATGGGGAGTGGACGCGCTCGAACCCGGGCCCCACACTTTCGACGCCGCGTTCCGCGAGGCCCCGGGCATGACCATCTCGGGCGGCGCGTCGGAGGTACTGCTCGACATCGTGGCGGGTGCCCGTCTTCTCGACCACGCGTCTACGGGAGGTTAGCGCCTTGGACCTGCGTATAGACCCGATTCAGGAACGGTTGGCCAACGCCGTGGACACCGTACTGACCAGAACCGGGGTTCCGCACACCGAGTTGGCCTCGATCGGTCTGCCCGCGCTGAGTATCCGAGAGGAAAGTGGCGGTCTCGGCCTGGGACTGGACGCCGACATCATGGTGAACGAGCGGTTGGGGTACGGGCTGGAACCGTTCGGGGCGTACCGTGAGACCGTCCTCGCCCTGGAGCTGGTGGACCCCGACGACATCCCGGACTCACTCCTACTGGAGCTGATCAAGGGAATTCGACACGCGATGACCGTGGGTACGCACACCACGCCTGTGATCAGTGCCGACGCCGAGGGGCGCCTCCACGGACAGAGCGAGTGTCTACCCGTCGCCGAGCTCGGCCTGCTCGTGGTCCGGGCGAGGGAACATGACGGCGGGACCGGCTGGTACCTCGTTCCCCCCGACCTTCCCGGTTGCCGGATCGAGAAGGTGAGAAGACTGGGGACGCCTCAGTTACGAATGAGCCTGGACTTCGCGGAAGGTGTCCCCGTGCTCATTGACGACGGCCGTGTCGAAACGGCACTGAACTTCGCCCGGGTGCGTCAGGCGGCGCTCCTGCTCGGACTGGCGCGTCGGGCCATCTCGGAAGCACGTGACCACGTCAACAGCCGTCATCAATACGAGAAGCCGCTGGTGGAACTACAAACCGTCGCGCACGGCCTGGCCCGCCTCTCCGGCGAGGGGGACGGTTGGAACCTGTTGACCCACGAGACGGGCTGGAACTGTGACCGTGGGCGGGCCGGTACCCAGGACACCGCTCTGCTCCTGGCCGCCGCGGTCGAGCACGCTTTCCAGGCCTCCCGAAAGTGCGTGCAACTCCATGGTGTCCGGGGGATGCTGGATCACTCCGTCCCCGCCATCATCTACCGCCTCGTCTCGATCGAGGGGCTGCGTATGGGAACCCCCGCCGAGCTCTGGCGTCTGGCAGCCCTGGGTTGACCAGGGGCTGTGGCCGTTCTCCCTCCGGGTACCCGGAGTCCTGGAGGGAGTCGCCATGAGTGGTGATCGATCACATCCCGAGTGTTTCCCGAAGCTCCTCGGGCGCTTCCAAGAAAGTGTAGTGGGACCCCTTGAGGACCGGAAAGTCGGTCTCCGCCCACTCCGCCCACCCGGTCATGCGACCGTAGGGCACCTCGACGTCATCACTCCACCCGATCGCCGTCACCGGACAGGGGAATCCTTCGGCGATCTCCTTGCGGTATCTCCGATTGGCCTCCAGGTCCGCTTCCAGGACCTCCAGGAACAGCTCGACCAGATCCGGACGGGGATCAGCAGAACCAAGGGCTTTCAACAGTTTGAGCAGTTCCTGACGCAACCCGTTGTCATCCAATCCGAGAAACCGACCGTAGGGACCATCCTGCGGCGCCACCTGTGAGGAAACGAAGCAGCGATCGGGTGCCCGCAGCCCTCGTTCTCCGATCCGCAGCACCGTCTCGAAGGCAGGCAAAGCACCGCCGCAGTGACCGAAGACCGCGTAGGGACGGTCCAGGTACTCGGCGATCCCCTCCGTGACATCGGAGGCGAGCTCCTCATAAGTTCCAAAGTGCGGTTCGCGCATTCGGTTCTCCCGAGCGGGGAGTTGGATGGGGAGGACCTCCATTCCACCCAGGTGAGTGGGCCATCGGCGAAACATCGACGCTCCACAACCCGAATAGGGGAAGCACAGGAGGCGGGATTCCGACTCATCGGATGGTTCTCTCAGGAACCATTGAGAACCCACTGAAATCTCCCTTCATGGTTTTCGGGCGAGGACGACACCGTTGGCTCCGGGAGCATGAAAGGAGACGACTCGTGTTCGGGTGAAACCCGCGTCCTCCAACCAGGATCGGTACTCTCCCACCGCGTAGTTACGTCCGGGCGTCCCGACCAACATGTTCATGCTCATGAGGGCGGCCTCCAACGGGCCCGACCGGTCATCGTCGACCAGGAGTTCACTGATCACGATCAGCCCTCCGGCGGGCAGTGCCCTGTAGCACTTGTCCAGGAGTTCCCGGTTGGCTTCCTCGGCCCAGTCGTGAAGGATCATGGACAACAGAATCGCGTCATGTCCCCTGGGTAGGTCCTCCGCGAAGAAGTCCCCTGCGTGAAAACGCACCCGCTCCCCATGGTCCATGCCCCGAAGGAACTCCTGGGTGTGCTCGCACACGTGCGGAAGGTCGTAGATCGTGACCGACAGATCCCGATACCGTCGGCACAGTTCCACAGCGAAGGCACCACCGCCCCCGCCGACATCGAGCAACGACGTGATGAAGGACAGATCGACTTCCGCGGCCAGGGTCTGTGCGGTCAGGGCCGACAGCGGCCACAGTCCGTTCCAGAAGAACGCCGGGCGGTTCTCCTTGGCGAAGATTCCCGCACCGGGAGCGGACTCGTCACGGACCGGCCGGTCCTCACGGACGGCGTCGGCGACGCGCATCCAACCCGGATAGACGAATTCGCGCAACATACGGATGTAGTCTCCCAGGAAATATGGGGTGCCTCGGACCAGGTAATCCTCGGCCAGGTCGGTGTTGACGATGTGATCACCCTGCCGCCGTAGCAGCCCAAGGGCCGCACAGGCGGTGACGAGCACTTCGGTGGGACGCTCGGAAAGGTTCAACCCGTAGGCGAGTTCGGTGAGATCACTTCCCCCCTTCTCCGAGAGAAAGGTGAAAAGGTCGACCTCCTCCGCAGCGGAGAGCGTTTGGGAGACCCACAGGCCGGTGGTCATCCTCATGAGGGGGGTCGGGTCGGAAGACGGTGCCCCTTGGGTGCCCTGGGCCCCGTTCACCGCAGGCCTCACTCGCCCTCCTCCTGTCCGATCCCCTCGAAACGGACCTGGATTCGGTCGAAGAGGATGTGGCGCCCGTTCTCGAACGAGAGACTGGACTCCGCCACGTGATGAAAGGTCGGATGCCGCGCGAGTTCGTCGAGCAAAATCCTGAACTCCAACCGGGCCAGATGAGCCCCCATACATCTGTGGATTCCGTGGCCGAAACTCAGATGCTGGTAAGAGTTTCCGCGTTCTGGGTGAAATTTTTCAGGTTCGGGGAATTTAACCGGGTCACGGTTAGCCGCGTCGAACAAAAGCACGACCCTTGAACCACTCGGAATGGTGGTACCATCGATGGTCACGTCGCGTGTGGTCACCCGAGTGAAACGGTCCGTCGGGCACCAACGACGCAGGCTCTCCTCGGCGACCAAGGGCCGCAGCTCCGGACGTTTCCTCAGTTCCAGCTGAAGGTCGCGGTCCCTCGCAAGACACCACAGCAAACGTCCGACAGCGTTCATCGTGTTGTCGTGTCCGGCTACGAAGTAGGAGACGATGATCGAGTAGAGCAGGTCCTCGGGAATCGGTTCGCCATCGATGGTCGCCTCGGCGAGCCACGAAAGGTACGACCCGTTCTCGCTCTCCCTGGCCTGACGGATCTCTTCGGAGAGCAGGTCATGGTAGGCGGGCCAGAATCGAGTGGCGTCGGAGTCCGTGGCGATGTACTTCCACATGGTCCGGGTCAGCTCGCGGACCTGCCTTTGGGCCTCCTGAGAGAGCCCGATGGTCAGGGCGAGTGTGCCAATGGCGAAGGGGCGGGCGACTTCGGAGACCATGTCTGCCTCGCCCCGTTCCGACACGGCCGCGATGAGTTCCGCGGAGAGCTTCCGGAAAGCGGGTTCCAGGTCCTGCACCCTCTGCTTCTGGACCGGCGGCGCCATGAGTTCACGGACCACACCATGTTCGGGAGGATCCAGATCAATGGGTGAGAATTTCGGCATTCCCTCGGCACGAGGGAAGTGCACTCCTTGAGCAGAGCTAAAGGTTTCGTGGTCCCTCAACGCGCTCTTGACATGCTCGTAACCGGAGAGAACCCACATTCCCCCATGCGCCGATGAGTAGGCGACCGAGGAACCCTCACGGATCAACCGGTTGATCGTCTCCGCCGTGTCCGGCGTGTACTCAGGATCGTGGAAGTCAAACGTTTCGGTGAGTCGACTGACGGCGGCGTCTCGCACACTGTTCACGGCTCTCGGATCCCTCTCGTGGCCTCATCCTTGCTTCTACGGACTATCGGCGGCAACAGCGGTTCGCCCTCGTCCTTTTCTCGCAGTTCCACCACCCGACGAGCGAGTCCAGAGACCGTGGAACGCTCCATGATCTCTCTGAGAGGAACCGTGATCCCGAACTCGCTTTCCAACGCCACTCGTAGCCGTACCGCCAGGAGGGAGTCACCACCGAGTTCCAAGAATCCATCGTCAGCGCCCACCCGCTCGACACCGATCAGGTCTGTGTAAAGAGCCGCCAGAGTCTCCTCCGTGTCTCCCTTGGGCTCACGGAAGGGCCGAGTCGGACGCCACCTCTCCCAGTCGGCCGGGGGCAGTGCTCCCCGGTCGATCTTGTGGTTCGTGTTCATGGGTAGCGCGTCCATCAGCACATAGGCGATGGGGACCATGAAGTCCTGGAGTCGGAGCGCGGCGTAGGACCGTAGTTCGATCGGGTCCACCTTGTTCCTTGCGACGACACAAGCGACCAACTGTGTCCTTTGGTCCCGACCCGAAGCGGTCGCCACGCACACCTGTTCAACGTCGGGATGTCCGCCGAGCACCCATTCGACCTCTCCGATCTCGACCCGGTTGCCCCGCACCTTGACGATGCCGTCGATACGACCATGGTGTTCCAGAAGTCCGTCCTCGCGGAAGCGTCCCGCATCCCCGGAGCGGTACAACCGGCTACCGGGCGCACCGAAAGGATTGGGCCGAAACCGATCCGCGGTCAGCGCGCTGTCGGCCATGTAGCCGAGTGAAAGACTGTTCGATTCGATCCACAACTCTCCGATCGACCCGGCAGGAGTGCGTTCGAGGTCGTTCTCCAACACATGGACGCGAACCCCGGGCAGGGCTCTGCCCACCGGAGGCGGTGATCGGCGCAATTCCTCCGACGCGGTGGTGGGTGTGCAACGCCGGTCCCACGGATGGATCGAGTTGGCGATCTGAAAGGCCTCCAGGGAACCGTAGGAGACCGCGACCTCGAACGACAGACCGGAAGGACCCCACCGGTTGAGCCGGTCTCCACCCAGGGTCATCAGCCTCAGCTCACTGTGCTCCGGCCACTCCAGCGCCTGGAGTACCTCCCCGATCGGCGTGATGACGAAGGTCTGGGTGATGCGGTTCTCCAGCAACCACGCGCGAAGGTCGACCGGTGAGGTCAGCACCTCCTGCTCGGCGATGTGGATGCTTGCGCCCATCCACAGCAGGCCGCACACCTCGTTGATCGCGATTCCGGCGCCGGCGGGCCCCAGCCACGATCCCCGGTCATGCGCGGTTGTGCCGTTGATGAGGGCACCCCCGGCCGCCCCGATGGTGAGCCACCGGTGCTGGGCGAGGACGATCTTGGGCCGACCCTCCGAACCGGAGGTGTGGACCGCGTAGGCGAGATCGTCCTCTCCCAATTCTGGGAACGACACGCGGTTCCCGTCTCCGGTGAGGACACCGTGGTCGACGCGGATCGTCGCCCGTTCATTCGATTCGTCCGATGGTGGAGGCATTTGGCCGCTGAGAAGGGCCACCGGCCGAGCGACCTCCAGCGCGCGCTCGATACGTTCGAGAGGAGACCTGGGGTCGAGTGTCATACACACTCCACCGGCACGTAGTGTCGCCAACATGGCGACGACCCATTCAATGGATCGCTCTATATGGATGGCGACCAACGAGCCTCGGCTCACTCCCTCCTCGATCAGTGTGCACGCGAGTCGGTCGACGCGACGGTCCAGTTGCGCGTAGGTGAGTTGGGTCTGGCCCCGCCGAACGGCCGGCCGGTCCGGAAAGGCTTCGGCGTGCTCACGGACCCGGTCGGGCAGGACTCCTGTGAGATGGGAGGGGTCGAAAGTACGGTCCTGGTCCTCGATGGTTCGGCTGTACTGTTCCATCGTGCGTCTTCCCTGTCTTGAGCAAGCACTGAAGCCTCGTTGGGATACGGCCCCTACAGAACGACCCTCCACTCTTCGGGCACTTCGTCGTGGATGCGGTACACGGCGCCGATCAGAACCCAGGCCACGGCGATCAGGGCCATGACGGCCGCCAGGAGGAAGGCCACCCAGTTGACGAAGATCACGGCCAGAGCGCTACCCAGCAACGGGCCCACGGCGTTCGATCCCCACACGAAGGGCAGTGCGACACCACCGACTCTTCCCATGGCCTCCGGAGGAGTGGTCTTTTGGATGAGCGTCATGATCCCCACGTTCGCGATCGGCGTGGTGAACGAGGAGAGGCACTGCGAGACGACGATGATCGCGAAAGCGAACGCCGTGTCGCCAAGGAGAGCGATCGGAAGCATGGCGAACGCGATCGCGAGCATGGTGTGCGTGAAAATGAGCATCCTGCCCATTCCCAGGCGCGCGTTGACCCACTGAGAGGACAGGGCGCCCACGACGACGGCGGCACTGCCCAGCCCTAGGGCGAGACCGACCTGGGCACCGTTGAATCCGAGGTCCTCGTAGGCGAACACGATGATCATCGCGAGGGTCAACGAGACCGCCATGTTCCCAAAGGTCGCCATCAGAGTGAGGTACCTCAACAGGCGGTTACCGAAGGTGATGACCACGCCACCCTTGAGTTCGTTCAGCACGCTCTTGGCCCCACCCTGTGCCGGCTCGGGCGGGCTCTCCGGCTTGCGAACGAACATCAGGGCAAAACTCGATGCCAGGTAGCCGAGACCGTTGACGGCCATGGCACGCACAGGTCCCAGCGCGCTTACCAGCCCACCACCGACGGACCTTCCCAGGATGAGCGCGAGAGAGCGACTCAGCTGCGTCTTCGCGTTACCGTCCGTGAGGTCGTCCCGGTCCAACAGGTAGGGAAGAAACGCCTGGTAAGAAAGCTGGAAGACGACGTCGAAAATCCCCTTGAGCAACGCCGCGACGTACAGGTGGGTGATCGTCAGCTGGTCCATGAACGCCGCCACGGGCAGCGAGAAGAGGATGACGAAGCGCGCGATGTTCGCCAACTGCATCAAGGTCTTACGTCGGAACCTGTCGGTGAGCACACCAACGAGGGGCGCCAACACCATGAAGGGGATCCATTGCAGCGCGATGAGCATACCGACACCGAAGGCCCCTTGACCGAAGAAGAGCACGGCCAAGGAGGGTAAGACGATGACACCGATCTGACTTCCCAGGGAACTCACGGATTCGCCCGACCACAGCATGAGGAAGTCACGGTTGCGCACAAGCACCGTACGCTTCTGAGTCTGCTCAGAAGGGCCCTCGGCCCCGGTCGTGTCGCTCATGTTCAGCTCTGATTCTATTTCGGAAACTATACGAGACACTACATATTGCTATCGGAAGACACTAGCAGTGCCCCCGAGAGACAACCAACAGAAGCCTCGATCTCGCCGCTCAAAAATACGCATAAAGTGACATAACGGACAAAATTCTCCATCAAGCTCCAGAACAAAGAGTCTCGAAATCGGCAAGGTTTCCGCATAGGATTCACTCGTGTTCGACTCAAAAGACTACACGCCACTCGCCGCCGTCCAAGAGCACTTCTGGTCTCCGAAGAGCGGCGGGGAGACGCCCCTGGCACAGACGGAGTGCGCCTCCCTGTACGTGCAAGGCGATCTCGACCGAAGCGCGCTGGAACATGCCGTGCTTCGCCTGCTTGGACGGCATGAGATTCTCCGTAGTGTCTTCGTCGACAGCCGATCAGGGCCTATGACGTACGTACCAGCACCCCCGGCCCGGGCCCCTCTGACCTGGAAAGACTTCACCTCTGAGCCGAGCGACCCCCTTTCTTCGAGAGTGCGAGCGCAGCTGCGCGACTTCGCCGACGCCGGAGTGGATCTGTCCACAGGGCCACCACTGCGCTTCGTAGTGATGGATCTGGCCGATGGCTGCGTCTTGGCGCTCGCCGTGCACCACCTGGTCGCGGACGCGACCACCGTCCGGTTCGTCTTGGCCGAACTCGACCAGGACTACCGGAATATCACCGAAGGCGGACATTCCCGTGTAGCCGAGCCCGAACTCCAGTACGGCGACTTCGTCGAGTGGGAACGTAACGCGTTCCTTCCCTTGGTGGAGAAGAAGGACGGAGAGTTCTGGAAGCAGGCCCTCACCGACGCGCCGGCCGCTCTCGACCTCCGCCCGGACCGGCCCAGGCCGCCGTTCAAGAGGGACCTGGGCAGGAGAACCCGACACACCCTGAGGACACGAGGGAGTGCCCTTCTCGACTTCGCGCGAGTGCACAACACCACCCCGTACGTCGTCTCCCTCGCGGCGTTCGCGGCCCTGGCCTCCCGATCCACCGGAGCGGAGGACCTCGTACTCGGGGTCCTCACCTCGAATCGATCGACCCCTCAGTTGGAACGACTCGTCGGACAACTGTCCAACACCGTGCCCCTACGTCTGCGCACCGACGGTGACCCCGACCCGAAGACCCTGATCGCCAGATGCTCGGATGTCGTCACCGACGCCATCGAGCACGGAGGCTTGCCACTGGGACACATCATCGAACAGGTCGCCCCCGAGCGCCGGCCCGGCAGAACTCCTCTGATCCAGCATCTCTTCCTTCCCAAGGTGGACGCTGTCGGAGATCTCTCCTTCGGAGGGTTCCCCACGCGGATGATCGAAGTCGATCGAGAGCGTGGACGCTTCGACACCATCACGGAGATGGAAGCGACACCGCAAGAGGTGCGGCTTTGGATCGAACACGACACCGCGATTCACACGCCCGCGGGTATCGAGGCACTCGTCTCGGACTACGACCGGCTACTGGCGGCCTGGATCGCCGATCCCGGAGTGCGACTCTCGCGATTGTCCCTCGAGGGACCACCGATTCGGAGCGTTCTCCGACCAAACCTGGCCGCGGCCCTCGATATCACCTCCGAGGACACGGTCCTGGTGAACACGTCCTTCTCGGAGTCCGAGACCGTTCACGGCGCGATCGATACCGCCGGGGCACTCCGGTGGGCCCCTGGCCAAGCCATCAACAAGGCCACCATCGCCGCGGTACCGGCCGCGGAGTTCGGAAAGTACGCGCGTGACGACGGCATTCCTGTACTGGTGGTCGACGGACCGGTCAGCTCCGAGGACCTGGGCCTCCTGGGCGAAGACGACCGTCGTCAGGCCATACGTCTGTTCCGTTCGGCGCAAGGTGCCCTGTGCGCGGCTGATATCACCGACCTACCGCACAAGTGGCCGCTCCTACTCCACGTCGACGGCCTGCCGGCACACATCGAACCCACGGATGGTGCGGCCTCCCCCTTCACTCCCGGGACCCTGATCGTGGACTCCCAGAGGAGTTCACTACAGGCCCGTTGGAACCCAGAGGGGGCCATGGAAGTCATCTCCGGAATCCCCTTCCTCCTGCCCAGCGGTGAGGAGAGCACTCCACCGGGCCGGCACGGAGACGATCCCTTGCTCGATCTCCTGTGTGAACTGTGGGCCGAATTGCTGGAAGCTCCCGCGGTGGGACCCGGCGACGACTTCTTCGTGCTGGGTGGTCATTCGATGGTGGCCACGCGCACGATCACGGAACTACACGACGTTCTCGGGGTCGAGGTCGGGATTCGCACCCTGTTCGAGAACCCCACTCCCGCTCTCCTGGCCGATCGGATCAGAGCAGAAAACCCCGGTGTGGACGGGTGGATGGACTTCGTCTCCTCCACCTCGGAGAGTTCACCCGCAGAGGAGACCGGTCACACCGCATATCAGGAGACGGAGGGCGAACCACTTCCACTCCTTGCTTCCCAACGCCAGCTATGGCTGGCCGAACAGTCCAATCCCGGAGCATTGACCCACACCATCCCGCTCCTGTTGAGAATCGACGGCCCCCTCGACGAACAGGCCCTGCGCGGAGCGGTTCGTGATGTCCTGCGACGTCAACCCGGGTTGCGTGCCGAATTCGGCCAACACGACGGGGAACCGTTCCAGCGCATCGTCCCCCTGGACGGTTACGACGTCCCCCTCACCGACCTCAGCGCCCTGCCCGCATCTGAGAAAACCGAACAGAACCGGCTTTTGGAGGAGGAGACGGCACACGGGGGGTTCGACATTTCGACCGCGCCCCTGCTGCGTTCCCGTCTGGTCCGGCTTTCCAACACCAGCCACACACTGCACCTCTTGTTCCACCACCTGGTGACCGACGAGGTGTCCATGTCGGTGTTCATGCGCGAGCTGTCGGAGTTCTACCGAGCCCGGGTCGAAGGAGACACCCCCGAACTACCGGACCTGCGACTGGGGTTCACCGACCTCGCCCTTGACGAGCAGAAGATGCTGGCGGGCAGGGAAGGGCAAAGGCTGCGCCGTTTCTGGAGAAGAGAGTTGGTAGACACACCGCCGAGCATCGCTGTGCCGACCGATCAGGCGCGGCCAGAAAAGCCCGCTTTCGTAGGAGAGTTTCTGGAACGTCGCGGTTCGGGCGAAGTGCTCGCCACCTTCGACGAACTAGCAAGACGACACCGTACGACCCGATTCACCGTCTTCTGTGCGACGGTACTCATCCTGTTGCACAAGTTGACCGGCCAGACCGATCTGGTGGTGGGGGTCCCCACAGAGAACCGTTCCCGATCCGGCTCCGAACTCCTCATCGGGTGCTTCCTCAATGTCGTGCCGATACGGGTGGACTGCTCCGCAGACCCGAACCTGGCCGAATGCATCGATCGCACGAGCCAGGCGCTCTTGCGCTCATACGAACACCAGGCCTTGCCCTTCGCGGACATCATCGAAACGGCGGCCCCAGAGCGGTCACCCGGTGTGCACCCGATCTACCAGGTCACCTGCGAACTCCAGCTCGACGGGTGGCTCCCGCTGAATCTGCCCGGGTGCCGATTCTCCTACGAGATGCTCTCCCACGGGACCGCACGTTACGACATGTCGTTCCACGCGCTTCTACGCGAAGACAGCGTTTCGATAATGCTGGAACTCAACACGGAGCTATGGAATCGACAGACCGGGCTCGAACGTATAGACCAGCTGCTACGACTGCTGGAGCAGGTGGCCGTAGCACCGGAATCGCGCCTGTCGCAGGTCAGGATCTGACCCTTGCCCCGGGCGGCGTGATCATCACCGTTCCACCCGCAGGGTCGGCTTCCCCTCGTTCGCGAACCCGGAGACACGAGCCACCTCGGCCTCCAGTTCGTCGGTGTCCGGTACGGGCGCGTCCTCGAACAACCTGACTGTGAGGATACCTTCCGAGCTGTCCCACACGCCCACGATCCGACCCCCCAAAAGGACGATGGGAGAAATCCAACCGGCGGTCCTGCTCACCTTCGATCGATGCTGAGCGGGCAGAATCCGCGTTTCCTTGGTCCCCGGCCCCAGCAGGTACTGATCGAAACCTCCGAGGAGACGCACAGAGGTGTCCGGTTCGGAATCGGCCATCTCGTCCACGTGCTCGGCCAGGGCAAAGGCCGTCTGCCCGTCGACCTCCACCTCCCTGAGCGTGTCACCCATTTCCTTGAACCAACGGCGAACGACGGTCTTTCGCAGACTGTTCCGAGACAGCCAGGCGTCGAACGATTCGGGGGTCGCCGGGCCGAAGGCGCCGAGGTAGGCCCGGATGGCGATCGGCGCCGCATCATCGGGTTTGGGCAGCCCTTTCCAGCCAGGAAGCAGACTTGCGGGGGACGTGAAAGTAGTGGAGCTTCCCTGTTTCGGGCCGTGGCAGAGCACTCCCTTCCAGGCCAAAGGTTTGAGCAAAGTGCCCCACCCCGATCTGAGCTGTTCCTCCATGCCCGTGAACCGTGCGTCATCGACCAACCGAGCGACCATCTGTGCCCGGGTCAGGACACGGTCTCGCAAGATGCCGGACACCGCATCGGCCATGTCCTCGATCTCCTGAGGGGTAGCGCCGAAGGCTCGCTGCCACGAAGGTTTCTCCCACATGCGACCGGAAGCGAGCAAGGACAGGTAAGCCCCCACCTCTTCCGATCGAATCAGATGCAGGGTGCCGCGCATCGACCAGGTCTTGACGATGGACCGATCTTCGAGTGCCTTGTCGATCTGGCCCTGGCGAGGCCGGTTCTGCCGGTTGCCGATGGCAGACTCCGCCGACAAAGCCACTTGAGCCTGCACTCCGCACAACCGACCGATGATCTCGGCGGCATCGGCCTCGCCACGCGGGACGACGAACTGTCGTCGCAAGCGCCATGACAGTACTCGTTCCCAGGCAATCTTCACTGTGAAGCCTTCCAGTCAAGCGACAGGCTGGAGTGACTACTCGACTATCTCGTGTAACACTACAGGCCACCAAAGACTATCGCCAGCCGAACCCGAGACCACTCGTATGGCCAGGGTGCGGTTTCTCAATACGAGATACTTGCTTCCCCTGTGTCGATACCGGTCAGCCGCGACGGGCGAGCCAGGCGATGCCACCGATGAGGACCACGGCGACCGCGACCCCGCCGAGGATGAGCGGGGCGGCGCCGATGACGGCCCCTTGCTCCACCTCGGAGTCCTCGCCCGCGTCCTCCTCCGTGCTGGGCGCGGACTCCGCCGGTTCGTCCTTCGCCGCGTGGTCGGGAACCTGAGCGCCCTCCAACGGGACTCGCCAGACCGGGGAGTGCTCCCCTTCGGTACCGGCCATCAACGCGGTCCCGTCCGGGGTGAAGGCCACGGACTCGCCCTGGTCCATCTCCGGCAGGTCGAAGGAGCCCACCGAGGTCCCGGGGACCTTGTCCGTGGAGTCGTAGATCGTGACCCCCCAATAGGTACGGATCGCGTAGCGCGTGCCATCGCCGCTGAAGGCGGCGTCGGTGGCGAACAGGGGCGCGGAGTCCACGCGCGTCAATACGTTCTCGCCGTGCGGATCCAGGTTCTCGGGGGCCGCGTACACACCCCCGGCGAACTCCTTGGAGACCACGTACAGCCGCCCATCGCGCGGATCGATCATCATGCCCTCGGCGTCCCGGCCACCGTCCTCGTAGGTGAACGTCAACACCGCCGGATCCAGGACCATGTCCGTCAGGGTCTGCGGCTCCACGAAGTGGAAGACCCTGATGTTGGGCCAGCCCCCACCGAAGTTGTCTCCGATGTCACCCACGAAGACCGTCGGTTCGCCCTCCGGCCCCTGGGCGAGGCCGACCGCCTCCCAGTCACGGCGCTCCACGTTCAGGGTGACGGTGGCGAGGGTCTCCCCCTCCTCGTTCACCGCGTACACCTCGCTGAGGTGGTCACCGCTGTCGTTGTGCGTCCACCACACCCCCTCGTGCCGCAGCGACGGCGCCAATCCGCTGGACTCAGAGATGCGCGGGTCCTGGAATTCGAAGGCGATCTCCGACCCCTCGGGCCCTTCCCCACCACGTGGGTAGTCCACGCCTCCGGTGCCCTCCTCGGGCACCTCGGGCTCGGCCCAGGCCAAGGGCGCGGAGGTGAGGACGAACAGGGCTGCCGCGACCAGGGCCAGAGATCTTCTCATGACCGCCATCCTGCCAGGGGTGGGGCCGGGTGGCTTGTACCCGGGCGCGAGCGGGCACATTCGGCTTACAGACGCCGTAAGGAGAGACCCCATGAGGATCGTCGCCTGTCTCAACGGTGATCGCCGCCCGGGTGCCCACCCCTCTTTGCCCGTGTCCGTCGACCGACTCGTCGCCGACGCCCACTCCGTGGTGGAGGCGGGAGCGACCGCCGTCCACATCCACCCGCGCGATCCCGGGGGCGCCGAGTCCCTGGAGCCGGCGGTGGTCTCCGCCTTGATGGAACGGATGCGGAGCGAGGGCCCCGACGTCCCGGTGTCACTCACCACGGCCCTGTCCGCCCAATCCGACCCCTGGCGGCGCTATGGCCTGGTGCAAAGATGGGCCTTTTCCGCGTTACCCGACTCGGTCTCGGTGAACCTGCACGAGGCGGGGTCGGTGGACTTGGCCCACCTGTTGAACGACCGCAGGGTGGCGGTGGAGGCCGGGGTGTGGACGGTGGACGCGGCTCGGATCCTGGTGGCCACCCGGATCGAGGTGGCCGCCGTACTGGTGGAACCCACCCAGGTGGCGGTGGAGGACGCCCGGCGCAACGCGGAGGCGATCAACGCGCTGTTGGACCGGGCGGGGGTGAGGGCGCCGAGGTTGGTGCACGGGGTGGACGCCACGGCCTGGCCCATGTTGGAGTCCGCCCTGGACGACGACCGGGACATCCGGATCGGTCTGGAGGACACGATGCGCCTGCCGGACGGGAGCGAGGCCTCCGACAACGCGGCGCTGGTCGCGCACGCCGTCGAGTTGGCCGCCGCCACCGCCTGAACCCCGGCCGTTCCCGGGCGGGCGCGGGGCCCTACGCCCCTCGGTTCTCGGTGAGCCGGCGTTCGAGGCGTTCTTCGGTCGCCGAGAGCGTGTCGATGCGTTCGCGGACCGCCTGGAGTCTTTGCTCGTAGAGGGCGACGGCCTCGGCACAGTCGGGTTCGCGGACCAGGTCCAGTTCGAGGCAGGCTCGCAATTCCCGGATGTCCTCGGAGGTCAGCCCGGATTCCAGGAGCAGTCGGATGTTGCGGACCCGGTCGACCGCGTCCGGTCCGTATTCGCGGTACCCGTTCCGTGCCCGTTCGGAGGCCAGGAGTCCGCGTTTCTCGTAGTAGCGCAGGGAGCGCACGCTGGCGCCACTGCGTTCGGCGAGTTCTCCGATGCGCATGTTTCCTCCGTGCCTCGGTGCCGTGACCGTCGCCCCAGCCTAGGTTCCGCTCCTCTGAGGGGCCAGGGGTTCCGGGACCGCTGTGGGGTATCGGCGGACGGACAGCGCCATCACCACCAGGGCCACGAGTCCCACACAGGCCGCGGCCACGGGCACCGCCGCGCCACCGAAGGTGGCCACCACCGCACCGCCGACCATGCCCGCCACCGCGGTGCCCACGTAGAGTCCGCCGGTGTTGAGGGCGAGGGCCTCGGTACCGGCGTCCCCGGCCAGGCCGAGTAGCCGAGCGCTCATGGGCGCGGCGAAGCCCCAGGCGGCGAAACCCCACACCGCGAAGACCCCGCCCAGGGCCCACACCGGGAGTCCTCCCCCGGTCAGTGGAACGAGGAGCGCCAGGACGGCACTGGTGACGACCATCCCGACGAAGGTGACCAGGAGGACCCGGTCGGCGCCCCACCGGTCGGTGGCTCGCCCGCACACCAGGGTGCCGAGCGCGCCGGCCACACCGATCGTGGCGATCAGGGGAGCCAGGACCACGCCCGAGGAACCGGTGAGGTCCATGGTGATCGGAGCGACGTAGGTGTAGGTCATGAAACCGCAGCTCGCCCCCAGGACTGTCCCGGTGACGCAGAACAGGATCGCGGGACGGGTCAACGCTTTGAACTGTTCACGTGGCCCCGCCTGCGGGGAGCCCGGAAGCGAGGGCAGCGACGCGGCCGAGGCGAACAGGACCAGGCAGGTGAGGACGGCCACCGCGACGAAGGCCGCACGCCAACCGAAGGCGGCCCCGAGCACGGTACCGGCCGGCACACCCAGGAACAGCGACACGGTGAGGCCCGCCGCCACCATTCCGACCGCGCGACCGGTGCGTTCGGGTGCGGACAGTCCCGCGGCCATGGCGAAGGCCACCGGGGTGATGAGTGCGGCCACCAACGCGGCGCAGACCCGCAACGCCATCAGCGTGACGTATCCGGGAGCCAGGGCGGTGACCAGGTTGACCAGTGCGAACAGGGCCAGCGCGCCGAGCAGCAGGGNGCAGGGGGCGTGGGGGCAGCCGGGCCGTGGCCATGGCCAACGGCGGGGCCGCCGCGGCGTAGGTGATCGAGAAGACGGTGACCAGCTGTCCGGCGGCGGCCGTGCCCACGTCGAGGTCCTGGGCGATGAGGGGCAACAGGCCGGCGATGATCAGGTCGTCGGTACCGACGGCGAAGGCGGCCAGGGTCAGGCAGAGCAGCCAACCCGGACGTGGTGTGCGTGAGGACATGGCGGAACGCTAGAACCCTGACACAGGTGTCAGGGTCAAGTCGCGCCCGGGAGGACCTCGGGTCCGGTCAGCCGAAGATGGCGCCCAGGACCACGATGAGCATGATCGAGCCCAGCACCACGGGCAGCAGCCAGCGCTGCTTGCGGTTGTTCGTGAGCATGCTCATGACGTGCTCCGCTTCGGTGCTTGTCGGGATCGGATACCCCAGGGTAGCCCCCGGGTTCGGCCGGTCCGGCAGTGGTCCACCCTCCCGGGGCGACTTCCTCTCCGGAACCGGGTGCCACGAACGACCGCGAGAGCGGCGGCTCACCGTGGGGCCACGGGATCACCGGTCGATGGCGTGCCCCACGCGACGTGAGCGAGGTCATGCCGCCGCCTTCGTGATGCCCACGGTGGGCGAAGGGCGTCTACTCGCCGGGTTCCTGGCCTTGGCGGCGTGGCAGGGGCGGCACGAAGCCCGCGAACTCGTCGCACACCTCGTTGACCAACCGCCACACCTGCGTGCGCGGGACGTAGCGCCACTTCCCACCATCGCGGCTCTGGTACGCCCAGTGCGTGGCCTGCTTGAGCCCCAGAGCGACGTTGCCCAGATACGCGGGACCGACCAGGGCGCGGTCCAAGGCCGTCCCCCGGGTCCACGGGAAACGTCGCCATTCCACCGTGAACGTCAGACCCCGCAACGCGAGGAAGGCCCCCTTGGCTTCCGTGAACGGGTCACGGGGCTCGGCTTCGGCGGAGGCGTTCGGCGGTTCGTGAGCATCCATGACTCCAGGTTCCGGAGGGTAGCCACCACACTCCAGGGAATGACATTCTTCCTATCCCGATACTCCCCGGGTGTGTTGTTCACGTGTGATCCTGTCTCATGTGAATGATTTTCAAAGAGAACTGCGTCGTCTTCGCAAACAGGGCGGCCGCACACAGGCGCAGGTCGCGGATCACGTCGGGTACGTTCCCTCCGCCGCTTCCAACTGGGAAAACGGAAGAACGACCCCAGATGAAGAAACCGTGCGCAAACTGGACGCGTTCTTCGACGCGCACGGCGGCCTGCTCGCGGTTTTCAAGGAGGTGACGGAAACCGACGGGGTGCCGTCATGGCTGCGTGATGACGCACAGCTCTCGCAGCAAGCCGTCACGATCGAAGTCGTCACACCCGTGTTGGTGCCCGCCCTGCTCGAATCCCCCCTGTACGCGCGTTACGCGCTCGCAGAAGGGCGCCCCGCCGATCCCATGCAGGTGATCGACGAACTGGTGAAGGTCCGGTGTTCACAGCTTTCCCGGCTCGACCGAGGACTACGTGTCTTCGCGACCTTCCCCGAAACGGGACTCACCGGGGTCCCGTTCGCCGCCAGGAAGGAACAGTCCCTGCACCTGTTGGATCTGGTGGCGTCCGACCGCGTTCGGGTGAACATGGTGCCCTCCGGGAGCATCCTCGCCGGGGTGACCTCTCCGTTCCAGATCTACCGACTTCGTGACGGATCAAGGGTGGCCACGTCAGAGCACACGAACGGGACTATCGTGGTGCACGACACACGAGGGGTCCAACGGTTGCAGGACCTCGCGCGTGCGGCCCTAGGCAATGCTCTCCCCGCGGACGACACCCGTCGTAGATTGAAGGAGCTCAGCGATGGTGAATGAGTGGCACAAGTCGAGCTATTCGCAAAACGGCGGACAGTGCGTCGAAGCGCGCGAAGGCGCGCACGGGGCGGACGTCCGCGACACCCAGAACCGAGAAGCCGGGCACCTCACGTTCGACCACGTCGAGTGGCTCGCCGCACTGCGCGTCAGCACACGGCGCTGACCCCACGAACACACCCGTTCGCCTCCCCCGAAGAACACCGGTGGCCTCACCCGGGCGATTCCCACGTCCGAACCGTCCGGTAACGGTCCGCCCTTCCGGGGCGGCTCNGGCGCCCCAGCCGATGGGCGGTAGCTCGCCCAAGGCTCGCAGGGTCGCTTCCGGCGAGCGCGCCGGGCGTGCTCGGGCCAAGGTCAGGTGCGGTACGAAGGGCCGTGACTCGACCACCACACCGGCCGAACGCGCGGCCCCGCGCAGGTCGCGCACGAGCTCGGCCAGGCCCTCCCCTCCGACGCCCGCCCAGAACACGCAGGCGTGGCCGGCCCGCTGCGGGAAGGTGCCCCAGCCGTCGAGGGTCAGATCCAGTGCGCGACGCCCTCGCAGCACCCTTCCAAGGGCCTCGGTGAGGGCGGGCACCCCTTCTTCGGGCACCTCGCCCAGGAAGAGCAGGGTCAGGTGCCATTCCCCGGCCCGGGTCCAGCGCAGTTCGGAAGATCGCCCACGACCACGGCGGACGGCCTCCGCCAGGACATCGAGGACCTCCTGGGAGGGCCACAGCGCGACGAACAGTCTCAAGGCTTCCTCCGACACACGGAACGGCTAGGGTCACCTGGTCCCTTCCCACCCTCCCCCGGAGTCGCACCCGTGTTCGTCCTCGTCGGCGTGTTCATCACCCTCGCCTTGGCCGCCCTGGTCCGCATCGCCGCCGGATTCGGCTTCTCCCTGGTCTCGGTCCCCCCGCTGGCCCTGCTCTTGGACCCGGTGACCGCGGTGGTGATCGCGGCGACCCTGGCGGTGCCGTTGAACCTGTTGGTCGCGGTGGGCGACCGGGCACACGTGGATCGACGTGGCGCCCTGGTGCTGTTGGCGTTTTCACTGGCCGGCGTGCCGTTCGGCCTGTGGGCGCTCAACGTCATGTCGGAGTCGACGCTGCTGTCGCTGATCGCCTTCACGGTGGTGGCCGGGACCCTGCTGGTGGGGCTGCGGGTGCGCGTTCCCGGTGGCATGGGCGCGGCGGCCGGAATGAGCGCGCTCTCGGGCGCCTCGTTCGCCGCGACCGCGATCGACGGGCCGATCCTGGTGGCCGGTATGCAGGGCTCGCGTCTGGCCGACCTGGAACCCAGGGCCCAGCGCGCCACCCTCGCCGTGGTGTTCTCGGCGACGAGCGTGGCGACGCTGGTGGGGTTCGGCTTCGGGGGTCAGCTGACCCCCGAAGTGGGGACCCTGGTGGCCGTGGGCGTACCAGCCCTGTTGGTGGGCACGTTCGCCGGCGAACGGCTCTTCAGGAGACTGAACGCCGAGCTCTTCCGTCGCACCGTCCTGGTGCTGCTGGTGGTGAGCTCGGTGTCGATGCTCACCCGCGTGGTCACCGCCTGACCTCGCGCGGACCACTCGACACCGGTTCTGGGACCCGTTTCGTCTCCGGCGGACCCTGTACTCCCCGGGGCGCGGTGGTGTTCGTTTCGACGCCCTTGGGCTCTTCCGCCCCCGCGTCCTTGGCCCCCGCGTCCTTCGGACACTCCACCGGGGCACGCTCCGGACCACGGAAGCGTCGGGGCAGCAGGGCGCGCGCACGCACGCCCCTGACCCTCATCAACAGGGCGGAGATGACCCCGACCACCACGATCGTGACCGCACCGCCCACGATGAGGCTGTACTGCGGGCCGAAGGTGTCGGCGAGCAGGCCCACCACCGGGGCACCGATCGGGGCCACCCCCATGAACACCAGCAGGAACATGCTCATCGCCCGGCCCCGCATCTGTGGGTCGACGCTGAGCTGGAAGGTGGCGTTCAGGGTGGTCACGTAGGTCATGAAGAGCGCACCCATGGGCACCAGGACCAGCACGAAGGCCACGTAGCCCGGCATGAACCCGGCCACGAGCTGGGCGACGCCGAAGCCCATCGA
>NZ_ANBD01000030.1 GCF_000341005.1 Nocardiopsis alkaliphila YIM 80379 | reverse complement strand
CAGGGCCCCCACCGCGAGCGCGGCGGCGGCCACACCGAACGCCTCGGCCCCGGTCTCGAACACGTTGTTGACCATGAGCGCGATCTGGTTCTGGCTGTTGGCGCCGAAGAACTGCACCGAGGCCGCCAAGGCCAGCAGCAGGACGAGGTCGCGTCTACCACCGATGTAGCGCAACCCCTCGCGGATCTGCCCCTTGCCGCGCGGCATGGGCTCGGCGGGGGCGAGTTCGGCGGTACGGATCAACAGCAGCGCCACGATCGTGAAGGCGAACGAGGCCCCGTTGATCATGAAGACGGGCCCGCTACCGACCAGACCGATCAACAGACCCGCGATGGCGGGGCCGGTGACCCGGCCCAACTGGAAACTGGCGCTGTTGAGGGCGATCGCGTTGGGCAGGAGTTCACGGTCGACCATCTCCGGTACGAACGCCTGTCGTCCGGGGTTGTCGAGCACGGTGATCATGCCCAGGCCGAAGGCGAAGAGGTACACGTGCCAGACCTCGGCGGCGCCGAGGGTGGCCAGGACACCGAGTCCCACGGCGAGCACGCCCATGCTGGACTGGGTGAAGATCAGCAGGCGGCGCTTGTCGAAGCGGTCGACCATGGCCCCGCCCCACAGCCCGAAGAAGAGCATGGGCAGGAACTGGAGCGCCGTGGTCATGCCCAGCGCGATGCCGCTGCCGCCACTGAGCTGGAGGACCAGCCAGTCCTGGGCGATGCGCTGCATCCAGGTGCCGGGGTTGGAGATCAACTGACCGAGCGCGTACACGCGGTAGTTGCGCACGGACAGAGAACGGAACATCGCGATACGTCGCATCATCCCCTCCCCTGTGGGACGAACCCATGGAGGGAGGCTGAAACCAGCATCGTGGCGGAGGGACCGGAACATGGAAGTAAACGGCGTTGACTCATCTCATCTGAGCCAACGCCGTTCACCATCGGTTCCATTCCCCGATACGCGTGGGATGGCCCACCACACCCGGGAAGGAGACCTTCACCTGGGATGCATCAGCTGATCAGAGCGTAGATCGGCGCTTCCGCGAAGTGGATGAGGAAGATCACCGAGATCAGCCAGAGCAGCGGGTGCACCTGGCGAGCACGCCCGGTGACCAGCATGACGAAGGCGTAACCGAGCAGACCGAAGCCGATGCCGTTGGCGATGGAGTAGGTGAACGGCATCATGATGATCGCCAAGAACGCACCGACGCCGATCGCCGGGTCCTTGAAGTCGATGTTGGTGATCTGCGTGAGCATCATGAAGCCCACGATCACCAGTACCGGCGTGGCGGCCTCGAAGGGCACCAGGGTGACCAACGGAGTGAAGAACGCCGCGACCAGGAACATGGTGCCGGTGATGATCGGAGCGATACCGGTACGCGCGCCCTCACCGACGCCCGCCGCGGATTCGGCGTAGAGGGTGGCGACCGAAGCGGAACCCAGACCACCGAGGATGGTGCCGATGGAGTCGGCGACCAGGACCTCGCGGGTGCCCTCGATGTTGCCCTCCTCGTCGGCCAGGCCACCCTGGTGGGCGACACCGACCATGGTCCCCATGGTGTCGAAGAAGTCGGCGAGCAGCAGCGTGAAGATCAGCATGAGGATCGTGGCCAGGCCCACGTCCGACCACCGCTCGAGCAGGTTGGGACCACCCTCCAGGAACAAGCCCAGCAGGGAGACGTCGGGAAGCGCGACCAGGTCGCCGACGCCGGTGGGCAGGGTCGGAACGGTGAGACCCCAGCCGAGGCCTTCACCGCCGTCACCGAAGAGGGTCTCGACGAGGATGGCGATGATCGTGGTGGCCACGATGCCGATGAGCAGGGCTCCTCGGACGTTGCGCACGTAGAGCGCGATGCTGATCAGCAGGCCGATCACGAAGATCAGGATGGGCCAGCCGTTGAGGCCCCCGTCACCGAGCTGGACCGGGGTGCCTTCGCCCGCCTGGACGAAGCCGGCGTTGACCAACCCGATCATGGCGAGGAAGAGACCCACACCGACGGCGATGGCCATCTTCAGGCCGGAGGGGATGGCGGCGAAGACCGCGGTACGGAACCCGCTGAGCACGAGGATGAGAAGGACCACGCCCTCGATGACGATCAGCAGGAAGACGTCCGCCCAGGGCATGAAGGGGGCGACCCCGTAGGCGACGATCGCGTTGAGCCCCATGCCGGCGGCGATCGCGAACGGGTAGCGGCTGACCACGCCCATCAGGACACAGGAGAGCGCGGCCACCAGGGCCGTCATGGCGGCGACGCCGGGAAGGCCCAGGGTCTGACCGTTGACGTCTTCGGCCGTGCCCAGGATCAGCGGGTTGAGGACGACGATGTAGGCCATGGCGAAGAAGGTCGCCATGCCGCCTCGGATCTCGGTGCCAAGGGTGGAGCCACGCTCCGAGATTCGGAAGAAGCGGTCCAAGGGGCCGCTCGGCCGCCTGGATTGTTCGGTGGGGGATGGGTTCGGTGTGTTCACTTTGTCGGCCTGACCTGGTCTTCTTACGGGGTTACAGGGACTCTTCGTCAGATTAGTTGCATCTTCGCACAACAGCAGACACCCACTTCACACCATTTTCATAGAAAACACCAGGTGATGAGTTCCTTCGTTCGGTGGATGTGACCCACGCGCCCGGACCTCGAACGCGACGGCGCCCTACCTCCCCCGGCCCACCGGATAGCCTTGACCCGTGCGCAAACCTCGCCGGCCCGACCCGGAAGTTCACGAAAGCGACTACCGCGTTCCCGCCGCCATCGGCACGTTCGCGTGGGCGGTCGCTCTCGTGGTGCTGCTCGCCATCGGCGACGGCCTACCCGATTCCGAACGTTGGTGGATCGGTGTCTGTGTGACCGGCATCGCGCTCGGTGTCTTCGGTTTCCTCTACATTCCCCGGCTGCTCGGCAAGCGCGGTGACGAGGACGGACGAACCGAGAGCCGGTCCTGAAGCCGCTGACCCGTGCCGGCGGGGCCGGTGGTCTGACCGATAATGGGCGGGTGTCTGAGACAGAATTCCCGCGCGCTCTCGCCGACCGCCTCCGTCGCATCCTCATCGACGCCGACTACACGGTGTCCGGTGTTCGCGACCGACTCGGCGACGCCGCGGCCAAGGCCCTGGCCCGCGAACAGCTGCTGCCCGCCCTGCGCGCCACCGGCGGAGAGGAACGCCTCGGACTGCTCTTGCGCCTTTGGTGGCTGCGAAGCCCGGTCCCCCTCCGGGCCATCCGCGCCATCCTGCCCGTGGAGGAACTCGTCGAGGCCGGCCTGGTCACCGTCGACGACGCCCCCGACGGCCACGTGGTGCGCTCCCTCGTCCACCTGGGCCCGTGGGAACTCGAGGACGGCCGTCCCGGGTTCGTGGTCTCCGACCCCAAGGTGCGTCCCGGCGACGGCGAGGTACCCCGCCACGACCACGTCGTGGGAACCGGTGGAGCCTCGGCCGGCCTTTCTCGTCTGATGGTCGATGGGCCCTTCGAACGCGCCCTCGACCTGGGCACCGGCTGCGGTGTGCAGGCCCTGCACCTGGCCTCCCGCGCCCGCGAGGTGGTGGCCACCGACCTCAATCCGCGCGCCGTACGCCTGGCGAGGATCAGCCTGGCCCTGTCCGGCGTCTTCGACGCCCGCCTGCTCCAGGGATCGATGTTCGAGCCGGTCGAGGGCGAGCGCTTCGACCTGATCGTCTCCAACCCACCGTTCGTCATCACGCCCGGGAACGCCCGGTTCACCTACCGCGAGTCCGACCTGCCCGGCGACGCCCTCTGCGCCGAACTCGTGAGACAGGCGCCCGACCACCTCACCGAAGGCGGTTGGGCCCAGTTCCTGGCCAACTGGACGCACACGGACGGCGACGACTGGGAGGATCGGGTCGGGGGCTGGATCACCCGCGCCGGTTGCTCGGGTTGGGTGGTCCAGCGCGACGTCCAGGACCCGGCCGAATACGTGGAACTGTGGCTGCGAGACTCCTGCGAACACGGCACCCCCGAGTACACCCGGCGCTACGACGCCTGGTTGGACTACTTCGAGCGCGAAGGCATCAAGGGCATCGGCTTCGGCTGGATCAGCCTGCGAAACGACGTCGCCCAAGACGCCACCGTCCGGGTCGAGGAACTACGGCACGACGTCGAACAACCGGTGGGGCGCTACCTGCCGGACGTGGTGGACGGCGCGCTGACCGCCAACCGTCTCACCGACGCCGCGTTGCTCTCCGCGCACGTGGCGCTCGCCCCCGGCGTGGTCGAGGAACGGGTGGCGGTCCCCGGTGCGCCCGATCCGGAGAAGATCCTGCTCCGTCAGCGGGAAGGTCTGCGCCGCGTGGCCCGGATCGGAACCGTGGAGGCGGCGCTGGCCAGCGTCTGCGACGGCACCATGCCCGTGGGCCCGTTGCTGGACGCCATCGCCGAACTCATGGGCGAGGACCCCGAGTCGATCCGCACACGCACCCCCCAGGCCCTGCGCACCCTGATCTCCGACGGCTTCTTCCGCGTCGCCCGCTGACCCCCTGCTCGGTCGGACCGGTCAGTGGGAGGAACCGGACCGCTCGGAAACGGTGCCAGGCTTGTACGACAGACCGAAGACCCCGGAGGCCACCAGCGCGAACGCGGCGATCAGCAGGGTCACCCGGTAGCCCTCGTCGAAGGCCTGGACCGCCTCCTCCAAGAGGACGGCGGCGGCCCTGGGATCCATCTCCGCCGCGACCGCCCTGGCCTCGTCCAGCCCACCGGCCGCCTCGGCGGAGACCCCTTCGGGCAGGGTGACCGTTCGGGTGTAGACCGCGGCGAGCAAACTGCCCAGGACCGCCACCCCGGTCAGGCTTCCGAGCTCGTAGGACACCTCCTCCACGGAGGAGGCCATCCCCGCCCGATGCGCGGGGGCGTACCCCACGATCGCGGCCGAGGCGGCGGTCATCGCGGCTCCGGTGCCCGCTCCGGCCACCAGCAGTCCCGCCACCGTCCACGTGAGCGGGGCCTCCGAGACACCCAGCACCAGTGCGATGCCCAGCCCCGTCACCAAAAGCCCCGCCACGATCACCGGGCGGGTCCCCAACCGGTGTAGGAGCGCCCCGGCGGTGACGCCCACGGGCAACGCTCCGAGCGCCATGGCGGCCACCACCAGCCCCGCCCGCAAAGGGGTGAAGTCCAACACCAACTGAAGACGCTGGGTCAGGACCAACTGCACCCCGGCCACGGCGAACATCGCCATGGCGGCGGCCAGCACGCCGATGAGGATGCGGGGATCACGCAGCAACGCGAAGTCGATCAGGGGGTAGGGCCGCCCGCGCTGTCGGCGCACGAACGTCCAAAAACCCATGACGGACACCACCAGCGCCACGACCACCACGAGGGCCTGTGGTTCGGGGGCGGTGACCTCCTTGATCGTGTACACCGCACCCGCCAATCCCGCCATCACCTGAAGTGAGCCGAGCAGGTCCCAGGGCCGTTCCGCGCTCCCCGACCCTCCCGGGGCCACCACGCCGGCCAGTACGAGCGCCACCAGCACGATCGGCACGTTGACCAGGAAGACCGATCCCCACCAGAAGTACTCCAGCAACAATCCGCCCACGATCGGCCCCATCGCGGCACCGACCATGGCCATGGTCCCCCACACTCCGATGGCGATGCCGCGCTCGCGTTCGTCGGTGAAGGTGACGCGGATCAGGGACAGGGTGGCCGGCATCATCGCGGCGGCGCCCACGGCGAGGAAGGCGCGGCCCGCGATCAGCATCATCGGGGACACTGCGTAGGCGGCGACCAGTGAGGCGACGCCGAAGGTGACCAACCCGATCAGGTACATCCGTTTGTGCCCGACCCGATCCCCGAGGGTGCCCGCGCCCAACAGCAGCCCCGCCGTGACCAGTGGGTAGGCGTTGATGATCCACAGGCGTTGGGAGGCGTTCGCGCCCAGGTCGGAGCCGAGGGTGGGCAGGGCGGTGTAGAGCACCGTCATGTCCACCGAGATCAGTAACAGTNAGACCGAGGCCAGGCCCAGCCAGCGGCGGGCCGGGCTCAGGGGGGCCTGAGCGGCCCGCGACCCGGTGTTCCTCACGTCGCCCACGAACGCTCCCCCTCAGGCACGGACGGACATCTCTCCCATCCTGCCGAATCGCCCCGACCACACCGGCGGTCGGGGTGAGTCGTGGCGGCGAACGTCAGGCCTCGGTGAGGACGACGACCCCCTCGCCGTTCTCCTTTCCGCCCTCGATCAGCGCGAAGCCCACCTCGTCGGGGTGCACCACGATCTCGGCGTCGCACTCCAGGCCGACCAGGTGGGTCCGTCCCGGATCGAACTGCTCCAGGTCCACGGGCAGTTGCACCGAACAGGTCGACGACCGGCCCAGGTGATCGAACTCGATGGTGGGCCGGTACCCGGAGAAGAAGGGGGAATGGCGGCCACCGTCCTCGGTGGAGTACATGGTCAACTCCACGGTGATCTGCTCACCGACCGCGTACGTACGCTCTTGGGGTTCCTCCGTCCCCTCGGTCGCGGTCTCCGTGTCCGAAGCCCCGTCCTCGGTGTCGCCCCCTTGAACGGTCTCCTCGAAGGCGTCCGCGGGTGCGGCGGATTCGGCTTCATCGGTCGAGACGGCGCAGCCGGCCGTGAGGAGCAGGGCCGGGAAGGTGAGGAGGGCGATGGTCGTGCGCATGGGGAGCCTGTCGTTCGGGGATCGGGGCACCCATCGAGACGCCTGACAACCCCACTCGGTTCCACTAATTTGAGCGCATGTCTGCTGAACCCGCCCATGTGAGCGCGCTCGTCGTCTACCCCGTCAAGGGGTGCGCCGGTGCGTCCCTGTCCACCGCCCACCTCACCCCCGCCGGTCTCACCCACGATCGCGAGTTCATGGTGGTCGACGACACCGGCGCCTTCCGGAGTCAGCGCAAGGACCCATCGATGGCGCGAATCGTCCCCGAGATCGACGCCGACGCATCCCGACTGGTGCTGCGCGCCCCGGGTGTCGAGACGTTCGACCTCAAGACCGACCCCGAGGGTCGGCGGCTGCCCGTGACCGTGCACGGCGAACCCTTCCAGGGGGTGGATCAGGGTGACGAGGTCGCCGCGTGGTTGTCCCAGGTGTTCCAGGCGCCCAGCCGGCTGGTGCGTGTCCCCTCCGACCACGAGCGCGTGACCAGGGGTCTCATTTCCGGTACCGCCGGCTTCGCTGACGGACACGCCGCTCTCGTGACGTCCTCGGCCTCGCTCGACCTGCTCAACGAACGCCTCCTGGACACCGGCGGCGAGCCCGTGCCGATGAGCCGGTTCCGGCCCAGTGTGGTCATCTCCGGGTGGCCCGACCCGCACACCGAGGACCGGGTGCGCGCGCTCCGGATCGGCGGAGCCGAGTTGGGCTACGCCAAGGTGTGCGTCCGGTGCGCGGTGACCACCGTGGACCAGCACACCGGGGAAAAGCGCGGCCCCGAGCCGCTTCGGGCCTTGGCCGCCTACCGTCGCGCGGACTCGGGTGGGGTGGCGTTCGGGTCGAAGTTCGCCGTGACCACCCCCGGCCTGGTGTCCGTGGGAGACCCGGTGGAGGTCACCGCCTGGGACGAAGCCGAGGAGGGTCTGGGCCCGCGCCTCGCCTCCGTCGTGGAACGGTAGGAGCACTCCGTCGGAGCGCCGGCTTTTCCTCCCGCCGGATGGCGGAGTGGCGAGGTAGGCGGGAGGTGGAGCGTAGGGCGCGGACACAACAGCGGTGATCTTGCTTCTGGTAGTCAGGGAAGCGATTTCCTAGCTACCAGAAGCAAGATCACCGCAGGATAGGGGGAAGCCTGCGAACCGACGAGCTCGCGGAGCGCCCTGGGGCTACTCCAGGTCGGATTCGGCGAGCAGGTGGGCCGCCGTCGAGGGGTCGCGCAGCACGGCGGCCAGCAGGTGTCGGCGCGACCATCGACCGGCACGCCAGGCCAGGGCCCGAGCCAGGCCCTCGGTGCCCGAGGCGTGCACCGTGCCGTCGCCGGTGTACCAGTCCACCTCCACCCCGTCCACGGTGAGCACCCGGTGACGCAGATAGGTGCGATCCGGGTTCTCGACCTCGGGGAGGAACAGCCACACCTCGTCCGGTACCTCACGGATCTGTCCGGTGGAACTCACCTCGCCGATGACGACCTCTGAGGCCAGGTCCAGGTCCAGCACGTCGGCGAGCCGTTCGGCGCCCTCCGCGGCGGCCAGGACCAGCGGCCGTTCCCGTAGGAGCGGCAGCAGGTCCGGAGAGTCCACCACCACGGCGTCCTCGGCGTCGGCGACCACGATCGTCTCACCTCGAACCGCCCGCACGAGGGCCGGCGGGGTGACCAGGTCGGCGTCGACGTGGGCCAGGGCCGTCCACAGACGACGCAGGGCGGAGCGGTCCACGTGCCGTTCGGGGTCGGCCAGCCGGCCGAGCAGGTCGTCGGTGCCGTCGGGGTCCGCGAGCAGTTCGGCCAGGGTGGTACGCACCCCCAAGGCCCGCGCGAACTCGGGGTCGACATCGGTGGGCGCCTGGTCGTAGAGCCCTTGGAGCGCCGGTTCGGCGTCGGCGGTGCGCAGTTCCACCGGGGCGTGGGCGTCCACCAAGGCCCGGCCGCGCAGCCACCAGGCGGTGTAGGAGGCAACGTCCACGACCTGGCCGTCCGCCATCAGCAGTCGGACCGGCGCGGTGACGACCTCGCGCAGTGGGCCGTTGGAGAGCATGGTCAGGACCTGAGGCCAGGCGTCGTCCGCGATGTAGTCGAGGTCGGCCACGCACACCAACTCGGGGACGATCGGAGGAAGCTCCGGGTCACCGAGGCGTTCCAGCAACTCGTCCGCCCACTCCTGTAGTCCGTCGGGTCCGCCCTCCCCCGGAGTGCCGTCGAAGGCCTCGGCGAGGTCCTCGCCCAAGGCGACGTCTTCGGCGCGCACCACGGTGAGTCCCCAGAGCGCGCCCGCAGCCCGTAGGGTGTCGACGCCGTGTGCGCGGACGAGGTCGTCGTGGACGGTACCGAACGGGGCGTCGTCCACCAACAGGTCGGCCAGCGGTGCGCCCGGGACGAGGAGTTCGGCGGCGATCGAGTAGCCGTCCTCGTCATCGCGCAGGGCCAGTTCGGCCAACCAGGGCAGGTCCTGGACGGTACTACCGGCGGCGGCGACCAGGTCCAGGACGGCCTCGGCGATCGGTTCGGGGTCCTCGGCGTCCAGGGAGCCTCGAACGGCCGCCTCGGTGTTGGGGTCGGCCAGAACGGTGTCGGCTCCCGCTTCCACCGCGCCCAGCCGCAGCAAGAGCGGGTGGGCGGCCTCGGGATGGACCACGCGCACGCCCAGGGTGGCCAGGACCGAAGGGTCGAGGCGGTCGCCCTCGGCGTTGGCGACACGCACCCAGTCGTCGGTGGGGACCAGCAGGGAACGGGGGCCTCGAACGAGGCGGCCGTCGGCGAGCGGCACCGGAAGCGAACCGAGTTCGTCGAGGTCGGCGCCACCGGTGCCCGCCGTGGCCAAGGCGGCGTAGAGAGCGGCCCACCAGGTCGGCGGACGCCGGGTGTCACCGAGCAGGTCGGCCAGGTCGGCCGGCCCCAGTCGGCGTACCCGCAGGGAGGCCAGGGCCGGGTGGCGTGGACTCCAGTGGCCTGGTAGCAGCGGCGGCAGCGATGCGGCGAGCAGGTCCACGAGGTCGGGGACGCCACCGGAACCCCCGGTGTCCAACAGGACGGCGTCACGCGGGGTGATGGGGTGCCCGGACGCGGTGACCAGGAAGGGGGTGTCCAGAAGGGGTTCGGCGACCCGAGCGCGAAAGACCGCGTCGATGGCACCGCCACCGACCCGGGTGGCCGGGACCAGGTCGAGGGCGGCCAAGGGGTCGAACCGGCGCAACAGCGCACAGTAGGCGGTGGCCGCCTCCATGAGCAGCAGGTCGGTGGCGGCACCGGGCTGCACGCCGCGCCGATCCGATCCCAGTGGGAACGTACCGATGAGCACGGCGGGAAGGTCGAGTTCGGTGTCCGTGGGGGTGGGCGCGTGCACGACGCTCTCCACGTCCGCGGGCAGCGGCCCCACACCACCGTTCTCATCGACCGGAGCGGCCCACGTCAGCGACCACTCGGAGCGTTCACGTTCCTCGGTGGGTCGATCGGCGAGGAGGTCGGTGTCGAACTTTCCGGAACGGGTGAGGACCCGCCAGGAGGTGGCCCGTGTGTCCCCGCCGACGACGTGGTGGGTGGTGACCAGGTCGGTCCCGGCGCTCTCGTCTCCGTCGGCGCGGGTGAGGACACGTTCGGCACCGTCGACCACCACCCGCACCTCGGACAGACCGTCCAGGGCGAGCAAGAGTGCCTCACCGGTGCGGTCCAGCAGCTCCCGTACCCGTCGCCGGGCCTGATCGTCACGCAACCCCAGGGTGACGACCGTGTCGTACCCACCGGCGGGGCGTTCGGGCAGAAGGTCCGCGGGGAACGGCAATCTGAGGAGGGGCACGTGTCCGGAGCGGCGTCCCACCTCTTCGGCGAGGTCGGCGTGGGTGCCGTTGGCCGCGAGCAGGTCCGTGACCACGGCGCGGGCCCGCTGCGCGGAGAAGTGCACGGCGCCGTCGGCGGAGTCCACGGTGATGTTGTCGCTGAGCGCCACGACGGCGGAGAAGCCGACCCCGAACCGCCCCGCGGAACCCTGGTCGCCACGTTTGGTGGAGGCCCGCAGGGTGGCGAGGGACTCCACCCCTTCGGCGGTCAGGGGCGCCCCGGTGTTGGCGGCGGTGAGGCGGTCCCCCTCCAGACAGAGCAGGAATCGCCCCGGCACCCGCGCGCGGCGGGCGGCGTCGGCCGCGTTCTGGGCCAGTTCGACCACCACCCGGTCGCGGTAGCCGCCCAGGGCGAAGTCCTCCTCCGCGTTGGCGTCCTCCCGGAACCTGGCGGGCGCGTCCGCCCACGCCGACAACACGCGTCTGCGCAGTTCAGCCGTGTGGTAGGGATCGTTCACCGGCTCGGCCATGATGGTCTTCTCCTCCTGCGCGTGGTGCGCGGCCCGGAGCCCGTCGTGTGGACACACGCGGGGCCGGCAGGGCGAGCGTGATGGGTTGGCTCGACCCTAGCCCACCATCGTCGTGGGATGGGTGTGGGCCGAGCGCGTGGCGTGCCCGAAGCACGAGGACCTCGCCGCGAGTGCGGCGAGGTCCGGTTCGTCGTGCTCGGGGTGGATCTGCCCGTGGTGCGGATTCAGGAGTCGGAGGAGAGCAGTTCCAGCTCCGTGGTGTCGTCGAAGACGATGTGGTCGTACCCCATCTCATCGACGACCGGCCCTCCCGGCTCGTTCTGGGGGCCGGGACGGCGGACCTCGGAGTGGGCTCCACAACCGTGGTCGAGCGAAACGACCTTGCCGTCGTCGGGGGCGTACTCATTGGTGCACACCCCGAACATCTTGCGCAGCTCACCGGCGAGCGGGGTCATGAAACCGCAGGTGTTGCAACGGGCCGGAGCCGCCGTGGCGATCGGGCTGCGTGGCCCGGCGTCGCCGTTGTACCAGCGCTCCGCGGCCTGCTCTCGGCCGATCTCGGAGAGCACTTGGCGTCGGCCCAGTCCGAGCTCCCACATCATCTGCTTGTCCATGCCCTCGGCTTCGAGTTCGCTTTCGGGCACCTGCGCGTAACCGGGAACGAGTCGTTCGTCGTCCTCGTCGGTGGGGAGGAGGTCCCCCGCTCCGAGGTCGCCGGGACGCAGCCGCTCCTTCCAAGGAACCCACTCGGGCACGGTGAGCGCGCCCTCGCCGGGGAGGAGAACCACCTCGTTGACCGTGACCTTTTTGGCGCGCGCGGCGCGCACCACGGTGACCGCGTAGGTCCACCCCGGATAGGCGGGGTCCAGGCACTCGAAGTAGTGGGTGACCAGGCGTGTGTCCTCGACCTGGGCGGTGAGGTGCTCACCCACCCATTCGGGTCGCCCGACCTCCGCCGCCACCGAGCGGGCCAGATCCACCGCGTCGATACATGCCTTGTCCGGTACAGGAGAACGTCGAGAAGGGCTCACGCCCCCATTCTCACTGATGGTGAGCACCGATTTGACCATAACGAGGGTCAAGGTTCGCCCGATACGACCCCTTGGCCGAATCTTGCGACGTCGAACGAGGAGGGCCGTGGTGAACGTCCTCGAAACGTCCACCACGGCCCCGCACCACTCAGGCCTCCAGGTCGTCGGCCACCACTCGTAGCACCTGGGCGACCTTGGCCGCTTCGCGCTTTTCGGGGTGTCGTCCCCTCCGGTAACCGTTGGAGACGTTCTCGAGGAGTTTGATGAGGTCCTCGGTGAGGACCACCATCTCATCGGGTTTCTTGCGCCGCGCCTTGGCCACGGAGTGTTGGGCATCGAGCAGTTTCACCTGGAGTGCCTGGGCTCCCTTTCGGCCCTCGGCCACGCCGAACTCGACCCGTTGACCGGGCCGCAACGAGGTGGTTCCGGGCGGTAGGGAGGTGGAGTGGACGAAGACCTCACCGCCGTCGTCCCGGGTGAGAAAGCCGAAACCCTTGTCGCCGTCGTACCACTTGACCTTGCCGGTGGGCACGGTAGAGACCTCATGCTTTCACTGGTGGGCGACGCGAGGGTGTGGAAACGGTGCCGTCCACCCTTTCCTCCACCCCGGCGACCCCTGGTTTCCATAGGTGATGCCAAGGCTAGTACCCGCGCGCTTCCCAAAGCGAGAGAGAATTCCACCCGTCCGATATGGACCGCGCGGACGAGGCCCGGATACCGGGTATCCGGGCCTCGTGGGTGTCGACGTTCGCCCCGTCACCGCTGGGTGCGGAGTGTGGGACGGGACTCGGCGGAGTCGGGGCCTCGTCGACTCGTCGGTGCCCGGACTGGCGGCCGGAACACCGGACGTGACCGCCCTGAAGCGAAAGCGACGGTGTATCGACATGGCTACCCGAAGCAGCACATACGGATACGCGGTAACGGGCCGACCGGAAAAGGTTATTCCCAGGATTTACCAAGCGATGACCGACGATTCCGACGTTGTTCCCCCCGCCCGACCCCGACACGGCCGGCGCGATCAGGAGTAGTCGGAGGCGGTCCCCGCCCGGTCGGCGGCCCGTGCGGAGCGAGCGGCCTTGGGAAAGAGGTAGAACACACAGGCCAAGGACGCGATGCCGAGCGCCGGAACCCCGGTCGCGGGCAGGGCCTGTTGGATGTACACGTCGATGAACTTCGCGTCACCGTCCCACAGGACCATTCCGAGTACACAGGCCAGGATGGGAAGTCCCGCCCCGACCCACTTGTCCAGCGTGTTCCACACCTGGCTGAGCACCACGAGAACCGCGCCGAGCACCCACACGAAGGCGGCGTCCCACCACACCCCGCAGAGCACGAACATGGCCAGGGCCATCGCTTCGGGAGCGCGATACCTGAACAGCAGGAGACCGTTGCGCGTCACTCCGGGCTTGCGGGTGGTCCGGCCGTCCATGCGCATCTCGGTCTGGCCGGGTCCCTCCAGCAAGGAGAGGATCCCCTGGCTGGGACCACCGCGCCAGGGCGGCGGAGGACGATCCGCGTGCCGGGGTTTGGCCGGAATCATCTCGTCGTCCTCGAGGTCGAGCGCCTTTCCGGTCAGTTCCTCCTCCACGAGGTGTCCCGGGGCTCCGAAGCCGCGCAGGATTCCGCGCACGGTGTCGACGTCGTCGGCATCGGCCGCCCTGCGACGCTCGTCGATCCGCGCGCGCAGGCTCGTCAGGTAGGCGGTCCGTTCCTTGGCCGTGACACGACCGTGCAGCGCGAGCCCGACGTCGGAGAGATAGTCGAGTACCAATTGTTCGGTGCGCTGGGTCATGGCCCCATATTGGCTCACAATGACCTGCCTTTTAACCCCTCCTTCCCTATTTCGGCCGGCGAATTCCTCTCCGAATCGGTCCTTGAGAGCGTGACCCATGCCGCTGTGGCGTCGGGTGGGGTGTGGGTGCTCCCAGGGAACCGGATCAATTAGCGTTGAAGTCGATGACGCACTACGTACGGCCCGAGCAGCCCACCGGCGGCACCTTCGAGAGCGCCGCGCCGGGACGACCACCCACGTTCACCTCCTGGCTCCGCACCCGCTCCGACGAGGAACTCACCGCTCTGCTGCGTGCCAGGCCGGATCTGGCCAGGCCGGTTCCGGCCGACCTCGGGGCCTTGGCGCACCGTGCGACCTCACGCAACGCCGTGCTGCGAGCCTTGGAGGGGCTCGATCGTTTCACCATCCAGGTCCTGGAGGCCGTGGTCGCCCTCGGTGACGACCGCCTGTCCGAACCGGTGGGCGTCTCCCGCGCCGCGCTGGGGGTCGGGCTCGGTCTCGCTCCCTCCCACGCAGCGGACCCGAGCCCCCTCGACACCGCCCTCGAAACCCTGCTGTCATCGGCTCTGATCTGGCCCGGCGGGGAACGACTGCGTCCGGTCCAGGTTCTACGCGAACTGCTTCCGCACCCCGCCCGGTTGGGGCCGCCCTCTCGGGTGTTACTGGCCGCCCTGCCGCACGAGGCGGTCAGGCGCCTGTCCGAGGACCTCGTGCCGCGCCAGGGCACCGAGTCCCCCGTGGAGGCGGTCGCCACCGTCCTGTCCGACCCCGGCCGGATCCGTACCCTGCTCGACCAGGTCGACGAGCCCGCTCGGCGACTCCTGGACGGCCTCGCTTGGGGGCCGCCGAACGGCACCGTCTCGGATGCCAGGCGAGTGGTCACCCTGGCCACGGCCGTCTCCCCCGTGGAGACCCTCATCGCCCGAGGCCTCCTCCTGCCCACCGGTGACGACACCCTGACCCTGCCGCGCGAGGTCGGTCTGTTCCTGCGCTCCGGGGTGCTGTTCAGGGAGGTCGAGACCGCTCCCCCCGCGTTCGAGGCACGCGCGGGGGACCCCATCACCGTGGCCCGTGCCGCGGCCGGGCAGGCCTTCGTGGTGTTGCGCGCCATCGAGGAACTGATGGAACGTTGGTCCCAGGAACCGGCCGCGGTGTTGCGCAACGGTGGCCTGGGGGTGCGCGACCTACGTCGTGCCGCCCGAACGATGGACACCGACGAGGCCACCGCGATCCTGTACCTGGAAACGGCGCACGCCGCCGGTCTGCTCGCCACCGACGACCGTCTGTCCGGGGAGTGGCTGCCCACCCGCGAGTACGACCTGTGGCGCCAGAGCCCTCCCGAACTCCGCTGGACACGCCTGGCCCGGGCGTGGTTGGACTCGGATCGAGTCCCCTCCCTGGCCGGCTCACCCGATTCCAAGAACCGGATACGCAACGTGCTGGGCCCGGGATCGGTACGTCCGGCCGCCCCCCGGGCCCGCCGTGACGTGCTCACCGAACTGAGCCTGGCCGAGTCGGGGTCGTCCACCACGCCCGCCTCACTGTTCGCCCGCTTGGCCTGGCGTCACCCGCGCCGGCAGTCCGCCGTGTACACCGAATTGGTGGAGGCCGCCCTGACCGAGGCCGCCGCGTTGGGACTGACCGGCATGGGCGCGCTCGCCGAACACACACGTCCCCTGCTCACCGACGACGAGGAGGCCTCCGCCGCCCTCCTGGCCCCCGAACTGCCCAGCCCCTTGGACTACGTGCTGGTGCAGGGTGACATGACCGCGGTGGCGCCGGGCCCCCTGGTGAGAGAGCTGGCCCACGAACTCGCCCTGACCGCCGACGTGGAGTCCACCGGCGGTGCCACGGTCTACCGCTTCACCGAGGCGTCCGTGCGTCGTGCCCTGGACGCCGGACGCGGGGTCGCCGATCTCACCGCGATGCTCGAACGGTACTCACGTACCCCCGTGCCCCAGGCGTTGCGTTACCTGATCTCGGACGTGGGCCGCCGACACGGTCGGCTGCGCGCCGGCACCGCTTCCAGTTATCTGCGGTGCGACGAACCCGCGCTGCTCGCCGAACTGGTCGGCGACCGTAGGGCCTTCGACCTGGAGCTGGTGTCGTTGGCCCCCACCGTCGTGGTCAGCGGACTGCCTCGGGCCGCCCTGATGGAACGGTTGCGCCGACTCGGCTACCACCCGGTGGCCGAGAGCGGCGATGGCACCATGCGGTTGAGCCGGCCCGAGGTGCGCCGGGCCGAACCGGACGCCGTCCCCTCCAGGGAGACGGGCACGACCCCTCAGGCCGCCCAGGCGGCCGTACGCGCGCTGAGGGCCGGGGATGAGGCCGCGACGATCGCGCGGGTCCCGGTGGCTCTGCCGGAGAGCGGTTCGGCGGGCTCACGCGCCAACGCCCTCACGGAGGTCCTACGACGCGCCGCCGAGGACGAGCGTCGTGTGTGGATCGGCTATACCGACACCGACGGACGCCAGGTCGGTCGGATCGTGGAACCGGGCGGTGTGGACGGGGGTTTCTTGACCGCGTACGACACCACCCGTGGCGCGGTGCACCGATTCGCGCTCCATCGCATCACCGGTGTGGCCGAACTCGCCGCCGGGCAGGATTCGGCCTGAGGCGCCTGCCGCCCGACCACGGCACTTCGTCGTGTTGGTGAGCGCCCACGTAGGGAACCACCATGAGGGCTTTTCTCCGCCCCATGACGCACCATCCTGAACGCCGTTCCGTAACCGGTCGCCCCGAGCGAGGCGGCACTAGAGTGGCGTCAGATCTGTCGGTCCGGACCCCGGAAGTGACCACATGAGCAACGCTTCGCTGCCCCCCGGAGCCTCCTCCCCCCGTGACCGGGGACACCAGGACCGCGAACCCGAGGGAAGGGATCGGGCCCCGGAGCGGGAGCGTCGGACCGAACGCCAGGCCACCCCCACCATGGGTGGAGGCGCCAACAGCTCCACCATGGCATTGATCCTGCACGCCATCACGGCCCTGTGCTGTGCGAACTGGATCTTCGGTATCGCCGGGATCACCTTCGCGGTCCGCGCCGCTCACGCCCGGGACCGAGGGCGCCCGGAACAGGCCGAGGTCCTGACCCGCTACTCCTGGTACTGCCTGGGCGCGGCGGCGGTGATGTTCTTCGTGATGGCGGTGCTGACGTTCGTGACGTTCACCCAGGCGGGCACCTGGATCCAAGGGATCGTCGACGTGACGCAGTACTGACCCCGGTTTGGCAGAACCGGGAGGCGCCCGACCGCGTCCGAAAGGAAGGGGGCGGGTATGCGAGCCAAAGAACGGATCCGACATTTCCGGATAGTCGACAAGGGAGGCACGGTGAACCTTGCACGGTGACCGGAGCAACCCGCGAGCCTTCTGGGAGCGGGGCACCACCCCCGGTACCGCGTCGCCCTACCGCTCCGTGGACGCACCACCGAGCCGCCCCGTGGGCGCACCACCGAGCCCCCCTGCCCCTTCGGAACCAGGAGGCGCACCGACGGGACCGGTCTCCTCCGGGCCGCCTCCTCGGGTGGGCGGAGCCGTCGCCGCACTGGTCGTTGCGGTCCTCACCCTGCTCGTCCCGGTTCTGGGCCTTCAGATGGGACTGTGGTTCTACCTGTTGATCGCCAACGTCCCCGGGATCGTCCTGGGGATCAAGGCGCTGCGAAGCATTCCCGACGCCGCCGAGGTGGAGAGGTACATTCGATATACCTGGGCATGCAACTTCACCTACACCGCGTTGTCCGTGGTGTTCCTGATCCCGCTCTTGCTCCTCTCCGCCCTGGCGATCCTCATGGGCACCTGAGCCCGGTCGGCACGAACACGTCCCCGCGCCCCTGCGGGCCCCCTTACCTCGAAGGCGAACAGCACATGAACGACAACGGTTACCCCGGCCGGCCCGACCACGAGCACACGGGTGGTTACCAGGCCCCCGGCCCGTACGGTGGTCCGGGTTATGGACCGCCTCCCCCGCCCGGTTTCTCCGACCCCTACCAAGGACCCCACCAGGCGTACCAGCCGCCCTATCCGCCGCCTCCCGGATACCCGCCCTACCCCGGTTACCAACCGGCTCTGGCCAAGGGGGGAGCGATCGGCGCGTTGGTGACGTCCATCCTCCTGGTGATGAGCTGTTACGCCACGATCGGCGGCATCGTCGGACTGATCTTCTCGATCATCGCGGTCAGCGAGAACCACGACCAAGAGAAGGTCTCCCGGTTCACTCGCTACGCCTGGATCGCCAACGGTGTGACCATCGGCCTCTTGGTGTTGTTCTTCATCGCCGTGATCGTGGCGATCGCCACCGCCTGACGGGCATGTTCGGGCGATCTTCGGTGTTGCACCTGGAGCCGCCCCCGCCCACCGCCCTTCGGAAGGTCCTTCGTGTCCTGTTTGATCGTCCAGTCCGACAAGACCCTCCTCTTGGAGGTCGACCACGAGTCGGCGGGTGAGTGCCGGCGTGCCATCGCTCCCTTCGCCGAGTTGGAGCGTGCTCCCGAGCACGTGCACACCTACCGGATCACCCCGTTGGCCCTATGGAACGCGCGTGCCGCCGGGCACGACGCCGAGCAGGTCGTGGACGCCCTGATCCGGTTCTCCAAGTTCCCGGTGCCGCACTCGCTGCTGGTGGACATCGCCGAGACGATGGACCGATACGGGCGGCTGAGGTTGGTCGGCGACCCGGTGCACGGGCTGGTCCTGGAGTCCTCGGACCGCGCCGTCCTGGAGGAGGTCGTCCGGGCCAAGAAGCTCAAGGGGATGCTGGGCGAGCGGATCGACGAGGACTCCGTCGCGGTGCACCCGAGCGAGCGCGGCGACCTCAAGCAGGCGCTGCTGAAGATCGGCTGGCCGGCCGAGGACCTGGCCGGGTACGTGGACGGTGAGGCACACCCGATCGACCTGGCCGGCGGTGACTGGGAACTGCGCGGCTACCAGCGGGAGGCGGCCGAGAGCTTCCACGCGGGTGGTTCGGGTGTGGTGGTCCTTCCGTGTGGTGCCGGCAAGACGATCGTCGGTGCCGCGGCCATGGCGATGACCGGGACGACCACCCTGATCCTGGTGACCAACACGGTGTCGGTGCGTCAGTGGAAGGCGGAACTGCTGCGCCGCACCACCCTGACCGAGGACGAGATCGGTGAGTACTCGGGCACCCGCAAGGAGGTCCGGCCGGTCACCATCGCCACCTACCAGGTGATGGCGGCGCGCCGGAAGGGCGTGTACACGCACCTGGAGTTGTTCGACGCCAAGGACTGGGGCCTGGTGGTCTACGACGAGGTCCACCTACTGCCCGCCCCGATCTTCCGGATGACCGCGAACCTTCAGGCCCGGCGCCGGCTCGGTCTGACCGCGACCCTGGTCCGCGAGGACGGGCGCGAGGGCGACGTGTTCTCGCTGATCGGCCCCAAGCGCTACGACGCCCCCTGGAAGGACATGGAGAGCCAAGGGTGGATCGCTCCGGCGGACTGCGTGGAGGTCCGGGTGGACCTGTCGGAGTCCGAGCGTCTGGCGTACGCGACCGCCGAACCCGAGGACCGATACCGGTTCTGCGCGTCCTCGGAGACCAAGACGTCGGTGGTTCGCGAGATCGTCCGGCGTCACCCCGACGAGCAGGTGTTGGTGATCGGCTCCTACATCGACCAGCTCGACGAACTCGGGGAGCGGCTCGACGCCCCGGTGATCAAGGGCGAGACGCGCAACAAGGAACGTGAGCGCCTGTTCGACGCCTTCCGTTCTGGTGAGTTGCGCACCCTGGTGGTGTCCAAGGTCGCGAACTTCTCCATCGACCTGCCCGAGGCCGGGGTGGCCGTGCAGGTCTCGGGTTCCTTCGGTTCGCGCCAAGAGGAGGCCCAACGATTGGGACGGGTGCTGCGTCCGAAGGCGGACGGCCGCACCGCCCGGTTCTACGCGGTGGTCGCCCGAGACACCCTGGACCAGGACTACGCCGCCCACCGACAGCGGTTCCTGGCCGAGCAGGGGTACGCCTACCGGATCACCGACGCGGGAGACCTTCTGACCGGCGAGGAGATCTGAGGGCCCGCGCACACGGCTACAAGGGCGGCAGCCCGCCCATGACGTAGGTGCCGGCGGCGATGCCCCAAGCCACGAGGGAGTAGCTGAGGGTCCGGGTGCGCAGCATCCGGTCCCCCCGGACCGAGGGCGCGGTGAAGGCGGCGACCATCAGGGCCAGGCCGAGCAGCGCGGGGATCGCCGAGGCCAGGGCGAACAACTGGGACTGGGCGGCGCACGCGGCGTAACCGGGACTGCCGGGATCACCACAGAACACGTCGTCTCCCGATCGGCTCGTTCATGCGGGCGTACTCCCCCGACCGTACCGTTTCGGCGGGCCCGGATCGCCGCCGCCTTCAACCGGATCCCGGTATCACCTGCTCTCCCGGCTTGGACTCGATTCAGCGTGATTCCGATCACCGACAGGGGTTTACACAATCTCTCGACATGTCCAATCATGGGGACAGTCCACCCCGGAGGTACCCCCATGGCCCGAGCCACGACCGACGAACACCGCGACGGCTTCCACTCGCTCCGCGGCGGCGGCCTGAACTGGGAGTCCCTCCCCCTCAGACTGTTCGCCAAGGGCAACGCGAAGTTCTGGAACCCGACCGACATCGACCTCACGCAGGACGCCCAGGACTGGAAACGGCTCGATGAAGAGGTCAAGGTCCGAGTGTTGCGGTTGTGCGCCCTCTTCGTCGCCGGGGAGGAGGCCGTCACCGAGGACCTCCAGCCGTTCCTGCGCGCCATGGCCGCGGAGGGCCGACTGGGCGACCAGATGTACCTGACCCAGTTCGCGTTCGAGGAGGCCAAGCACGTCCAGGCGTTCCGGCTGTGGCTCGACGCGATCGGGGTACGCGAGGACCTGCACCAGTTCGTGGACACCAACCCCGGCTATCGGGCGCTGTTCTACGAAGAACTCCCACGCTCCCTGGAGGCCCTCCTGGAGGACCCCGGCCCTCGCAACCAGGTACGCGCCTCGGTCACCTACAACCACGTCATCGAGGGTTCACTGGCGCTGACCGGCTACTACGCCTGGAACCACGTGTGCACCGCGCGCGGGATCTTCCCCGGTATGCGACAGATCATCCGCAGGATCGGCGACGACGAACGCCGCCACATGGCCTGGGGCACCTTCACCTGTCGACGCCACGTGGCCGCCGACGATCGCAACTGGAACGTGGTGAGCGAACGCCTCGACGAGCTCCTCCCCCACGTGATGAGCACGGTCGACAACGGGGACGTCCCCTCTCAGGACCCCGACGCGCAACGGTACGAACTCCCACCCGGCAAGCTGCTCGACTACGCCGGTGACCGGGCACTGCGCAGGCTCGGCGCCATCGAGTCCGCTCGCGGCGTGCCCTTGGATCGAATCGACCTGGACGCCTCCCCCGAGGACCTGGAGGAACGTTTCGGCGCCGAGGACCGTGCCGCCATGGCCGAGTTGGAGGGCTGAGGCCAAGAGGGGCGGAGCCCGATGGCGGGCCCCGCCCAAGGTGGGATCACACCGCGAAGCGCAAAATCGCGGCGGCCGTCGCACCACCGGGAACGTCCTCGGAGCGCACCGCCAACACTCGGGCACCCGAACGCAAGGCCCGACGGGCGATCTCGTCCGCCACACCGTAGCCACGAGCGTCACTCTCCTCATGGAAGGTGATCGCGCCCGTCTCCTCGTCGACCATGCCCGGGACGGCCTGATCGATGTCGACGAGAAGGGTGTCGATCGCCCCGAACGTGGCGGCCCTGGCCACATCGCTCAGATCGGTGGCGGTGCGGCCCCGCGAGCTCCAGGCCTCGAAGCGTTCGCGCAGCTCCGCCAGTCCCTGGCGGTACAGGTCGTCGAGCACGGTGCGGGCTTGGGCGGCCAATTCGGCGTCGGAGACGTTCTCCGGGTTCCCCTCGATCACGGTGTCCACCAGGTGAACGTGGCTGTTCACCGAGGGGTAGATGCTCGCCAACGGCTCCGCCGCCGCCAGGATGAGCGGAACGGTGCTTCCGGCCATCAGGGGCCGAAGGGCTCTGTCGACCGCGCGCCCGTACTGGTGCAGGCGTACCTTCTGACCCTCCGAACCCTGGAGCCGGCCCTCCGGGGAGCGTCCACTGATCGAACTCAGGCCCACCGCGCTCGCGGCGTCCTCGGGCATCTGGGGAACCCTCACCTCGAACGGCGCGGAGTCGGGGCTCACCTCGATCAGGCGCGCCGAGTTCTGTGCCAGGGCCAAGACGAAGGCCGTCTGCGGGAAGGTGACCGTGCGCAACAACGGCTTGATGAAGAAGCGATCGGAGACCTGCACGAACGCGCTCAGCCGGTTCGGGAGCCGAAAGGTGTGGACCTCTCGCGGGGTGAGGAAGACCGCCAGGCTGTTGGAGAGGTAGGGCCAGAGTTCGCCGTCATCAACGATCTCCTCCCCGAGTTCCCTCAGGGAGTCCACCTCGTTCTTGTCGTGCCCCACCGCTTCGAGTTCGCCGATGGCCTGGGCAAGAGCGTTCTTCAGTTCGATGCGGACCGCTTCCGCCTCCTGCGTGAGAGGCACGGTCGGAAAGTACAGCGAAACGCTCGCCGGGTGGCGCTCGGAGGCCAGTTTCTCGATCTCTGCCGATGTAGGAATGTCGTTGTGCAACATACCGGCCCCCTACCCGGCGTCCCGCGGAGTATGGGTGATCCAAAACGCGACCGCACACACCCGGGAAGGGACGTTTCGGGCTCGGTAGGAAGGTCACTTCCCTTCACGCAGCACCAGGTCGATGGCGATGGCCGAGGCGACCACGAGCGTGCCCAAGGGCTGGGGAAGCGAGGGGTAGCGCTGGTGCAGCGCGTAACTGTCGGCGGTGGTGAACATCTCCCCCAGGTCGGGGACGCGGCGATCCACCCGGGCGATCTCGTGTTCGGCGTGGTCCTTGATGCGAAAGTCCAGAGCGGTGAAGTCTCCCTCGATCGTGCCGATCGTGCGCTTTTCCGGATCCATCAGGGAGAACTGGGAGCCGAAGAACTTCAGGTCCTGCTCGATGCTGCCCACGGGCCGTCCGTCCGGCAGGTTCACGCTGGTGGAGGCGGTCATCCAGGACCAGTGCTTTCGAATGACCAACCGCGTCCGTCCGTACACGTCGTCGACGTGCACACGCCGCTCGAACCCGGAGGTACTCCGGGACAGGGCGCGCAGCACCTGCATACCGCCGCCGGCGCCCTGTTCGCGGACTTGAGCGATCTGACGACCGTGGACGTCGAAGACCTCGTAGTCGGAGAGGTCGACCATGAAGCGCTTGGGTTGTCTGACCAGGAGGGGATTGGCGTTGAAGATGTCCATGGGCGGGGATCCTATGGGGTGTCCTCCAAGCGCCAGAGTTCGCGTCGGCCTCGTTCGGCCTCCAAGGCGATGCGCCCGAACGGTTCGGTGCGCCGGTCGCCGTCACGGTGGTCGGTGTAGAGGACCTCGCCCTCCCGGGAGAGCACGTAGAGCGAATCGACCAACTCGTGCGTCTCCAGGAACTCGATGGTGTTGGGCACACCGAGGTAGGAGCGGTCGTGGTGGAGCGGTGAGGTCCTGCGACCGAAGCCCTGGTCTCGGGTGGCGCGGGCGTGCCGATCCAGGAGCGAGAAACGGCTGTTGGAGGCGTGGGTGGCCACGAAGGCCACCTCGACCCGATAACCGGCCTCCTTGAATCGCAGCACCCAAGCGGCGGCGCGGTCGGCCCGGCCCAGCGGATGACCGCACACCACGTCGAAGCGCCCGTGCCGGACGTAGTCCATGGCCCGTCCGTGCGGGACGCCCACCTGCCGGGAGACGGCGGTGGAGGCGGCTTCGTCATCGATGCTCATGGACCACTCGTAGTCCGGGGAGAGGCGCAGCAGGTCGTTCCCGTCGTAGCCGATGGTGCCCTCGGGCAGGACGGGTAGGAGCAGACGTTGGAGGGTGGACTTGCCCGCACCCGGCTGGCCACCGAACAGCAACAGCCGGGGTCGTTCACGCGGGGTCCCGGTGAGCCGATCGCGCAGTGCCAGGTCGAACAGCGAATCCAGCGTCTGGCCGGATAGTTCGGGCAGGTCGCTCGGGTCGGAGCCGGCGGGAGCACGCGCGGGTTCGGCGCGCAGCTCGGTGATGACCCCCGGTAGTGCGGCGTTGGCCCGGTGGACCTCGTCCGGGGTGAGGAAGGGCAGTCGCGCCTCCTCGGCCAGGAGAAGGGCGGCGCGCTCGGTCTCCCGCCGGGCCAGGCAGGCGCCGATGGCGGCGCTGTAGAGGTCGTAGGCGCGTTCACGAGCCTGGCGTTGCTCGGTGGTCTGGGGCGGGACACCACCGCTGGAGCTCTCGGCCAGCAGAGGGAGTGTCTGGTTTCGACTCGTCTCGTCGAAGGGGTCGGGCCCGAGACCGGGCTCGGTTCCGGTACTGGAGGAGGTCATGTTCATCCGCTCTGGCCATGGCGCACCCCATGGTGTGGTGCGCGTCCGTGGGCTACCACCGCCACTTCGGATCGTAGTGTCCGGGGTCGAGCTCGGTCAGTGGTTCATCCGGTTTCGACCCGGCCTAAAGTGGCCACATGTCCTCCAGCGCATCCTCCGCCACCGCGGCATCCACCGTCATCGAGGCGCTTTCCTGGGTCCATGTCCGTGATGGCCGACTGCTGTGCGTGCGTTCGCAGGACCGTGATCGGCTCTACCTGCCCGGCGGCAAGCGCGAACCGGGCGAGAGCGACGAGGACGCGGTGGCCCGTGAAGCCTTGGAGGAGGTCAGCGTGGTGCTGCGGCCCGGCACCTTCGAGCGGATCGCGGTGATCGACCAGGTCGCCCATGGCCAGGCGCCCGGCACCAGGGTGGAGTTGGTCTGCTACGCCGCCGAACACGACGGTGAGATCGTCGCCGACAACGAGATCACCGAGCTGGCGTGGATCGGCCACGCCGACCGTGATCGGTGCGCCCCGGCCGTCCGCGACCTGGTGGGCCTGCTGCACGCCCGTGGTCTGGTCACCTGATCCGGCCACGACCGCACAGGTACACCAGCGGTTCGAGGAACGAGGGAGCACGCGCATGGTTCGAGAGCGTATGGACGGCGCTGAGTCCGGGATCCCGATGGAACAGATCAGGGCGAAGGTCCGGGAAGATCCTTCGTGGACCGCTGAGTCCTCGTAGCCGGGACACGAAAAACCGGTGGCCTCCTTCAGATGGCCTGATTACAGTGCCTGAACGTGCGCCATCTACCCGAGCCTCCGGGCCTTCCCGACCACCGTTCGGCCGACCGCTACCTCCTCTGGCTGGCCCGGCGGGAGTGGCGTTCCCTGGTGTGGGCCTCCCTGATCACCTCGACCTACTACCTGTGCACCGTCCTGGTGCCCTACCTGTTGGGTCTGGCCCTGGACTCGGGGGCGGCCACCGGTGACTTCGGCGCCCTGTCGCCCTGGTTCTGGCTCATCGCCCTGTGCGCGTTGGTGGCCGCGGCCATGGTCCCCTTGGCCGAACGGGCGTGCTGCTTCAACTGGTACGCCTGTGCCTACCGCACGATCCAACTGATCACCCGACGTTCCTCACGGTTGGGTTCCACCCTGACCCGGCGGCTTCCCACCGGTGAGGTGGTGGCGGTCGGCACCGAGGACCTCGACCGCATCGGCAACCTCTACGAACGCTCCGATCTGGTCATCGGCTCCCTGGTCTCGGTGCTGGTGGTCGGCTTCCTGATGCTCACCTCGCACGTCACCTTCGGCGTGATCATGCTGGTGGCGGTGCCTTTGATCGTC
>NZ_ANBD01000029.1 GCF_000341005.1 Nocardiopsis alkaliphila YIM 80379 | reverse complement strand
CCCCACCCGCCGCACTCGTGTCCACCGGGATCGGCAGGCCGACCTGACCAACCGGGCCACCGATCTGGTCGCCGGCCTGCGCGTGTTGCGGGGCGTGGGCGGTGAGCGTTCGGTGGGCGAGCGCTACCGGGCCGAGTCCCAGCGGGTGCGCGCCGCCGGGGTCCGGGTCGGATGGATGGACGCGGCCCTGGAGGCCACGCGCACCCTCTATCCGGGGCTACTGCTGGTGGGCATCGTCTGGTACGGCGCCCGGCTGGCCCTGGCCGGCGAGATCACCGTGGGTCAGCTCGTGGCCTTCTACGGTTACACCGGCGCCCTGGCCACGGCGGTGCGCCACCTCATGCGGTTGGCGTCCGACCTGGTGACCGCCCGGGTCGCGGCCTCACGGGTGGTGCGGGTGCTGGGTTTGGAGCATGACCTCGCCGACCCCGCCACCCCGGTGAACGCTCCCACCGACCCCTGCGACCTGCACGATCCCACGAGCGGGGTGCTCCTCGAACACGGCCGGATCACCGGGGTGGTCTGCGCCGATCCGGCCGAGGCGAGCGTCCTCGTCGAACGGCTGGGACGTTACCGCGACGACGAGGGGGCCGCACTGGTCGGCGACCGTTCCGTACTACTGCGCGAGCTGCCGCTACGAGAGCTCCGCCGTCGTGTGCTGGTCGCGGGCAACGACGCCCACTTGTTCTCCGGCAGGCTGCGCGACGAACTCGACCCCGACGGCGTCCACTCCGACCAACACCTGATCACGATGGTCCGGGCCGCCGCTGCCGAGGACGTACTCGCCCAGTCCCCCCAAGGTTTCGACGTGGAACTCACCGAACGGGCCCACGAGTACTCCGGCGGCCAACAGCAAAGGCTCCGGCTGGCCCGGGCCCTGCTTTGGGACCCCGAGGTATTGCTGCTGGTCGAGCCCACCTCGGCCGTGGACGCCCATTCGGAGGCCACGATCGCCGAACGCCTCCCCTTGGCCCGGGCCGGCCGTACCACCGGAGTGGTCACCACCAGCCCCCTGCTGCTGGACCGGGTCGACCACGTCCAGTTCGTCGAGGAAGGCCGTGTGGTGGCCGAGGGCACCCACCGTGAACTGCTCGCGTTGGATTCCTACGCCGCGACCGTCCTGCGCACGGCGGGAGAGAGGGTATGAGCCAGACCACCGATCCGCGTTCCGACATCGTTTCCACCGGTCCGCCGACCACCCCGGTGGAGGAGGGCTCCCTTCCAGTGGCCTCCACCTCGATGGTGTGGCTTCGATTGCGTCGCGCCGTTCGCGAACACGGCCTCCTGCTGCTGTCGGTGGTGACGCTGTACGCGCTGGCCGGCGCGTCGGCGTTGGTCGCCCCGTGGATGCTCGGAGTGATCATCGACGCCGTCCGTGAAGGCACCACCCCGGCGCGTATCGACGGCATGGCCGTGGTCATCGTGGTGTCCCTGCTGGTCAACGCCGCCCTGCTGTTGGGAGCGGTGGCGCAGTCGATCCGCTTCGGTGAGGGCTTGCTGGCCGAGTTACGCGAGGAGTTCGTGCACGCGGTGCTCGGGTTGCCCCTGGGGCGGGTGGAACGTGCCGGGACCGGTGACCTGGTCTCCCGAACCGGGCGGGACATCAACTCATTGAGCATCATGGTGCGCCAGTCGGTGCCGGTGATGGCCACCGGCCTGGTGACGGTACTGGTCATCATGGTGGCCCTGGCCGTGCTCCATCCCGTGTTGTTGCTCGCCTGGGTGCCGTCCATGCTGTTGATCTGGGTGACCACCCGTTGGTACGCCCGCCGGGCCCCGGACGGCTACCTCGCCGAGATGAGCACGTACTCGCGGCTCACCCAGGGCGTGAGCGACACCGTGGAGGGCGCGCACACCCTGGAGGCGTTGGACCGTCAGGAATGGCAGGACCTGCGGACCGACGCCGACGTGCACCGCGCGTACCTGGCTGAGCGGTACACCCTGTGGCTGCGCACCGTCTGGTATCCGCCGTTGGAGTTCTCCTACCTGTTTCCCTACGCGACGACGTTCCTGGTCGCCGGCGTGCTGTTCGGCCAAGGAGAGCTGTCGCTGGGACAGATCGCCACGGCGGTCTTCCTCACGGTGCAGTTGACCAGGCCGTTGGACAACATGCTCCTGCAGATCGACAACGTGATGGTGGGGTTCACGGCGCTGCGCCGGTTGCTCGGGGTGCGGCTGACCGCTGAGGACACCCGCACCGAAGGGGCTCCCGAGCCCCGCGAACCCGGCACCGTGGAGCTGCGCCGGGTGCGGTTCGGATACGTCCCGGGCAACGAGGTACTGCGCGGAGTGGACCTGGACCTGCGTCCGGGTGAGCGCCTGGCGATGGTGGGACCGAGTGGGGCGGGCAAATCGACCCTCGGCAAGCTGCTGGCCGGGGTGCACCTGCCGGATTCGGGCAGTGTGCGCATCGGCGGCGTGGACTTGGCGGCGCTGTCGCCGGAGGAGCGTCGGGAACGGGTGATCCTGCTCAGCCAGGAGAGCCACGTGTTCCGGGGAACCATCGCCGAGAACCTGGCACTGGCCTTGGCGGAGAGGGAGGGCGACCGGGAACACCTGTGGCGGGCCTTGGAGGCGGTGGGCGCCGACGCCTGGGCGCGGTCCTTGCCCGAGGGGTTGGACACGAAGGTGGGTTCGGGCCAGGCGCCCTTGGACCCGGCGCACGTGCAGCAGTTGGCGCTGGCCCGGGTGGTGCTGGCCGACCCGCAGGTGCTGGTGTTGGACGAGGCCACGTCGTTGATCGATCCGCGTTCGGCCCGTCACCTGGAGCGGTCCCTGGCCGGAGTGTTGGCGGGCCGCACCGTGGTGGCGATCGCGCACCGGTTGTACACGGCGCACGACGCGGACCGGGTCGCGGTGGTCGACGGTGGGGGCATCGCCGAGTTGGGCACCCATGAAGAGTTGCTGGCCCGGGAGGGGTCCTACGCCGCCCTCTGGCACGCCTGGCACGGCGGCGACTGATCACCACTCATCGACCCGGCCTGTCCGACCGAGCGCAGAGGCATGTTTCGTCCCGAGCCAACAGAAGGTTCCGATCTCTCTCCGCTTGGATCTCGCACCGAGCCACCCATGGCACCCACCCCTATGGCCTGGCACTTCACGCACGTAGAGCGGGCGGGGGTGCTGTGAGAGCGTTCAGTTCGCGTCCAGGCTCGGCACTGCTGGATCTCGTGGAGGTCCAGTAGTAGGGCCAGGCGACCTGGGGCGGACCGGGAACCTGGCTCGGCGCGTTCGTGGACCCTCTGGACATGCCCCGCGCGCTCGTTGGTGGGTCGGGTCATCCACAGCCTGTGGAAACTCGACGTGACACGACCCGAGCTTCTGAAGCATCCTGTCTCTCATTCCTCTTCCCTCAAAGATCAAGGCTCGCCCGGCCATGAGCGAGCGTTGTGGACACTCGGCGCTCACGAACCAAGACCGATTCCCTCATGAAGGTGTTTTTCAGGCAGCACGAATCGACATAGGAGCCAAGGGACCACTTCGATCCAGGTAGGAGGGAAGGAGCAGGTCAGAAGAAACGCAGGCGCTCGCGCTCTTGGCGCTCGGCGTTCTCCACGTAGACACGGTCGCCCTGGGACATGGCGGCCTCCAGGTAGGCGTACACCTGTAGGGCACGGTTGATGACATCGGTCTGGGTATCGCCCGTGGCGGCCACGGCTTCCTCCAGGGCCTTGGCCGAGCGTGCGGTCAGGTTGACGGTGACGCGCGCCGACTGCCCACCGCCCCGACGACCGGAAGGGCGGCCGCGCCCCACGGAGGCATCGGCCAATTCGTTTCCTGTGCTCTTGGGTGACATGACACAACCTCGTTCAACTCGACGGCGGCGGACTCGAACTGCGGAGAGTCGCGGGGCACGCGGCCACGAAGAAGACAGGGCACAGCGCTTGTTCGTCCACGCGGATGAGGAGGAGGGTTCGGTCGCGGGTACGGTGCGGGGCGTTCGGCCCACGGACCCGCGAGCACGCGAAAGCGACCCGTGTCCATGGCGGCTCGGGGTTCTCCGAATTCCGTCACCGTTCGGCGCCAATCCCGTTCCCTCCACTCTGCACATCATTCATCCGATGCTGGTGAGTCTAGCAAGCTGATGCTCGATGCTGTCAATACATACATCATTAGAGCATTGTATGTTCATCGTGTGAGTGAGTGGTAGGCTTCACAGCGTGGACACTCGGCGCTCCGGCGCCCCGCGGTGCCGAACGGCCCGGCTCGGCCGGACCAGGAGGACACCATCTTCGATAACTCGATAGTTGGAGGTCTGGCGTATGGGAGGACCCGAGGAACAGCTCTCGCGGCATCGGGAGACTCGGGTTGACAGCCCCACCAGAAAGATCCGTCTCGACGACGAATCTCCACGAGTACGGGCCGACGTGGAGTTCGACAGGACCCCCGTGGCCTACAAGGTGGAGGGCGGCATCGGAGTGGAAGGCGCCTGGGGCGCCATCGAGGGCGAGGCGGAAAGCGGCTCCGTGGTCGAGAGGGCGTTGGCGGCCCTTCTCGCTCTCGCCGCCACCACCATCCCCACGCTCGTAGCCGGCGGCCTGGCCCACGTCGTCGGAGCTTCCCCGGTGATCAGCCTGGTGATCGCCGGAGGTACATGGTTCATCGCCCTCGCGGCGGCTCTCCGTATCACCGGCGCTCGCTGAACCCACGGTGTCCGGTCCCGGTAGGGGTCCGGGGTCGGACACCGACGGCTATCGTCGCCTCATGGATACCCCGAACGCACGCGCACTCGTCGAGGCGGCACGTCGGGACGGCATCGAAGGGTTCGCGGCGGGCGCCATCGTTCACCGGAACGCGGGAAGCGAGATCCTGTTGTTGCGCCGCCGCAGCGACGACACCTCGTTCCCCGGCGCGGAGGGGCTGCCCTCCGGCGGGGTCGGACCCGACGAGGACCTCCTCGACGGCCTGGCCCGGGAGCTGCGCGAGGAGATCGGCCTGCCCACCGGTTCCCCACTCCGGTTGGATCCCTTCGTGGCCTGGTTCGACTACGTGTCCCGGCACGGCCTGCGCAAACGCCAGTTCACCTTCGCCCGCCCGCACGATGGTTCCCCGGTCCTGCTCTGTGACGAGCACACCGGCTTCCGCTGGTTCCCCGCCGGAGCGTACGCCGACAGCGACCTCACCCCGCAGGTCAAGGACGCCGTGGGGCGGTGGCTCGACCGTCGCTCACCCGGCGCGCCCTGAAGGCCCCTGAAAAAGGCGAAACCGGGCGGCCCCTCGAAGGGGACCACCCGGTCGTCGCGGGCGAGGTCGCGTACCCGGACCTCAATACTCCTGGACTTAGAAGTCCATGCCGCCCATGCCACCGGTCGGGTCGCCGGCGGGAGCCGCGGCCTTCTCCGGCTTCTCCGCGATGACGGCCTCGGTGGTCAGGAACAGACCGGCGATGGAGGACGCGTTCTGCAGAGCGGAACGGGTGACCTTGGTCGGGTCGATGACGCCGTCCTTGAACAGGTCGGTGTACTCACCGCTGGCGGCGTTCAGGCCGAACCCGGGGTCCAGGTTCTTGACCCTGTCCGCCACGACGCCGCCTTCGAGGCCGGCGTTGATCGCGATCTGCTTGAGTGGCTCGGCGATGGCGCGACGCACGATGTCGGCACCGATGGCCTCGTCGCCCTCCAGCTCCAGCTTGGCGAAGGCGGGGACGCTGGCCTGAAGCAGCGCGACGCCACCACCGGGCAGGATGCCCTCCTCGACGGCGGCCTTGGCGTTACGGACGGCGTCCTCGATCCGGTGCTTGCGCTCCTTGAGCTCCACCTCGGTGGCGGCACCGGCCTTGATGACGGCCACGCCGCCGGCCAGACGGGCGAGGCGCTCCTGGAGCTTCTCGCGGTCGTAGTCGGAGTCGGTGCGCTCGATCTCGTTGCGGATCTCGTTCACGCGACCGGCGATGGCGGTGGCGTCACCGGCACCGTCGACGATGGTGGTCTCGTCCTTGGTGACGACGACCTTGCGGGCGCGGCCCAGCGACTCCAGCTCGGTGTTCTCGAGCTTGAGGCCGACCTCCTCGGTGATGACCTGGCCGCCGGTCAGCACGGCGATGTCGCCGAGCTGGGCCTTGCGGCGGTCACCGAAGCCCGGAGCCTTGACGGCGACGGACTTGAAGGTGCCGCGGATCTTGTTGACCACGAGGGTCTGCAGGGCGCCGTCGGCGACGTCCTCGGCGATGACCATCAGCGGACGACCGGACTGCAGGACCTTCTCGACAACGGGCAGGAACTCGTTGTTGTTGGAGATCTTGGAGTTGACGATGAGGATGTAGGGGTCCTCCAGGACCGTCTCCATGCGCTCAAGGTCGGTGGCGAAGTAGGGCGAGATGTAGCCCTTGTCGAAGCGCATGCCCTCGGCGAGCTCCAGCTCGAGCCCGAAGGTCTGCCCCTCCTCGACGGTGATGACGCCTTCCTTGCCGACCTTGTCCATCGCCTCGGCGATGGTCTCACCGATCTGGGTGTCACCGGCGGAGATGGAGGCGGTGGAGGCGATCTGCTCCTTGGTCTCGACGTCCTTGGAGAGGTTGCCGAGCTCCTCGTTGATGCGGGCCACGGCGGCCTCGATGCCGCGCTTGAGGCCGACCGGGTTGGCGCCGGCGGCGACGTTGCGCAGACCCTCGCGGACGAGGGCCTGGGCCAGGACGGTGGCGGTGGTCGTACCGTCACCGGCGACGTCGTCGGTCTTCTTGGCGACCTCCTTGACCAGCTCGGCGCCGATCTTCTCCCAGGGGTCCTCGAGCTCGATCTCCTTGGCGATGGAGACACCGTCGTTGGTGATCGTGGGGGCGCCCCACTTCTTCTCCAGGACGACGTTGCGGCCCTTGGGGCCGAGGGTGACCTTCACGGCGTCCGCGAGCTGGTTCATGCCACGCTCGAGGCCGCGACGGGCCTCCTCGTCGAACGCGATCAGTTTGGCTGCCATTGAGTTCTGTCCTCCCGTGACCGGGCTGATACGCGATGGGACGAGGCGTGCGCCCGCGACGGACGACCATCTCCCCCACGACAACCCTGCTGTCGGGGTTCGCTGGCCTCGCAGCCTCGATCCGATTAGCACTCGATGTGGGTGAGTGCTAACCACTCATCTTTTTAGCACTCGCCCATGGAGAGTGCAAACGATGTGGTCACGATTCTCGCAGCCCATGGAACAGGCCCGGCCAGGGCGAACATGCCCGTTCCGGACATTTTGAGCGTTGGGCGAACATCCGATGCCGGGTCGAAGCCAAGGCCACCACCAGGGACTCCCTTACCCGGTGCGCCGTTCCGGAACCGGCCCCTCGAACACACCAGGGGGCGGGCGCCTGGACCGGGCGCCCGCCCCCTGGTGTTCCGATCCGGTCAGCAACCCCCGGCGACGGCGGGGATGATCGAGACCTGCTGGCCGTCCTCGACCTCGGTCTGCAATCCCTTCTCGAAGCGCACGTCCTCATCGCCGACGTAGACGTTGACGAAACGGCGGACCTTGCCGTTGTCGTCGAGGATGCGGTCCCGGATCCCGGGGTGGTTCTTCTCCAGGTCGTCGAGGATCTCGGCGAGGGTGGCGCCCTCGGCGGTGACCTCGGCGGCGTCGTTGGTGTAGGTGCGCAGGATGGTGGGCACACGGACGCTGGCGCTCATGGGTGGTCTCCTGGTGGGTACGGCGGGTGGAAAGGGTGGTTCGGGACGTTTCAGGCCAGACCGGCGGCGGCGAACGCGTCCAGGGAGGGCTTGATGGTGGCGGTGACCGTGGAGTCGACCGCGTTGAGGGTCTTGAGCCCATCACCGGTGTTGACGATGACGGTCTCCGCCTCGGTGTCGAGCCTGCCCTCGCGGACCAGCTTGCGCAGGACACCGGTGGTCACGCCACCCGCGGTCTCGGCGAAGACGCCCTCCGTGCGGGCGAGGAGCTTGATGGAGTCGACGATCTCCTCGTCGCCCACGTGCTCGACCGATCCGCCGGTGCGCCGGGCGATGTCGAGCACGTACGGGCCGTCCGCCGGGTTGCCGATGGCCAGGGACTTGGCGATGGTCTCCGGCTTGACCGGCTGGATGACGTCGTGCCCGCTCTCCCACGCCTTGGCCACCGGAGAGCAGCCCGTGGCCTGGGCACCGAACACCTTGTAGGGGCGGTCTTGGACCAGACCGACCTTGATGAGCTCTTGGAAGCCCTTGTCGATCTTGGTGAGCTGGGAGCCGGAGGCGATCGGGATGACGATCTGCTCGGGCAGGCGCCAGCCGAGTTGTTCGGCGATCTCGTACGCCAGCGTCTTGGAACCCTCCGCGTAGTAGGGCCGCAGGTTGACGTTGGTGAAGCCCCAGTCCTCACCGATCTCGTCACCGATGAGCTCGGAGCAGAAGCGGTTGACGTCGTCATAGTTACCGTCGATGGCCACGACCTTGCCGCCGTAGACGGCGGCCATGACGACCTTGCCCTCTTCCAGACCGGCGGGGATGAACACACAGGACTCGAACCCGGCGCGCGCGGCCGCGGCACCGACCGCACCGGCCAGGTTTCCGGTGGAGGAGCAGGACAAGGTGGTGAACCCGAAGGTGCGTGCGGCCTCGACGGCGATCGCGACCACGCGGTCCTTGAAGGAGTGCGTGGGGTTGGCCGAATCGTCCTTGACGTGCAGGCGGGACAGGCCCAGTTCGGCGGCGAGACGGTCGGCGCGTACCAGGGGGGTGAGACCGGGGTTCATGTTGGGCAGGTCGGCCACGTTGGTGGGGACCGGCAGGAGGCGACGGTAGCGCCAGATGTTCTTGGGACCGCTCTCGATCTCCTCGCGGCTGACGTTCCCGAAGTCGTAGGCCACCTCGAGGGGGCCGAAGCAGAACCGACAGGCGAAGATCGGCGACAGTTCGTAGCGCTCGCCGCATTCCCTACAGGACAGGGCGGTTCCGGGGCCGAAGGCGCGGACGTCGGTGGATTCAGCGGCGGCAATCGCCATGGCGAGGCGTCTCCCCTCATCTTTCCTGGTGGCCACCTTGACCCCAGGCCGGAGTTGGCACCTGCCTCGACGAGCACGCGATCGCGCGTTCACATGTCGAGATGGTTGCCGGGGCTTCGTAGGGCCGGTCCCTCCACCCCTCTGGATGAGCAATATGAAGTTGTCGCGCTCCCACTGGGAGAACGCACCGTCACTGTAACCGAGGCACCGCCCGGCTTTCCATACCTGGTGACCCTTATTACACCAGCCGTCTCACATTCCGAAACAGGATGAGACGACTTCGCCCGAAGACGCCGCACACGTGAGGGGTCTCGAAAAACGTGACGCTCCTTACCTTCCGGCCCGGGACGCGTTTGGGCACCGAGCGCTCAGGCGAGACCTAGGGTGCGCCCCAATGCGCCGGGCGCCCCCGTCCTACGCCCCGCCACACCGCATTCGAGCGCCTTCGAGAGGATTCAACACGTGGACAAGGCACAACTCCTCATCGCCTCCAACAGGGGACCGGTCTCCTTCACCACGGCGGCCGACGGTTCCCTGGAGCATCGCAGGGGTGGCGGTGGCCTGGTCTCGGGAATGAGTTCGGTGGCCACCGAGATCGACGCCCTCTGGGTGTGCGCGGCCTTGTCCGACGTCGATCGACGCGCCGCCGCCGAGGCCCCGCAGGCTCGTCTGGACCAGATCTACGACCTGGACGGCATGCGCGTCCACATGTTGGACATCGCCGAGGAAACTCTGAGCGGCGCCTACACCGGCGTGGCCAATTCGGCCCTGTGGTTCGTGCAGCACATGCTGTACGACACCCCGAACAAGCCGTCCTTCGGCTCCGAGTTCCGCGAACAGTGGGAGGACTACCGCGCCTACAACGACGCGTTCGCCGAGGCCCTCGTGAGCGGGGCCGCCGAGGGCGCGCGCGTGGCCGTGCAGGACTACCACCTGGCCTTGGTCCCGCGCATCCTGCGTTCACGCCGGCCCGACCTGCGCATCGCACACTTCTCGCACACGCCGTGGGCGCCACCGGAGTACTTCCGCGTGTTGCCGAACCAGGTGGCCCGTGAGCTGCTCGAAGGCATGCTCGGCGCCGACCGACTCGGATTCCACAGCCCTCGCTGGGTCGAGGCGTTCCTACGCTGCTGCGCCGACGTTCTGCGCGCCAAGGTCGACATGGAGCGGTGCACCGTGGAGTACGGCGGGCGCGTGGTCTCGGTGGGCGTGCACGCCTTGGGCGCGGACGAGGACGTGCTTCGGGAGAGCGCCTCCGAGCCGGCCGTGGCGGATCGCAGGCGCACCCTGAGCGAACTGGCCGGCGACACGAAGCTGATCGTGCGGGTGGATCGCACCGAGTTGTCCAAGAACATCGTGCGCGGCCTGGAGTCCTACCGGGAACTGTTGCGGGCTCATCCGGAGTGGCGCGGTCGGGTCACGCACCTGGCCTTCGCCTACCCGAGCCGTGGAGACGTACCCGAATACCGCGCGTACACGGAGTCGGTGCTCAGGACCGCTCAGGAGATCAACGAGGAGTTCTCGACCCCTGAGTGGACACCGGTGGTACTGGAGGTCAACGATGACTACCCACGGTCCTTGGCGTCCTTCCAATTGGCCGACGTATTGCTGGTCAACCCGATTCGGGACGGCATGAACCTGGTGGCGAAGGAGGGCCCGGTGCTGTCCGAACGTGACTCCGTGCTGGTGTTGTCCCGAGAGGCCGGCGCCGCGGACGAGTTGGGCCAGGACGCGCTCCTGGTCAATCCCTACGACACGGTGGAGACCGCGCAAGCCCTGCATCAGGCCCTGACGATGCCCGAGACGGAGCGGCGCGAGCGTCGGGAGCGGCTGGCCGAGGCGTCGGTGGCCCTGCCACCGCGCCGGTGGTTCCAGGAGCAGTTGCGTTCCCTGGGTTGAGGGGCCGCTGGAGCGGCGCGAGCCCGGAGCGTTCCCCAAGGGCAGGACCCAGGAGGACCCGGCGGCACGGGACCCGGTCCTCGTTCCTTCGAGGGGGTCACTCCACGCCCCGCTCCGCCTTCCATTTCCGGGCCTGGGCCAGGAGTTCGGTGATGATCCCGGCCTTGGCCCGGACGTAGTCCCGGATCTGATCCCATCGGCGTTCACCCAGTTCGCGTTTGACCACCGCGTAGCGTTCGCGGGCTTGCGCGTCCGCGATGAGGAAGTCACGGAACAGGCGCATGGAGTCGAGCCCGGCCGAACCCTCGCAGAACACGTGCAGGTTTACGTTGACCCGGGTGCCCTTGAGGATCGGGTGGTCGTGCCAGTCGGTGGAGGGAGCGAAGAGGACGTACCCGATCTCCTCCAGTGCCGGCAGGTAGGTGGAACGGTCATCCGGTTCGGGGACGGCCATCTGGACGTCGATACACGGTTTGGCGTCCAGGTCGGGGACAGCGGTCGAGCCGACGTGTTCGATGAGCCGAACACGGTCTCCGAGGGCATGGCGGATACGGTCGGCCTCCTGTTGGAACAGGTAGGGCCATTTGGGGTCGTGGGAAACGATGGCGACCCGACCGTTCACCAGGCTGTGGCCGGGCTGATCGGCGCGGTGCTCGCCTCGACTGGGCAGGGAGGGGGAGCTCAGAGAGGTCACCTCACCCAGCCTTGTCTGCCCGAGTGCGCACGTCAAGACCCTGCACGTGGCTTACATATGCACGCGCGACCCGCCCGTGACACTCCGTTGGGCGGGCATGACGTTCGGCTATGGTGCTTTCCCGCCACCACCGCGGAGATGTTCGGAACCAGGCTTGGCGGTGCCCACCGAAGACGCGCCTACGACCGGCGCCCGAACCCATTCGCGGACGCCCGTCGTACGCGTCCGGCGTTACTTGGTCTTGCGGCGGCGGCCGCCCTTCTTCCGCCGGGAGGGCCGTTCCTCGGCCTTGGCCCGCTCGGCCCTCTCCGCCGCCAGCTCCTCTTCCTCGGCCGCGCGCTCGGCCTTCACCCCGTAGGGATCGGCGCTGCTACGGCGTACCCACAGCACCAGCGACAGCAGGATGAGCACGAGCACCACGCCGACGAGGGCGAACCACATCCACACCGGGACACCCGTGTCCTCCTCCTGCGCCAGGTCCTCGTCGACCAGGGGGATGTCCTCCGCCACCCCGGAGGCCTGGGAAACCGCGGTGGCCACGTGCAACGTGGGCAGCCCGTCCGGCCCCTGTTGGGAGCCCTCGACCATCGCCTCGCGCAACTGGTTCGGCGTCAGTTGCGGGTATTGGGAGGTGAGCAGCGCGGCGGCGCCGGCGGTGACGGCCGCCGCGTAGGGGGCACCGCTCACGTCGGTCTGCCCCAGGTCCTGTCCAGCGGTCCGCAGCTCGTCCCCCGGAGCGAGCAGGTCGATCTCCGAGGCCTCGGGAGAGTCCGGGATGAGTTCCCCATCCTCGTTCACCCCGGCCACGGAGAGGACGTTCGGGTCCTCGTCCCCACCGGCCGGCCCCACCACCAGCGCTCCTCCGCCGGCCGCGGCCGCTACGGCGTCGATCAGCTCCTCGTCCCCACCGGTCTCCTCTGGCAGCAGGATGATCTGGGCGCCCTCGTCCATGGCGTACCGGATCGCGTCGGGCAGGTCGTCGTCGGTGGGCAGCACCAGCACGGTCGCGTCCGGAGCGACCCCCAGGACCCCACCGTCCGCGTCCCTACCGTGCCCGTGTCCCGCCACCAAGGCGGCCGCCGCCGTGCCCTGTTCGTCATCGTCTCCGTTGGCACCGAACTCGGTGTCGATCTGGACGTTGTCCCGCAGATCGGGATGTTCCTCGTCCACGGACACCCCGGGCAACGCCACGGTGGCGCCACGGCCCTGTGTGCCGTCCCAGACCTCCTGTGCCCCGATGGACGCCAGCGCCCACTGGTCGGGGCGGAAGTCGGGGATGTCCGCGGCGACGACCGGCGTCGCCGTCTGCCCCAATACGAGCAGGGCCCCCAAGGCCCCCGCCGTGGCGCCCAGAAGATGGCGCGTGTTCGTCCCGCTACGGATGTTGCCCCCGAGCACCTCAGGCTCCCTCGAACGTTGTGGTCGGCGTTGCGCCGGGCCCTCCCCCCCGACCTTCGAGATTCTGTCATGAGCACGGGATCCAGGCTTGGACGAGTGACCCGCAGGTTTCCATCCGCGCGTACTCGCGCTTTCCTCGGACAGGGATCGGCACGATCCCGATGGACGCTGAACCTGGCTGGGACGCGGTGGACCACCCCGCCCCAGACCGTTCGGCCTGGCACGTGCGACTCATGACTCGGTCCTCAGGAGCGGTAGGACAGGTAACTGTATCCCTGGTGCCAGTCCTGGGTTTTCCGCTCCTCATCCGACATGTCGATTCGCTAGCATGAGTTGCGCCGATCCGGACAAACCAATTACCCGTTCAGGGGGTGTCCCATGCCGAACATCGGTCCGTCCGAGGACGGTCGATCGGCCCTCGCCGAACGCGAACAACGCATCCTCGCCTTCGAGCGCCAGTGGTGGAAGTTCGAGGGCTCCAAGGAACAGGCGATCCGTGACGAGTTCGGATTCTCCGCGACTCGCTACTACCAACTGCTCAACGGCCTCGTCGAACGCCCCGAGGCCCTCGCCTTCGACCCCATGACGGTCAAACGTCTACGCCGCCTGCGCGCCGACCGCCGCCGTCAACGCAACGCCCGCCAATTGGGCATCCAACTCTAGGAACGACGTCCACGGCGTGTGGCTCGGGCGATCCTCGCGCTCCACGCGACCCACCGCGCTTTGGCCCCGGCGACGACCACACGTCGACGCCAGGGACCGCGCCGCGCGGCCCACCAACGACAACGATGAGGTCCTCGCATGTCCGCAGCCGAGCACGGCGGGTCGCTCGACCCCGGTACCGAGGCGGGACGCACCGCTCTGAAGGCTCTGCTCTTGGAGCCCTCGACGGCGCTGACCGGCTTCGACTTCGACGGCACCCTGGCCCCCATCGTCTCCGACCCACGCGACTCCGCGCCCCAACCCGGGGTCGTGGAGGCGTTGGTCGCCTTGTCCGCACGGGTCGGCACGGTCGCGGTGATCACCGGACGACCGGCCGCCACCGCGGTGCGTCTGGGCGGTCTGGACCGGATTCCGGGTGTGGTCGTCCTCGGTCACTATGGCGCCGAACGGTGGGTGGACGGCCGGGTGGTCGCCGCCGACCCACCGCCCGGGGTGGCGCTGGTCCGCTCCGAACTGCCCGCCTTGGTCGACGCCGCCGGCGCCCCCACGGGTACCTGGATCGAGGACAAGGGTCGTTCATTGGCGGTGCACACGCGGCGCGCCGAGGACCCGGACCGTGCCCTGGAGCTGCTGGCCGGGCCGTTGGCCGAGTTGGCCGAACGCGCCGACCTCAAGCTGGAGCCCGGGCGAATGGTGATCGAGCTCCGTCCACGGGGTGTGGACAAGGGCGCCGCCCTCACCTCCCTCGTGCGGGAGAGGGCGGCGCGCTCGGTCCTCTACGCCGGTGACGACCTGGGTGACCTGCCCGCCTTCGCGGCCGTGCACGACCTACGCGCGCGGGGCGTACTCGGGCTGACCGTGTGCTCCTCCTCCGAGGAGGTGACCCAGGTGGCCGAGGCCGCCGACCTGGTCGTGTCCGGTCCCGCCGGACTCACCGCCTTCCTCTACGAACTCACGACGAGGATTCGTGGGCCTGTGGAATGAGCGCCGACCGGGCCTCGGTACGCAGGTCCACCAGGCCGGTGCGGTCTCGCCCATGGTGCACCGCGTTGGTGAGTACCCCCACGTAACGTCCGCTCTCCGGATGCATGAACAGACTCGTTCCCGTGAAGCCGTTGTGGTAGACGACTCCCTCCGGGGTGACGAGCCAGCCCAACCCTCGGGAGAGTCGGGCCCCCACGTCCACCTGAGGCGACCAGCTCTCGCGCACGAAGGACCGAGGGATCGCCTCATCGGCCCCGCCCTTGTACAGACGCAGCATCTCCCGAGCGAAGGCGCCCAGGTCGATGGCGGTGGTGAACACCCCGGCGTGCCCGGCCACACCACCCATCAACGCCGCCGCCTCGTCGTGCACCACGCCCCAGGTGGGTCCGGTTCCGACGAGACGGCGCTCGGTGGGCGCCACGCCCGGCGAACGGGCGAGCGGCCCGTACGTGGTGCCGCGCATCCCCAATCCGGCCCAGAAGTCGGCCGCCAACCTTTCCAACCCCGTGCCGTACAGCCGTTCCAGGAGCAATCCCAGCAGGATGAAGCCGCGATCGATGTAACGATAGCCCGGCTCCTCCAGCGGGTCCGCCAAGATCGCCTCGGCCAGGTCCTGGTCGGTACCCACGTACCGCTCCAGCCAGGTCACCTGGTTGAGCCGGCTGGTGTGGGTGAGGATCTGTCGGGTCGTCACCCAGGCTCCGGGAAGATCCTCGCCCGGAAAGTATTCGGCCATCGGAGCGTTGAGGTCCAAAAGACCTTCGGCGACCGCCCGACCGACCAACGGCCAGGTCGCCATCACCTTGGTCAGGCTCGCCACGTCGTAGGACACGTCCGGCGCGGTGTCGTGTTCGTGGTCGATCCGGCCGACCGCCACGAACTCCCACATGCCCCCGGTACCGATGACCGCCGTTCCGCCCGGAAGCCAGTCGGCGTCCACCATCACCTTCAGGACCCCACGGATCCGCGCCCCCGTCTCGGTGAGCCAGTCACCATCACGCACCACACGCCTCCCCCCGAGTGCTTTCCCCACTCTCGGCGGATACCCCGTTCACTCCGGCTTGTCACACCGGCATCGTCATCGAACAGTACGAAAACCCCGCAGGTCGAGGCCGTAATCGGAGTCCTCGGGCGTGGCGAAGTAGGCTGGCCGACACACACCTGTCGAGGAGGACGATGAGCAGCCAGACGCCCGTTCCCGCCGGTTTCGTCGGCGTGGCCGGAAACATCGGGATCAAGGATCCGAACGATGACTTCTTCACCGTCGTCTCCCGGACCCCGGCGGTGGTCTCCGCCGTGTTCACCCGTTCCCGATTCGCCGGCCCCAGTGTGCGTCTGAGCCGCGACGCGGCCGCGAACGGCAACGCCCGCGGGGTCGTGGTGATCGCTCGTAACGCCAACGTGGCCACCGGCCGGATCGGGGCACGGGACGCCAGGGAGGTCCAAGAACGCGTGGCCCGTGCGGCCGGGATCGCCCCCGAGGAACTATTGATCGCCTCCACCGGTGTCATCGGCCGTCCTTACCCGATGGAGCGGGTGCGCTCCTACCTGGACGGGCTGCCCACCGAATTCCCTCCGGCCGATCTGGACCGGTCCGCCGCGGCGATGATGACCACCGACACCCACCCCAAGATCGCCAGTGCGAAGGTGGGCGGAGCGACCCTCACCGGCATGGCCAAGGGTGTGGGCATGATCGAGCCGGACATGGCGACCATGCTGGCCTGGTTCTTCACCGACGCCGAGCTGGAGCAGCCGGTCCTGGACACGGTGTTCCGCCGGGTCGTGGACCGCACCTTCAACGCGCTGAGCATCGACACCGACACCTCCACCAGCGACTCGGCGGCCATCTTCGCCAATGGGGCGGCCGGGGAGGTGGACGTGGTCGAGTTCGAGGAGGCCCTGCGGGAGGTGGCCCTGAAACTGGTCCGGATGATCGCCTCCGACGGCGAGGGAGCGGGCAAGCTCATCGAGGTGCGGATCACCGGGGCACGCGATGACGCTCAGGCCAAACGTGTCGGCAAGGCCGTGGTGAACTCGCCCTTGGTGAAGACCGCCGTGCACGGGGCCGACCCCAACTGGGGAAGGGTCGCGATGGCGGTGGGCAAGTGTTCGGACGAGACCGATATCCTCCCGGAGAAGGTGCGCATCGTCTTCGGTGACGTGGAGACCTTCCCCACCGAGGCCACCGAGCAGACCCTGGAACGCGCCGCCCATCACATGAAGGGTGACGAGGTGCTGATCAGCGTGGACCTGGGCATCGCCGATGGTGACTTCACGGTCTACGGCTGTGACTTGACCGAGGGTTACATCCGGATCAACGCCGACTACACGACCTGAACCGTCGGCTCCGGGCGCGTGTCCCCCTACCCACGACGTTCGCTCCGTCAGAACCCTGGACGGTGGGCTCTGACGGAGCGGTCCTACCGGTAAGGGCCGTGGGGTGTCCTCGGGTCGCTCGACACCGGAGGGGTCCGGTCGGTCAGAGGAGGACCGCCTCCGGGTGCGATGCCTCCCGCACCACCTTCCTGGCCTGCTGCGGATCCTCGGCCGCCANNCGCCCCGGGAGACGGCGGCACTCGGCTTGGGTGTGCCGGGCCAGGACGTAGCGCACCGCGGGTAGCGCCGGTGCGGCCATGGACAGGCTGGTGGCCCCCAGCCCCACCAGGACCGGAGCCAGCAACGGGTCGGCTGCGGCCTCACCGCACACCCCCACCGGCTGACCGAGTCTCTCCCCCGCCCGGCCCACCCTCTCCAACAGGTGCAGCAGCGCCGGCTGCCAGGGATCGAGCAGTTCGGGCAGGCTGTCCAGGGTCCGATCGGTGGCCATGGTGTACTGCGCCAGGTCGTTGGTGCCGATCGATACGAAGTCCACCCGACATAGCAACCGCTCGGCGAGCAGCGCGGCGGCGGGCACCTCCACCATCACCCCGACTTCGGCGATTCCGGCCGAGTGCGCCATCTCGGCGAACGCGATGGCCTCGGCCGCCGTGGACACCATGGGCGCCATCACCCGGACCCGGGCACAGGGGCCGTCCGCGGAGGCCTCCCGTTCGGCGGCGGCGATGGCGGTGAGCTGGTCCAGGAGCAAGCTCGGATGTGGGCGAGCGGTTCGAAACCCGCGTACCCCCAGGGCCGGGTTGGCCTCCGCACCGGTGGGGGCGAAGTCCAGTGGTTTGTCCGAACCCGCGTCCAGGGTCCGCACCGTCACCACACGTCCCGCGAAGGCCCGGAACAGCCGGGCGTAGGCCTCGGTCTGTTCGGCGACCGTGGGCGGATCGGCTCGATCGAGGAAGAGGAACTCCGTGCGTAGCAGGCCGATGCCCTCTCCCTCGTGGGCGGCCGCCTCATCCGGATCCCCCTCACCCGCGTTGAGCAACAGGGCGATGGGAACGCCGTCCGCGGTCCGACCGGGACCGCCGGCCTCGGTCAGCAGGGCACGCCGGCGTTGGGCGCGTTCCCGGAACCGTTCGGCGCGTTCGGGGCTCGGCTCCCTCTCCACGGTGCCGGCGTCACCGTCCACCGCCACGAGGGTCCCTTCCACCAGGTGCTCGGCCCCCTGACAGCCCACCACGGCGGGCAACCCCAGGGAACGGGCCAGGATCACCGTGTGACTGGTGGGGCCGCCGAGCCTGGTAACGATCGCCTTCACCCGCTGTGGGTCGAGCCTGACCGTGTCGGCCGGGGCCAGGTCCCGTGCGACCAGCACGTACGGGTGGCCAGGGTCGGGCAGGCCCGGCATCGGTAGTCCCAGGAGCACGGCCACGGCCCGGTCACGGACATCACCCAGGTCCGCCGCGCGTTCGGCCAGGTAGCCTCCGGCCGCCAGGAGCAACTCCTGGTAGCTCCCGCAGGCCGTGTGGACCGCCCAGGCGGCGGCCCGCCCCTCCCTGGCCAGCTCCCCGATCCGCCTGCGAAGGTCGGGGTCACGGGCCATGAGCGCGAGGGCGCCCAGCACGGCACCGGCCTCACCATCGAGGCCGGTGGCGCGCCCCTGGAGTTCCTCCGCCACTTCGTCCAAGGCGGACAGCGCCGCGCCCTCCTCGGCCGCCGGATCGTCGACCACGGGTTCGTTCTCGGGCAGGGACGGTGGCTCGGCCATCCGTGCGACGGGGGCCACCGCTGCGCCCGGGCCGGCGGCGATGCCCTTGAGCAGGCGCGCCAGGTCAGGGTCGGACACCGGTGCGGAGGCCGCGTTCAGGGCGGTTTCCGTCTGGTCCATGGGTGCTCTCCTACGGCTGGTGGGCGGGGCCGACGGCTTCTCGCCGGCTGGGGTCGAGTAGGGACCCGACCAGCCAACCCCGAACGCGACGCCGGCGCCGGCCCTGATTCGGAATCTGTGAATGACTCGGCCACTCGCTCAGGGTTCGATGGTGACCTTGACGGCCGTTCCCGCGGCGACGGTCTCGATGGCCTTGTGCACGTCGGACAGGGCCATCCGCTCCGTGATGAGGTCGGCGACCGGCACCGCCCCCGAGGAGATGAGTTCGAGGGCGCGCTTGTTGTGCGCGGGACTGGAGCCGTTGGCGCCGAAGATCGAGATCTCTCGGTAGTGGACCGCGTTGGCGTCCAACCGGATGATCGGGTCGTCCTTGGGCAGACCACCGAAGAAACTGATCCGGCCACTGCGCGCCACCATCCGCAACGCGTCCTCTTGGGCCTTGCCCGAGGCGGCCGCGGTGATGACCACGTCCGCGCCCCGTTCACCGGTCAGGCGCAGTACCTCGGCGATCGCGTCGGTCTCCGAACCGCAGATCGCGGCGTCGGGGCGCACCAGTGCCGCGGACATGTCCAACCGTCCTCGGTTCAGGTCCACCAGGTACACCTGGGAGGCGCCCTTGGCCCGGGCCAGGCGCACGTGGAGGCAACCGATGGGCCCGGCGCCCATCACCACCACCTTGTCGCCCTCGTCGATACCGGCGATCTCTTGGCCGTTGAGCACGCAGGCCAACGGCTCGGCCACGGACGCCTCGGCCATGGAGACGTTGTCGGGGATCCGGTTGACACCGTCCACGGCCAGGACGGCCTCGGGAATGATCATGTACTCGGCGAACCCGCCGTCGTAGTGGTATCCCATCGACTCCTGTCGCGAGCACACCGTGAACCGACCGTCCGAGCATTCGACACAGGACCCACAGGGGATGGCCGCGATGACCTGTACCCGATCGCCCTCGGTCCAGCCACCCACACCCTCGCCCACCTCGACGATCCGGCCCGCGATCTCATGGCCGATCACCCGAGGCGGACGGATGTGGTGGTGGCCGTGTCGGGAGATCTTGACGTCGGTACCGCAGGTGGAGCAGTTGGCCACGGCGATCTTGAGCTGTCCCGGTCCCGGGGCGGGTTCGGGAGCCTGTTCCAAACGGATGTCCCCAGGGGCGTAGAAGCGGGCGACGAGCATGGTGGGGCCTTTCTGGAGAGGTCGAGGCGGGGGCGCCGCCCCGACCGTTCGAGCGAGTGGTGGACCGTGTCCACCGGGGATCACGTGGTCAGTCCGCAGCGGGTGCGAGCAGTTCGAGGACTTCTTCGGGGTCGGTGGCCGACCGCAGTCGAGCCGCCCGTTCGGGATCGGCGAGGACTCCGGCCAGGGAGGAGAGCACCTTGAGGTGTTCCTCTCCCGACGCGGCGATGGCGATGGCCACGTGCACGGTGGGTCCGTCCCAATCGACCCCCTCGGGGAACTGGACGATGGCGAGCGCGGTCCTGCGCACGAGGGCACGGGAGGCGTCGGTGCCGTGCGGGATGGCCACGCCCTCACCCATGAAGGTGGGGATCGAGGCCTCCCGCTCGTGCATGGCCCTCACGTAACCGGGCTCGACCGCGCCCGACTCCACCAACAGGTGGCCGCATTGGTCGATGGCGTCGGCGCGGTCGCGTGCGGTGCGACCGAGGCGGATGGCGTCCGCGTTCAGGACGAGGTCAGCCGGCAAGGGTTCCACCCTCCCTGATGGCCGTCTCCACCTGTGTGAAGACCGGGTCGCCGAGGAACATCTGGAAGCCGATGACGACGGTGTCGGGCACCCGGGCCCGAGCCCGGTCGACCAGGCCGGCGTGGCACAGCACCACGTCGGCGTCGTCGGGCACACGGTCCACCGGAGAGTGCTCCACGGTGACGCCGTGGGGCGAGAGGCTCTTCTTGAGCTGTGAGGTGAGCAGGACGCTGCTGCCCATGCCGGCGTCGCAGGCGACGACGAGCTTGTTGACGTCCGATCCTTCGATGGTGGCCATGTGGCCCTCCTGACTGAGTGGTCCGGCAAGCCCCTGACGGGGCGGGTTCTAAGCGGTCTGGCCGGTGGCGTTCTCAGCGGCGGCCGCCTCGCGTTCGGCCCGACGCTCGGCGCGACCGAAGCCGAGCAGCGCCGAGGCGATGACGAACGAGACGATCGTGCCGACGGCGACGCCGGCGAGGACGGCGACGTGGTCACCGCGCGGGGTGACCGCCATGAGGGCGAGGATGCTTCCTGGTGCGGGGGTCGCCACGAGCCCGGCGTTCAGGACCATGAAGGTGGTCACTCCGGACATACCGCCGCCGATCACGGCCAGGAGTAGCTTCGGTTGGGCGAGCACGTACGGGAAGTAGATCTCATGGATGCCGCCGAAGAAGTGGATGATGATCGCTCCCGGTGCGGTGGCCCGGCTGAGCTTGGGACCGAACAGCATGCAGGCCAGCAGGATGCCCAGGCCCGGACCGGGGCTGGTCTCGATGAGGAACTCGATCGCCTTGCCATGCTCGGCCACGCGAGCCACGCCCAAGGGACCGAGGACTCCGTGGTTGATGGCGTTGTTGAGGAAGAGGATCTTCGCGGGCTCGACGATCAACGACACCAGCGGCAGCAGCGACACGTCGATCAGGAACTGCACCCCCGAGCCCAGCCAACGGGCGATGACGGTGACCACCGGTCCGATGGCGTACAGCCCCAGACCCGCCATGAGACCGCCGAGGATGCCCGAGCTGAAGTTGTTCACGAGCATCTCGAAGCCGGCCGGGACGCGCGGCTGGACGAGGCGGTCGAAGTGCTTGAGCAGGTAGGCCGCGAGTGGGCCGACGACCATAGCGCCGAGGAACATCGGGATGTCCGCGGAGACGATCACACCGACGGTGGCGATCGCACCGATGACACCACCGCGCTTGTCGTAGACCAGGCGACCACCGGTGTAGCCGATCAGCAGCGGCAACAGGTAGATGATCATCGGGTCGACGAGTCCGGCGAGGTGTTCGTTGGGCCACCAGCCATCGGGGATGAACAACGCGGTGATCAGGCCCCAGGCGATGAAGGCGCCGATGTTGGGCATGACCATGCTCGCGAGGAATCCGCCGAAGCGCTGGACTCCTGAGCGGACCGAGGCGAGTCTTCCCTCGCTCTGCTGAGTGGACATCAGGGGGAACCTCCTGAGAGGCGCGGCGGTGGTGGCCCGCCGAGGTGATGGACGGTGTGGGTTCAGACCACCTGGACCATCAGACCGGCGGACTCGAGTTCGTCGGCGAGGCCATCGGCGAGTCCGTGGTCGGTGATCATCAGGTCGAGGTCTTCGACGGTGGCGAAGCGGGCGAAGTGGTCGTTGCCGACCTTGGTGTGGTCGGCGAGCAGGACGGCGCGTCTGGAGGACGCGATCATGGCGCGCTTGACCTCGGCTTCGGCCGGGTCGGGTGTGGTGAGTCCGCGTTCGACGGACACACCGTTGGTGGCCATGAAGGCGACGTCCACGTAGGACTCCGCGAGGGAACGCAGGGCCCAAGCGTCGACGCTGGCCTGGGTTCTGGTGCGCAGGCGACCGCCGAGCAGCATGAGGTTGACGTTGGTCCGGGGCGTGAGCGTGAGGGCGATGGAGAGGGAGTTGGTGACGACGGTGAGTTCTCGGTCCGTGGGCAGCTGTTCGGCCAGTCGGCCGGTGGTGGAGCCCGCGTCGAGGAGGATGGCGCCCTCCTCGGGGAGTTCGGCCAGCGCCGCCTTGGCGATCCTCTCCTTCTCCTCGGTCAGGACGGAGTCGCGCACCTTGAGCGCGGGCTCGAAACCCAAACGCTCGACGGGGATCGCGCCACCATGGACCCTGCGCAGGACCCCGTGCCGCTCCAGGGCGGTGAGGTCACGACGGATGGTCTCGTAGGTGACGTCGAACTCCGAGGCGAGCCCCGTGACGTCGACCCGGCCGTTCTGGCGGGCACGTTCGAGGATCACCTTCTGGCGCTCTTCCGCGTACATGTGGTTTCACCTGTGTTTCGGTGTGGTTTTGGGTGAGTTTAATCGTGTTGCCTGAGACACACAAGGGGTATCTCCTTCCAATATCCCAGCACCCCGAACCACCCCTCGACCAAGCCACCCCTTCTCTTCCCAGGAACGACGAGCAGGAAAGAAGCCCACCCGGAGCCACCCCCACCCCTCCCTCCGCCGACCGTCACACTGTTGACACACACAGACAAACACACATAATCAAAGACAGTCACACACTCAGACCGGGTGCCGCGCCCCTCGAAAAGAGCTCCCATGATCTTGACCCTCACCCCGAACCCGAGCGTCGACCACACCCTGGAGGTCGACGACCTCGTCCGAGGCGAGGTCCTGCGGGTACGCGCGACACGGGCGCAAGCGGGCGGCAAGGGCGTCAACGTCGCCCGCGCCCTGCTCGTAGCGGGCATCGACACCCGGGCGGTCCTGCCCGTGGGCGGTGGCGGCGGCGCCGAACTCAGCACCCTGCTGGGAGACCTTCCCCGGGTCGCCGTGCCCATCGAGGGCGAGACCCGTGGCAACCTCGCCATCACCGAGGCCGACGGCACCACCACCAAGATCAACGCACCCGGGCCGACCCTGTCTCCCGACGAGGTCCAAGCGCTACTGCGGGCCTTGGAGGGCGAACTCGCCAAGGCCCCCCACTGGGTGGTGGCCAGCGGTAGCCTCCCCGCCGGCGCCCCGGTCGACCTGTACGTTCGGGTGGCCGAACTCGCCGCCGACTACGGTGTGCCACTCGCCCTGGACACCTCCGGCGACCCGCTCGAGGCCGCGACCGGCACCGGGTCCGTGGCCCTGCTCAAACCCAACCTCGAGGAATTGGCCGATCTCGTCGGCCACGCCCCGACCACCATCGGCGAGGCCACCTCGGCGGCCCGCGAGGTGCTGGCCAAAGGGAACGAGGCCGCCCTGGTCACCCTGGGTGGTCATGGAGCCCTGTACGTGGAGCCCGATCAGGTGTTGTGGGCACGCGGCCCCCGGGTACGCACCCGGAGTACCGTGGGCGCGGGAGACAGCGCGCTGGCCGGTTTCCTCGCCCACCAGGGAACGTTCGAGGAGAGGCTGCGTCAGGCCGTGGCCTGGGGCACCGCCGCGGTGTCCCTGCCCGGGACCACGGTCCCCGGCCCCGGCGACGTCACCACCGAAGGCGTCCATTCGACCCCCGATCCCGACCCCTTGTGGCGGATCGACGAACTCTGATCCACCGACCGCTATGAACGGGGCAGGGACCACCGGCCCCGACGACGAGACCCTCCAAGGACCGACATGCCAGAGCGCACCGTTGCCATCGGCTCCCAACTGGGCCTGCACGCCCGACCCGCCGCCCTGTTCGTCCAGGCCGTCAACGAGACCGGCCTGCCCGTGATGATCTCCCGCGAGGGTCACAAGGCGGTGGACGCGCGCAGCGTGCTCGCCGTGATGTCCATGGGCGCCTCCCATGGCCAGATCGTGACCTTGACCTGCGACGAGGAGGGGGCCGACGAAGCCTTGGACGGCCTCGTGGAACTACTCGGCAAGGAACTCGACCCCAAGTAGGCGCCTCGTCGATCCCGCCGGTCGAAGGACACCGCCGATCGCCGAAGGCCTCCCCCTCCAGAACGAGGGGGAGGCCTTCGGCGGCACCGCTTCAAGAGGGGTCGGGCTACTCCTCGATCCGGTGGACCTTGTGCTGGGCGGCCTGGGCACGCGGACGGACCACCAGCAGGTCGACGTTGACGTGTGAGGGCCGGGTGAGTGCCCACACGATGGTGTCGGCGACGTCCTCGGCACTCAGCGGGTCGGGCACCCCCGCGTAGACGTCCTCGGCCCCCGCCTCGTCGCCACGCAGACGATTGAGCGAGAACTCCTCGGTCTTGACCATGCCGGGGGCCACCTCCACCACCCGGACCGGCTCCCCGCACAACTCCAGGCGCAAGGTGGCCGCCAGGGTGTGCGCACCGTGCTTGGCGGCCACGTAACCGCCGCCGCCCTCGTAGACGATGTGTCCGGCAGTGGAGGAGACCACCAGGACGGTGCCGTCTCCACTGGCGATGAGCTTGGGCAGAAGGGCCTGGGTCATGTTGAGCACGCCCAGGACGTTCACCTCGTACATCTTCCGCCAGTCGGCGGGGTCGGCGGTGGCGATGGTCTCGACGCCGATCGCACCACCCGCGTTGTTGACGAGTACGCCACAGGATTCCAGGGACTCGGCGAAGGCGTCCACGGCGGCCCGATCGGTGACGTCGAGGACCTGGCTCCGAGCCCTGTGGCCCGCCTCGATGATCTCCTTTGCCAGAGCCTCGATCCGGTCGGCGCGACGAGCGACCAAGACCACCTCGTAGCCCTCGGCCGCGAGTCCACGCGCGGTGGCGGCGCCGATCCCGCTGCTGGCTCCGGTAACGACCGCGGTCACTGTCATGTGGTTCCCTCCCTGGGGTCCGTCTGTCGTGCCGAGCGTATCCGGGCCGATGGGAAGGGGTGTCGGTCGGGTCGATGTCCCCTCGATCTCCTGGTCGGGGAATCGGTCGGACAGCAGAGAAAACGCATGATCTCGAGTGGTGGCGCGTGGTAGCTTCGGCAAAATTTCCTCCAGGAATACCTTCCATCGAAAGACAGGGGATCCCGTGCGTGATTCTGCTCCACGGAAATCATCTGACGAATCCCCTTTGCTCACCCGACTCACCCTTTACTCACTCGGATGTTCCCTCGCTGACTTCGTTTACGGTGCGGTGTTCGTGACGGTCCTTCTGAGCCGGGGCGCGGACCCGTGGATGGTGGGGACGATCGTCGCCGCGGCCAACTTCGTCGGGCTGGTCATGGAGGCACCGAGCGGAGCCCTGGGCGACCGGTACGGGCACCGCAGGCTCCTCGTGAGCGGGTTGCTCTCGTGGGGAAGTGGCTTCGTGCTGATCGGGACCGTGACGGCCCTGCCCCTCACCCTGGCGGGCATGTGCCTGGGCACCATCGGCTTCGCCCTGCATTCGGGGACCTTGCAGACGATCCTGATCAACCGGGTCGGTTCTGAGGACCGGACCACGCGAATCGCGCGCATCGTCCGGATCTGCGGCCTGTGGGGGCGGATCGGGTCCGCTCTGGGCGCGGCCCTGGTCATGGTGGCGGGCACATGGCTGCCCGCTGGGCCGCTGATCGCGTGCGGCGGTGGGTTGCTGTTACTGCTCGCCCTGGCGGCACCGGTGTGTTTTCCCTCCACTCCCGGGCGACCGGACCGACGGATCGGCGTGATCATGCTGGAGTCGGTCTCCCTGGTGCTCAGTCGGCGGTTCGCTCCGATGGTGGCTCTGGCCGTGGGGGCCATGTCGGCGACGGTGTTGTTGGTGGTCTCCTGGCAGCCGATGCTGGTGGAGCGGTTCGGGGAGGACCTACGGCTCAACGGCCTGTTCCTGCTGTCGATGACCGTGTCCTTGACCGTGGGGGCCGCCTGCGCGCGTTGGGTCGATCCCACACGACCACACCTGTGGGGTCCGTTGGCCGTCATGGTGATCGGCACGCCCGTGGTGCTGGCCGCCCATGACGTGGTCCCGCTGATCGTGGGACTGATCGCGGCCGAACTCCTCATCGGCCTGGCGGGCGTGGTGGCGGGGGTCTGGTACCAACTGATGTTCCCCGACGCCAACCGGAGCACCATGTTCTCCGCGATCACGGCCCTGGCCGCGCTCGGTGGTATCGCGACCAGTTTCGGTTTCGGTTGGCTCTGGCAACTGTGGGGTGTCCCCACAGCGGTGACGCTCCTGGCCACGGTCTCCGTCATCGCCGGCGCCACGTCACTCGTTCTGACACGTTGCTTTCCCGAGTCCACCGAATTCATCACCTCGGAAAACACGATTTCGAGAACCGATCCAACGAGCGGTTCAGGCAGGGACCGGCCCACTCGAAAAGCGCGTTTCCCCCGCTGATAATCTGCGGCCAGTCGATACGGGGGAGAAAGCGGCCATGGACCTGTCACGGTTGTTGGCGAAGCGTCCGATCATCCAGGCGCCGATGGCCGGGGGCGCGACCACTCCCGACCTGGTGGTCGCGGTGAGCGGCGCCGGCGGCCTGGGGTCGCTTCCCGCCGGTTACCTGGACGCGGGAACCCTCGCGGAGCGGATCGAGTCGGTGCGGGCCTCGGGTACGGACGTGTTCGGTGTCAACCTGTTCGTCCCCTCCGGCGCCCTCGAACCGAGCGTGGATCTGGACGCCTACCGATCCGAGCTCATCGAGGACGCCCGCCGCTTGGGGACCGAGGTGGGGCCCGCCCGGTACGACGAGGATGACTGGACGACCAAGGTCGACCTGTTGCTCCAAGCCCGGGTCGGGCTCGTGAGCTTCACGTTCGGTTGTCCCTCCGAGGAGGTCCTGGACCGGATCCGCGCGGTGGGCTCGACGACGGTCGTCACCGTCACCACGGTCGAGGAGGCCCGGATCGCCGTGGCCCGGGGTGCGGACGGGGTGTGCGTCCAAGGGGTGGAGGCCGGTGGCCACCGCGCCACCTTCGATCCCGCACGCGGCGACGACCGCCCCTTGGCCGAGTTGCTGCCCGAGGTGGCCCGCGCGGTGGACGTGCCGATCATCGCCGCCGGCGGGATCATGGACGGTGCCGACATCGCCGCCGCCTTGGCTTCGGGGGCGATGGCGGTGCAACTGGGCACGGCGTTCCTGCGTTGCCCCGAAAGCGGTGCCCGGCCACCGCACAAGGCCGCACTCGTCGATCCTTCCTTCACCCGGACCTCCTTGACGTACGCGTTCACCGGGCGACCGGCGCGCGGACTGACCAACCGCTTCATGCGCGAGCACCAGGACGCCCCCAGCGCCTACCCGCAGGTGCACCACATGACCAAACCGCTGCGCGCGGCGGCCACTCGAGTCGCCGACCCCGAGGGCATGGCGTTGTGGGCCGGTACGGGTTTTCGTCGCTGCCGGGAGCTGCCGGCCGCCGAGCTGGTGGCCGCGCTGCGCGCCGAGGCCATCGACGCGGGTGCCCGGCTCTGATCCCGAACGCATGGGCATCTACTTCGGTCTCATGGGCCTGGCCGTCTTCCTCCGCGTGCCCCTTCCGCTACGCACCGCGAAAGCGGACCTACCAGTTGGTAACAATTAGGACCAGTCAGAGCATGAGACCTAGAGCACGTGAGGTGGGGCACTCTACGCTTCCGCCATGGGTGTATTGCGTAAGCGTGTCCTCCTTCGTGTCCTTTTGGGCTTTGTGGCGGTTATAGCGTCACTTGCACTGATCGCGTCCTTGTTGGGTGTGTGGGCGGTACGACGCTCCTTCCCCACCACGGACGGAGAACTCGGCCTGTCGGAACTGAACTCGCCGGTCACCGTGCTACGGGACGACCACGGGGTCGCGCACGTGTACGCGGACAACGCCGAGGACCTGTTCATCGCACAAGGCTTCACCCACGCCCAGGACCGCTTCTGGGAGATGGACTTCCGTCGCCACGTCACCGCGGGCCGCACCGCCGAACTGTTCGGCCAGGCCCAGGTCGAGACGGACGTCTACCTGCGCACCATGGGTTGGCGACGGACCGCCGAGCAGGAGTACGACCTCCTCTCCCAGGAGACCCGGCTCTACCTGGACGCCTACGCCGCCGGGGTGAACGCCTGGCTCGACGACAACCAGGGTCTGTCCGCGAGTCTGGAGTACGGACTCCTGGGCATCACCGCCGACGACTACACCGTCCAACCCTGGACCCCCACCGATAGCCTCGCCTGGCTCAAGGCCATGGCCTGGGACCTGGGCGGCAACCTCCAAGACGAAACCGCCCGCGCCCACCTGCTCGCCAACGGACTCGACCGGGAACGGATCGAGGAGTTGTACCCGGCCTACCCGACCGAGCGCCACGCCCCCATCACCGATACCGACGAGCACGACGGCACCGCCCCCGAGGCCGACCTGTCGCCCGCCCCGGACCTGCCCGAGGACGCCCTCGCCGCCCTCGACGGCCTGGACAGGATCCACGAGGCCATCCCCGACCTCCTCGGTCCCTCCAGCAGCCCCGACCTGGGCTCCAACTCCTGGGTGATCTCCGGTGAACACACCGACACCGGCGCTCCCCTGCTGACCAACGACCCGCACCTGGGCGCCTCCATGCCGTCCACGTGGCACCAGATGGGCCTGCACTGCACCGAGGTGACCCAGGAGTGCCCCTTCGACGTCAGCGGATTCGGGTTCTCCGGACTGCCCGGAATCGTCATCGGTCAGAACGAGTCCATCGCCTGGGGCTTCACCAACCTCAACCCGGACGTCATGGACCTCTACCTGGAACAGGTGGAGGGCGACCACTACGTGGTGGACGGTGAGGAACTTCCCCTGGAGATCATCGAGGACACCATCAAGGTCTCCGGTGGCCAGGACGTGGACATCACCATCCGCTCCACCCACCGCGGCCCCATCCTGTCCGACACCGAGGTCGGGGCGAACCTGAGCGAGGTCGGCGCCAACCCCTCCGAGGGCGACGACGCGCCCTACGCGGTCTCCCTGCGATGGACCGCCCTGGAGCCGGGCACGACCGCCGACGCCGTCTTCGCCCTGAACCGAGCCCGTGACTGGGACGGCTTCCGCGACGCGGCGTCGAAGTTCGAGGTGCCCGCGCAGAACCTCATCTACGCCGACAACGAGGGCAACATCGGTTATCAGTCCCCCGGCCTGGTGCCGGTGCGCGGCGAGGGCGACGGTCGTTGGCCCGTGCCCGGCTGGGTCTCCGGCCACGACTGGGAGGAGGAGTACCTGCCCTTCGACGAGCTGCCCAGCGTGTTCAACCCCGAGTCCGGGGTCATCGTCACCGCCAACCAGTCGGTGGTCGACGAGGACTACGAACACTTCCTCACCAGCGACTGGGACTACGGTTACCGGAGTCAGCGGATCAACGACCTGCTGGCCGAGGCGATCGCCCAAGGGCCGGTGACGGTCCAGGACATGGAACGTGTCCTGATGGACTCCCATCACGGCGCGGCGGTCGAGATCACCCCGTACCTGCTGGACGTGGACGTGGACGGCACCACCGCCGAGGCGCAGTCCGAACTGGCCGAGTGGGACCACTTCAACGAACCCGACTCCGCCGGCGCGGCCTTCTACAACGCCACCTGGCGCCACCTGCTCCCCCTGCTCTTCGACGAGATGGGCGAGGTGACCATGAACAGCAGCTCACGCGGCATGTACGTGGTGACCGAATTGCTGCAGGACCCCGAGTCCCCATGGTGGGACGGCCAAGAGGTCGACGGCCGCGACGCGGTACTCGCCGCCGCCATGGACGAGGCCACCGAGGAGCTCACCGACCTGCTCGGCGACACCCCGGCCGACTGGCGCTGGGGCGACCTGCACACCCTCACCGCGACCCACGAGTCGTTCGGCACCTCGGGCATCGGCCCGGTGGAGTGGCTGTTCAACCGTGGCCCGGTGGAGAGTTCGGGTGGCTCCAGCATCGTCAACGCGACCGGGTGGAACGCGGCCGAGGGTTACGGCATCACCGCGGTCCCGTCCATGCGGATGGTCGTGGACCTGGCCGACCGGGACGCCTCCACCTGGATCCACCTGACCGGCAACTCGGGGCACGCCTTCCACCGCAACTACGACGACCAGTTGGAGCTGTGGGCGCAGGGTTCGTCGCTGCCGTGGGCGGTGACGGAGGAGGCCGTCCGCGAGGCGAGCACGGACGAACTCACGCTCACCCCGTGATCCACGTCCCGTGCCAGACCCGGCGGCTCCGAGGCGGATCATCGCCTTGGGGCCGCCGTTCGTTCGCGTCCCATGGTGCGACTCACAGTGGGAACGAGGCGCCGGTCATCTCCTCGGACAGCTCCCACAACCGTCGGGCGGCGGCGGTGTCCTGAGCCGCGGCGCTTCGCCGCACCAGGCCGGGGGCGCCTCTCATGAACAGCCCCGTGGGACCGGCGTAGGCGGCTCCCGGCACGTCCTGGGTGGCGGCGTAGATCGTGGGCAACGCACCGGCGAAGGCACTCTGCGCGACGAGCCTGGTCAGCACCCCCATGAACCGGTCCTCCCACACCTTCTCGGTGCGACCTTGGAGGTTGGTGGCGGCGTAGCCGGGGTGCGAGGCCACGGCCAGGACCGGGGAGCCCGCTTCCTCCAACCGGCGCTGCAACTCCAAGGTGAACAGCAGGTTGGCGAGTTTGGACTGGTTGTACGCCCGGTAGGGGGTGTAGCCCCGTTCGAGGTTCACGTCGTCGAAGTGAATCCCGGTGGCCCCCGCGTGCAACCCGGAGGAGACGGTGACGACCCGGCCGGTGACGTGTTCCAGGAGCAGGTTGGTGAGAGCGAAGTGACCGAGGTGGTTGACGCCGAACTGGGTCTCGAAGCCGTCCTTGGTTCGGGACCTCGGGATGGCCATGAGCCCGGCGTTGTTGATCAAGAGTTCGAGGTCGCCCTTCCATCCTCGCGCGAACTCGCGGATCGAGGCCAGGTCGGCCAGATCGAGACGACGAACCTCGGTCTCGCCCGGGACCTCCCGGACGGCTTCCTCGCCCTTGGCGGTGTCGCGTACGGCCAGGACCACGCGGGCTCCACGCCCGGCCAGGATCTTGGCGGCCTCCAAGCCCAGGCCACTGTTGGCTCCGGTGATGACGACGGCGCGACCGCTCAAGTCGGGTAGGTGGATGCTTTTCTCGGTCATTTTCTCAACGTAGGGGCCCGGCCGGAAGGGTGCAATGACAACGATGCCGGCGCCGCCGACATCCCCTTGTGCCGCTGAACGCGGTCCACCGCCGCCCCTACCATCACCAAGACCCACGCGCCGCCCCGCCGACCATCCTCCTCGATCCCATCACCCATGGGCGACGGGAGGGGGATCATCGAAGGCGACCCCATCGCCTTCACGCTCGCCTCCACCCTGCACGGCTTCGCGTCCCTGAGCGCGGACAAGGCGGTCACGGACGTGGAGAAGGGCCTGCCCGAGGTCGTCCGCCACCTCCTCGTCGGCCTCGCCCCCCCGCTGACCGGCACCATCTCCGAGCGGGCTCGGATCATCCGAGTGCTCGGGGTCGTGGCAGGGCGAACCACTCCCACAGATCAGGGGATCGTCATTCCTCCTTCCAGCGCCCCCTGCCACCACGCTCAGGCACTGCTGAGCGAGAGCTTCACCGCGAATCCCAGGAAGAGGGCGCCCGTCACCGAGGTGGCCCCGGCCGTGAGCCGTCGGCTCGGTCCGAAGACCGCCGCCAGCCGGGTCCCGCCGAAGATCACCGCGGTCAGGTACAGGAAGGTGACGAGCTGCATCAGCAGGCCCAGGACCAGGAAGGACAGCGCGGGATGGGCGTAGGCGGGATCGACGAACTGTACGAAGAAGGAGATCAGGAAGAGGATCACCTTCGGGTTGAACAGGGAGACCAGGAGGGCTCGGCGATAGGGGCGCTCTCCCACGGCACCACCACCCGAAGCGTCGGCGGCGCGCTGTTCCTGCGCCCGTCGATGCCGAGCGCTCCACATGGCGTACGCGGAACGCAGCATCCCGATCGCCATCCAGATGAGGTAGGCGGCACCCGCGTACTTGACGATCGCGAAGATCAGGGGGTTGGTCCTCAACAAGGTGGCGGCTCCGGCGGCGGCCAGCACCATGAGCACCGCGTCGCCGGTGAAGACCCCTGCGGCCGCCGTGTACCCGGCTCGAGTTCCCCCACGTGCCGCGACGGAGAGCACGTACAGCGAGTTGGGCCCCGGTAGGAGCACGATCAGGATGAGTCCTGCCAGGTAGGTGGGCAGGTCGGTGATGCCGAGCATGAACGGAGTGTTTCATCCGAGGTTCGAAAGCACCCGCTCGGTCTCCGCGAACCCGAAGGGCGCCCGGCGGAACCCACACCCCACCGGACGCCCTCCATCGTGGGCGTGCCCGTACACGCCCACCCGGGCTTCTTCCCTGCCCGTCCTCGCCGACCGGTCCGTTTCGGCCCCGATCGGACCACCAAGGGGAGGACCCTTCCCTGAACCCGCCCCCTCGGAGTGGCGATGGTACGCACTCCCGTACCCAAGGACTCGACATCCACCTTCTTTGGCCGTATGCGGCCAACGGGTATCAACTCAGCGGCCGCGTCCCCTACGCCGACCACCGCGTCCGTTCGGGCGGCGCGGTCGGCTTCCTCGAACTCGCGACCCACCTCCACGGTCCCGAAAACGAGGGTTCCCGTGGCCGCCCCTGACCAGACCCGAACCCACCGGACCGATTATTTCCCCTGCTCCGCGGATACGAGAGGGGCAAGGCCTCCCACAGGAGGCTTTCCTCATACGACGGTCGTCGCCACACCGGCGGCGGAGAGGTGGGAAGGAAGATGACCGGCAACAGAGGAGTGGTCTACCAAGGGGCCGGGCGGGTCTCGGTCGAGGACATCGCCTACCCGGAGTTCGAACTCAAGGACGGCCCCGGCGTGAACCCGGACAACGTGGGACGCCAGGTCCGGCACGGGGCGATCCTGAAGGTCGTCGCCACCAACATCTGTGGCAGTGACCAGCACATGGTCCGCGGTCGCACCACGGCGCCCGAAGGCCTGGTGCTGGGGCACGAGATCACCGGCGAAGTGGTCGAGACCGGCCCCGACGTGGAGTTCGTCAAGGTCGGCGACCTGGTCTCGGTCCCGTTCAACATCTCCTGTGGGCGCTGCGTCAACTGCAAGACGCGGCGTACCGAGATCTGTCTGAACGTCAATCCCGACCGCCCGGGTTCGGCCTACGGCTACGTGGACATGGGCGGCTGGGTCGGTGGACAGGCACAGTACGCGCTGGTGCCCTACGCGGACTGGAACCTGCTGAAGTTCCCCGATCGCGATCAGGCCATGGACAAGATATTGGACCTGACCATGCTTTCGGACATCCTGCCCACCGGTTACCACGGTTGTGTGACCGCCGGGGTGACCGTGGGTTCAACGGTGTACGTAGCGGGTGCGGGGCCCGTCGGCCTGGCGGCGGCGGCCTCGGCTCAGCTCCTGGGCGCGGCGGTGGTGATCGTCGGCGACTCCAAGAAGGAGCGACTGGCCCAGGCGCGCGAATTCGGCTGCGAGACCATCGACATCTCCGAGGGCACCCCCGGCGAACTGGTCGAACGGATCCTGGGTTCCCCGGTGGTGGACAGCGCGGTGGACGCGGTGGGCTTCGAAGCGCACGGCAGCGGGAAGAAGGCCGGCCAGGAGGCCCCCGCGAGTGTCCTGAACGACGCCATGGACGTCACCAAGGCGGGCGGTTCCATCGGTATCCCCGGCCTGTACGTGACGGGTGACCCGGGAGCGGCGGACGAGGCCGCCAAGGAGGGTTCCTTGTCGATCCGCTTCGGATTGGGCTGGTCGAAGTCGCACGCGTTCTTCACCGGACAGTGCCCGGTGATGAAGTACCACCGTGAACTGATGAGGGCGATCCTCAACGACCGCATCCAGATCGCGAAGGCGGTCAACGCGGTGGCGATCCCGCTGGAGGAGGCCCCGGAAGGGTACCAGTCCTTCGACAAGGGCGCGGCGAGCAAGTACGTGCTCGACCCGAACGGTTACCTCGGCACCGGCTGAGCCCGAGCGCTACTCCAAGAGCCGGGACACGTACAGGATGGCACCCGCGGCCAGAGCGGCCAGAGCCATCGAGGCGACCAGGGAGGCGAGCCCGAGGACGACGCCTTCGAGGTCCACCCAGGAGGCCAGGAAGTTCTGGGCCGGGGTCCTGGTGGCCACGAAGACGAGCATGAAGGCGACGAAAGCGATGACCGGGGCGACCTTGTTCACCCGGACATCCTAGGGGGCGCCCTGAACGACCCTTCGCCGGGTCGACCGGGGCGACGGTCGATAAGGGGAGGAGCCATGCGAGCGGCAGTAGGAGACCGCCTGCGCACCCACGGGGTCAGCAGTTCCAAGGGAGAGCGGGAGGCGGAGGTCATCGAGGTCCGTGGCGCCCACGACGGGCCGCCCTACCTGGTGAGGTTCGCCGACGGCGAGGAGCGCATGATCTATCCGGGCCCGGACACCGTGGTCCACCCACGAGAATCGAAGGACTGAGCACGGCGGGGACCCAGGCCTGCGGACCACCGGATCGTCATGGTCGGCGAACATGACGACCCCGGCGGCCCGCCGGCCTCGGACCTACTTCAAGCGCACGTCGAGGCGGGTGTGCGAGTTGACCACGATCGTGGGCGAGCGCGGCACCTCACCCACGACCGACAGTTCGGGCCAGCGGGCGAAGATCCGTTCCAGGGCGATCCCCGCCTCCAGTCGGGCCAGCGGCGCACCGATGCAAAAGTGCGCACCATATCCGAAACCGGTGTGGGCCGCGTCGCCGCGCCGCACGTCGAACTCACCCGCCGTGGGACCGTAACGCTCGGGGTCTCGGCCCATGGAGATGTAGGAGACGAACACCGGGTCGCCCTTGGCGATCCTCACCCCTGCGGCGTCCGGGTGGATCTGGGCCCCGTCCACGTCCTCGGTGGCGAATCGGGTGAAGAAGTTCGCGGTGGGCGAGTCCCAACGCATGGTCTCCTCCACCGCGTTCTCCCAGGGCACCTCGCCCGACAGCAGGAGCCCTAGTTGTTCGGGGCGTGCGCTGAGCGCGCGCACGGCGTTGAGCAACAGGTGGGTGGTGGTCTCATGGCCGGCCGCCAGAACCACGTACAGGGCCACGACCAGGTCCTCACGGGGGAGGCGGTCTTCTTCCGGCAACGCCAGCATGGCACTGACCAGGTCATCGCCGGGCTCTCGTTCGATTCTCGCCACGTGGGCGTCGAGCCAAGAGTGCAGACTCAGTTCGGCGTTGCGGCCATCGCTGAGGGTGTCGTCGAACAGGGCGTTGTACAGCCGGCCCAGTTCGGCGTGGTCGGCCTCGTCCACACCGAGCAGGTAACCGATCACGCCCATCGGCAGGGGCCAGGCGAACAGCGAGCGGAAGTCGACCACGCCGTCCTCGGAGGCCCGCGCCGCCTTCTCCAAGTCTTCGAGGAGCCGCTCCACGAGGGAGGTGACCAGCGGGGTCAGCGCCTCGACCCGGCGGGCGGTCAGCGCCTGGGCCAAGGGGCGGCGCAGCTTCCGGTGCTCGGGGCCATCGGCGTTCACGACCGAGTTCCCGGAAGGGGCCGCGATGCTGAGCAGCGGCCAGTCCTGCGGGATCTCCCCCTCGTGGAGCGCCCGCCAATACTTGGGACTCTTGGCGAAACGGGCGTTGTCCTTGAGGATGTTGCGGCCCGCCTCGTCACCGACCACGCCCCACATCACCACGCCACCGGGCAACTCGACCGGAACGAGGGGGCCGTGTCCACGCATCTTCGTGGCGTCTTCGTGCAGGTCGGGGCTGAGGGGATCGAGTTGGTGGACCGGTCTGGACAGGTTCAGAGCCACAGGGAGTCTCCAAGGGGATCAGCGGAAACGACGGGTGGGGTGAAGCGGACCGGCAGCGATTCCAGGGCCCGGATCAGGACCTGGGGCTGCCAACGCAACTGGTCGGCGGGGACGGCCAGATGCAGATCGGGGAGGTGGGTGAGAAGGGTCTCCAGGGCGGTGACCGTGATGATCTCGGCCAGGGTACGGGCCGCGTGCGGACAACCGTGGGGACCGTGCGAGAACGACAGGTAGGCGCGGCTGTGGTGTCGCTGGCGGACCTGGCCGGGGGGACGGAACAGCGGATCCTGGTGGGTGGCGGCCAGACCCAACATGACCAGGTCACCGCTTTGGATGGTCGTGCCGGCCAGCTGGGTCGTACGAGTCGCCCAACGTCCCGCGAAGATCTGGGTGGGGCTGTCGTCCTTGAGGACCTCACGTGCGGCGTCGGTCACCGAACGACGGCCACGGGTGAGTGCGTTGGCGTGCGTCTGGTCGGTCAGCATCAGCCTGATGGTGTTGCCGATCCAGTTGGCGCACGTCTGGTGGCCGGCGATGATGGAGACGTAGATGTCGGCACTGAGCTGCTGCCGGGTCAGACCGAGCCCACTGTGCGCCAGGTGGGAGGCGATGTGGGGCCCGGGTTCACGTAGGGCCTGCTCGGCCAACTCGTCGCAGACGGCCTGCACCTTGACCATCCCCTCGTTGGGGTCGCCGCCCACCGCTCCCATGAGCTGGAGGAACCCGGTGACCAGGTCGTCGTGGTACTTCTCCGGGGCGCCCACGGCCCACCCCAAAGCCAGAACCGGCAACCGTTGCGCGTAGGCGAGGATCAACTCGGCCTCGCCCTCTTGCGCGAACTCCTCGATCAGCCGGCGCGAGGCCCTACGGCAGAACTCCTCGAACTCCCACTGATCGATGCGGGCGAAGCCGTCACCGAGCACACCCGAACGACGCCGGTGCTCCTCGCCTTCGGTGTAGAGCATCGACTCCGTGGCGAAGCCGCCTCCGACCAGTGGCCACATCGGCCACTGGGGCGGTACCCGATCTCCCAGATTCCATCGCCGGAAGGACCGGGCGAACAGCTCCGAATCGGAGGTCACCTGGAGCAGCTCCGAATAGCCGATCACCAGCCAGGCGGGTACGTCCCAGGCCATCAGGACGGGCACCACCGGGCCGTGACGGCGACGCATCTTCGCGAACAGGCCGGGCGAGTCCCGCTGGTAGTGCTCGTCGAGCAGACTGATCGCGTCCCGATGCGTATCCGGGATGGGGATGTCGAGCTCGGGGTGTCCGGCCTCGGTGTTCATCTCACTCATCAGCCCCCTCCTGTTCCAACAGGTTCTGACGGTGCTGGACCAGAGCGGCCAAGGCTTCGCGCACCTGTGCGGGATCACGGGCATCGCACCGCAGCAGCGGCGTTCCAGGATCGACGTCCAGGCTGGCGCGGATCTCCTCCAGGCTCCACCGCTCCGCCTCGTCACCGAAGGGGTTGTGGGCGACGAGATAGGGCAGTTTCGCCCGTTCGACCCGGTCCAAGGCGGCGAAGGAACCCTCCGCGTCACGGGTGTCGACGAGCACGATGGCGCCCACCGCCCCCTGGCAGAGCCGTTCCCACAAGGCGTGGAAGCGTTCCTGGCCCGGTGCCCCGAACAGGTAGAGGACGATCTGTTCGTCGATGCTGATCCGACCGAAGTCGAAGGCGACCGTGGTCGTGGTCTTGTCCGGCCTCAGTTCCAGACCCTCGTCGACACCGGCCCCCGCCTGGGTCATCTCGGCCTCGGTGGTCAGCGGGGTGATCTCGCTGATCGCACCCACCAACGTGGTCTTGCCGACTCCGAAACCCCCGGTGACGAGGATCTTCATGGGGATCGTCGCGGACGCCGCCAGGGGTTGGTAGACCCGGTCTTGGTGGGACATGGGTTCACCAGAGGGGGGATCAAAGTGCGAGGTTGATGAGCCCAACACGCAGTTTCTCCAAGAGTTGACGGTCGTCGGCCGGGGAAGAGAAGGCGGACGGATCGGCGGACCGACGCGTGGGCCTGCCCACCGAACGCAGACTCACGTGGCCCTGGTCGATGAGGTCGGCCAGCAGGATCGTGACCGCACCCAGCGGAATCGTCAGGCACGCGCTGATTTCGGCGGGGGTGATCGGTCGCTCGCAAAGCCTCACGATGTCGGCTTGTTCCAGGGTCAGCCCCGTGGTGTCGGAGCGTTCGGTGACCACCAGCGTGAAGGGGTCCAGCCGCAGTGAGGTTCCACTACGCCCACCGACGATCATGTAGAGACCATCGGGCACGTCGGGATCTATCACGAGGTTCCGACCTCACCGCCGTGACGGCTCGGCGTGGCGAGCTGTTCGGGCAATCGTTCCACCAGGCGTCCCATCTCGGTGGCGACCACACCCAGGTCCGCGGAGGGGAGGGAGAGGTCGGCCAGGACCGCGAGCGCCGAGCCCGACCCCGCTCCCATCACCAGCAGGTGGTGCGGGTCGAGGTCGACGGTGACGGTCCGCACCGGCTCATCGACGCCGAAGACGGCGTTGACCTGGCCACCGGTGGCGAGCAGGCCGCACGCGGAGGCGGCGAGTCCGTCGGCCTCGTCTCGGCCCAGGGTGCTGTCGGCCGAACGGACCAGACCGTCCGTGGACAGCAGGAGCACGTGGCGCACACCGGGCACCTCGCGCAGCTTGTCCATGAGCCAGGTCAGGTTGTTCTGCATCAGGAGTCCTCACGATTCTCGGCAGGAGGGACCGGCGTGGGCCGGGTGTATGCGTGCCACTGGGCGATACGGCGACCGGCGGCGGCCGGGTCTCGGGGGGCTTCGACTGTTCTGGGTTTGGTGTCCTCGTCGGGCAGGGTGGCCCCCCGGCGTCGGCGTGGCAGCTGCCGTGGACGTTCGTCGGCCTCTTCCCGGGGCGTGGGAGCGGACCGCTCCACCACGGAGAGCCGGGTGGGCGTGGGGGCCACGGGAGTGGGCACCGTGGGTGCCTGGGGTGCCGGCTCGGGTATCACCGCGGGCGCGGGTACCGAAGGGATCGATCCCGACCCGGGCAGGGACGCCGAATGGGCCAGGGCTTCCTCGTCGGTGCGCAGGATCCCATTGCGGGGAATCCACACGGTGGCCCGGGTCCCACCTCGCGGGGAGGGGCCGAGGTCGACCCGGATGTTCAACGGGTCGGCGGCCCGGCGGACCACGAGCAGGCCCAGCTGGTTCGCGGACAGTTCGGTGATGTCCGGTGGGCGGCTCGGGTCCAAACGGCGGCGCATGTCGGCCAACTGTTCCTCGGTCATGGCCAGACCGCTGTCGTCGATGTGGACGCCCAAGCGCATCGCGGTGTTCTCGTAGTGCACCACGACGGCTTCGGAGGGAGCGGAGAAGGAGGTGGCGTTGTCGATCAGTTCGGCCAGGACCTGGATGATCGAGTTGACCGCGCGGCCCTCGACCACCATCGGTGTGGCCGGAGGGTGCATCTGTACCCGGGCGAACTCGGGCACGCTGCCGATCGCCGCGCGCACCAGGCGTTCGATTCGCAACGGTCGTGTCCAGTTGCGCCCGATCCGGTCCGCTTCGGCCACGGTCAGCAGGCGTTGGATGAGCATCTCCAGGCGAGAGAGCCCGGCTTCCATGGCCATGAAGTCCTCACGCATCCGGTCGTTGGTCCCGGTGCCGTCGAGCGACTTCCAGTAGGGCTGACTGCGTTCTTGGACCTCGGCGCGCAGTTGGGCGACGCCGGCGCGAGCACGGTCGGCGCAGCCCTTGACCACGCTGAGCAACCGTCGCCGCTGCTGGTGACCGCGCCAAAGGGAGCGGGTCACCGATTCGGTGAGGGGACGAGTGGCCGGATCGGGTTCACCGAGTTCCGACATGATGGTGTCGGTGGAGGCACCTTCGCGCACTCGCCTCATCACCAGGGGGAGGACCTCCTCGGTGATCGCCCTGGCGGACCGGTCGCGTTCGGCCAGGGCCGCGCGCAACCTGTCGACCTGGGCTTGGGCGCGTGCGGTCTCGGCGCGGGCCTCATCGAGGAGTCTGGCGTGGTGCCGTGCCGCACTGGTGGCGTGCCTTCGGCTCTGCGTCAACCGGAAGATCAGATAGGCCGTGGCCGCGAGGAGGGCGACGGTGCTCGCGGCGAGGACCCACGACCAGATCTGCCCGGTGACGGGCTCCACCGGGGGCACGGTGGCTGTCAACAGCATGTGTCGGTCGATTCACGTCGAAAGCGGGCTGGGAAGGGACGTCAAGGACCCAAGGCGGGGGATTGGAGTGGCTCGGAAGGAGAGGACGTCAGCGGGGCCGATGGGCGAGCGGCGTGAGGAGGCCTTCGGGGAGTGGCTCCGTGGTGGAAGGGGTCGCTGGAAACATGCGGTATCACTCCGACCACCGACCGTGGTTCCGTGTCGGCATGGTGCTCAAAAGGTAGGAATGGCACGAGCGTCCACCGACAAACCAGGACCGATGGCGCGTACGGTTGGTCATTGTGCCATCAGAAAAGGCGCTCTGCGGGCATCGTCGGCGGCCCGAGCGGGGATCGACTCGTGCCCCTTCGGCACGGTCCGGCGTTCCCACTGATCACAGCGGCCCCACCCTTCTCCGGAGGGTGACCCAAATCCCTGAAATTTCTTTGCGGAAGTCCTCCGAACCCTGCACCAAAGCGCCCTTTTCGCTCTGGCCGCTACGGCTTGCTCGCCCGCAGGGAGTACATCAACGGGATCGCCGGACGCCCCTTCGGGAAGCGGTAGTACCCGTCGTCTCCCCGCTCGAAGGAGTCGAAGCGGGGAAAGAGCGACACGTCGTGTTCGTGTAGGAACTCCAGCCGCAACCCCTCCGCGGCCAGAGCCGACACCACGTCACCGATGGGGTGCTGCCAATCCACGGTCCGGTTGTTCCGGGTCAGGGCCTTGTGGTCCGCGTAAGTACCAGCGGCTTCGTACACGTGGGGATCGCGCGCGAAGTAGTCGTGCACCACCTTCGTGCCGGTCTCGTCGTCGAGAACGTCCGTCAACGGGTGGAACTCCGCCAGGTAGAGGAATCCACCGGGGGCCACAAGCGAGGCGGCCACCCGAGCCCACTCCCGAATGTCGGGCAGCCAGCACAACGCGCCCACCCCCGTGTAGACGATGTCGTAGGACCCCTCGGGCACTGCCTCGACGGCGTCGTACACGTCGGCCCGCACGAAACCCGCCCGTGCTTCAGGGATACCGATCTGGGCGGCGATCCCACGTGCGGCCTCCACCGCCGGACCGGAGAAGTCCAGACCCACCACCCGAGCGGCTCCGTGCCGAGCCCATGACAGAGTGTCCAATCCGATGTGACATTGCAGGTGTAGCAGCGACTTCCCGGTGACGTCACCGACCTCGACCAACTCGAAATCCCGCAACGCCTCCTGACCGGCCATGAAGCCGTCCAGATCGTAGAAGTCGCTCGCGACGTGGAGGGGGACGCGTTCGTCCCAGTGGGCACGGTTGGTATCACGCCAGTCCGGGGGTACCACGGGGATCGATGCGTCCATGGCTCGAAAGCCTAACGGCCGACCGGTAGCGAGCGCCGGCGATTTCCCAGCGCACGCCTTCCTGTACACGCGATCCGGAGCTTTGTAGGTTGAGGTCCCGAACACCTACTCCACGGTCGAGGTGGCCCCATGTCCCGAACGACGTGTTGTGTGATCGGCGGTGGCCCCGCCGGAATCGTCCTGGGCCTGCTGCTCGCCCGGTGCGGTGTGGAGGTCACCGTGCTGGAGAAGCACGGTGACTTCCTGCGGGACTTTCGGGGCGACACCGTGCATCCCTCGACGTTGGAGTTGTTGGACGACCTCGGACTGGCCGAACGGTTCGCGAGGCTGCCCCAGCGTCGCGTGGATCGGGTCCGGTTGCCCGTAGGCCCCGACGGGCGTTTGGTGACCTTGGCGGACTTCGGTCGGATGCGCAGCGCCTACAACTACATCGCGATGGTCCCCCAGTGGGACCTTCTCGACCTTCTGGCGGGCTCTGCTTCCCAGGAGCCCGGTTTCACCCTGCGGATGAACACCGAGGCGACCTCCTTCATCGAGGAAGGAGGCCGGATCAACGGGGTCCGGTACCGCACTCGCGAGGGGGAGACCGGTGAGGTTCGGGCGTTGATCACGGTGGCCTGCGACGGTCGCGATTCCCTGGCGCGTGGGCTGACCCGGTTGGGGTCGCGGGACTTCTCCGCTCCGATGGACGTGCAGTGGTTCCGACTGCCCCGTGACTCCGAGGACCCCTCGGGCGGAGTGGCACGAATGGGCGAGGGCAGGTTCAACATCCTGATCGACCGGGGGGAGTACTACCAGGCGGCGGCGATCATCCCCAAGGGCGCCGACGCACGGAACCGGGCTCAGCCCCTGAAGGAGTTCAACGAAGGGTTGGTCCGGCAGTTTCCGTGGTTCGAGGGGCGCCGATTGGTGGCCGGTTGGGATGACGTGAAACTGCTGGACGTGCGGGTCGATCGGTTGAAGCGGTGGCACACACCCGGGTTGCTCTGCATCGGCGACGCCGCGCACGCGATGTCGCCGGTGGGAGGGATCGGTATCAACCTGGCCGTGCAGGACGCGGTGGCCACCGCCCGATGTCTGGAGGGGCCGTTGCGGCGTGGGAGGGTGACACGGGCCGACGTGGCCGCCGTGCAGCGGCGCCGCCTGCCCGTCACGGCGCTGATCCAGGATCTGCAACGTGTGGCGCACCGCCGGGCGATCCTGCCCGCGTTGGAGGGGCGTGTCGACCTGGGACGCCAGAGCCCGCCATTGCCGTTGCGGATGGCCGAACGGGTGCCGTGGATCAGGGGGATTCCGCCCTACCTACTGGCCTATGGGGCTTTGCGGGAGAAGCCCCCGAAGACCGCTCTTCGCTGATCGGCACATCCCCCTTCCCCGGCCCTGCGCTGGTCATCGAGGAGGCTCTGGGGTCGTCGCAGCGCGGCGTGTGACGAGACGATGAGACCTGCCGCCGCGCTGTCACGAACACGGAGTCGGTGAGCCGCGGAGAACGCTTGGACGGCCGCCCCGTAGTCACCATCGACGAAGTGCGTCTTGCCCAGGTGCCGCCACATCACGGCTCCACGCGCGGTCCCGCCGCATTGGTCGAGGAGGTGCTCGTACTCCTGCACGGCCCGAGTGGTCCGCCCCAGGTCGCGGCGGACGTCGGCCGGCGAGGCTCGGTGGCGAAGGGTCGGTCCGGTTCTTACGAGGTTCAGAGCGAGGGGTTCGGCTTCCTCGGGCCTGCCGCTCCAGCGCGCTTCCAGAACGTGCAACGCGGGGTCATCGGCCAACGCCCCCACGGAATCCTTCCACGTTCTCGATGACCGGAAGAAACGTCAGGGCGTCGATGCGCCGGCCCGGACCACCCGGAACGCGAGTCTGCTCCGTTTCGCTCGACCCTCCTGCGGGAGATGAAGCCGTAGGCCGCAGGTTGTCTCCGGCAGGGCGGTAGCCGATTCGACCGCCGCCCATGAGGCCGAATCAGCCGCGCACCTGGAGGTGGGCGCGGATCGAGCATGGAGCGGGCTTGCCGAGGACAGGTAAGGAAGATCTAACTTCGAGGTAAGGTCCAAGCTTTTCCACCCGTCCTCGCTCACTTTCTTCCCCTTTTTTCGGATAGACCAGAAAGCGATCTGTTAAGAGTCTTTCCAGTTCGGAGTGCGCGCGCTTCCCGAAAGGGCACAAGACCAGTCGTCCGAGCACGTCAGGCGGCCTTACTCCAGGACCTCCCCAGAGGCGTCACCACCGCACGAGGACGGCCTTGACGGTCGATCAGACGCTGTTTACGGTCGTCGCACCGGATGACCAGAAGCAATCGGTACGACCAAGAATCTCTGGGACAACGGTGTCCGTCCGGCACAGGAGGCACCCGAGCCCGCTTGTGCGTTCCACCCGACCGGACTGGAACGGTCCGGCCATCCCCCGCTACGGCCCCGTGGTGCAGACCCCGGGAACCGTGAGCCGAACGAAGGGCATGCCCCCCTTGAAGAAACACCTCCTCAGCTCCTCCGCCGCGATCGCCGGAGCCACCGCGTTGATCTTCGCCCTGATGCCCGCGGGCACCGCCAGCGCGCACGGCTACGTCTCCGACCCGCCCAGCCGCCAGGCCCAGTGCGCCGCCGGCGTCGTCGACTGCGGACCGATCCGCTACGAGCCGCAGAGCGTCGAGGGCCCCCAAGGCCTGATGCAGTGTTCCGGTGGCAACGAGATCTTCGCCGAACTCGATGACGACGACTACGGCTGGGACGTCACCCCCGTCGGCACCACCGCCACCTTCGAGTGGATCATCACCGCCAACCACGCCACCGCCGATTGGGAATACTTCATCGACGGGCAGCTCATCGACAGCTTCGATGGGGGCGGTGCCCAGCCGCCGTCCCGTCTCTCCCACCAGGTCGACCTGTCCGGTTACAGCGGTGAGCACACCGTGCTGGCCCGCTGGACCGTGGCCGACACCACCAACGCCTTCTACGCCTGCGTCGACGTGAACATCGGTGGCGGCGACGGTGGACCGGTCGACCCGCCGCCCACCGAGGAGCCCACCGACCCGCCCACGGAGGAGCCCACCGACCCCACCGGGGAGTGTGTCGCCGACTACCGGATCAGCAGCCAGTGGGGCGGCGGATTCTCGGGCAACGTGACCGTGACGGCCCAAGAGGACATCAACGGTTGGACGGTCTCGTGGGACTCCGGCGGTGGAACCGTCGCCCAGGCGTGGAACGCGATCGTGTCCGAGAACGATGGCCGGGTCACCGCGACCAACGTCGGGTACAACGGCACGCTGTCGGCCGGACAGTCGACCTCGTTCGGCTTCACCGGTGCCAACCCGCCCTCCGGTACGCCCGAGGTCGAGTGCGCCGCCTCCTGAACAGAGGTCTTCCGTGAGAGCCCTTGACCCTTGAGGGCTTGGGGCGGGGCCGATGCGGCCCCGCCCACTTCCCCGTTCAGGGTGTGGGCCAAGAGAACGCGATGTGGGTGTGCCGCTTGGTGATCACCCGATCGGCGTTCAACCGGTCGATGGGGGTGGAGACCGGATACACCTGGATCCGCGGCCCCGGGCCGCCACGCCGATCCCGGTCCCATTCACGAATCCGCCGCGCTACCTGCTCCGCGAACGCCCCCGCCATGGGACCCAGGCCATGGACCCCGTACTCGACCCAGGTGCCAGTGCGCCGAGTGACCAGGTAGGCGAAGTCACCGCCCTCGACGGCGGCCATGGAGAAGCGGTGGCTGTTCGGAGCGACCAACCCCGTGTCCAACGCCGGATCGACCCTCATGACACAAAAACCCGGCAGGGTGGTGGCCAGGTACAGCTGCAGGCCGTCGATCGGCTCCTGAGGAGCGACCCTCACCCCCGTCCACAGTTCCACCCTGGGAGTACGTAGGGCGTGGTCCAGCAAGCGCGGATCGGTGGGTGCCTCGTCATCGAAGACCAGAACGATCTCGCCGGTGTCGCTGAGCCGGAGCGGGGTCTGTTGATGATCGTCCTCGCCCCGCATGGACACGAACCCGCAGACCAGCGCCGACGTCGACTCCAGCACCTCTCCGCTCCTGACGAAGGCGATCGACCGAGTCAGGTCGCGCACCCGCAACGGCACCACCAGTCGGCCGCCCTCGACCAATTGAGCGACCCATGCGGGCGGGATGTCCCAAGCCCCGGCCGTGACGATGATGGCGTCGTAGGGAGCACCTTCCTCGACCCCATGAGCGGCGTCGGCGGTGACCACCCGCACCCGCTCGTAACCGTTGGCGTCCAGTAGTGTCCGGGCTCGATCCGTGATGTCGGGGTCGATGTCCACGGTGGTGACCTCGCCCTGGGGTCCGATCACCTCGGCGATCAGAGCCGCGTTGTAACCACCCGAACCGACCTCCAGAACATGGTCTCCAGGCCCAAGGTCCGCCTGAGCGAGCATCATCGCCTGGATCTGCGGCGCGGAGACCGAGCTGACGACGACCTGCTCCTCGTCGCGTTTGGTCATGACCGGGCTGAAGGGGTCGTACGCCTGTGGCAGATCGGCCTCGGGAATGAAGAGGTGGCGCGGCACCATGCGCAGCGCCCGCTCGACCCGTGGGGAAAGGAACTCCGCTCCCACCACGCCGGGCCGGCGTAGGACCTCCACCATCCGATTCCGCCACTGTTCGGGGGTCGGGTCCGCTGTCACCGGGCGGCTCCCAGGGTCGAGTACTCGGTCCCTTCAGTCTTCCCCGGTCCACCCGGTCACACGCGTACGGCCCCACCGTGGGCACGGAACCGATGGACGTTGAGGCTCGGGTTCCGGCCGGACTTCGGCTCACTCGATGAGCCCACGCCCGACCACCACACCCTAGACTGCGCAGGCTCGACACTCCCCTGGGAAAGCGTGGTCGGATGAAGCGTGTGTTCGCGGCGATGGTGCCATTGCCGGCCCTGCTGTCCGCAGCCGTCTCCTGTGCTCCACTCCAGGACTCAGCTGAACTGAAGGTTTCAGTGAGCGCCCTTCCTCAATCCCCACTCGACCGACGGCAGGACCATGGACTCGTCTGGTCCGGCGAGGAGGTCCTGGTCTGGGGAGGACACGGTTCGAACCAGCACGAACCCTTCCCCGACGGTGCCGCCTACTCTCCCACGACCGGTTCCTGGCGTCTCCTCGCCGAGAACGACCTGAAGCCCCGAACGCGTCACAGCACCGTCATGGTCGGAGAACGGATGCTGGTCTGGGGAGGGTTCACCTCGACTCACTCCGGCGACCCCGACGGGCACCTGGCCCGGGACGGGGCTCTCTACGACCCCGAACAGGATTCCTGGGAACCGATCGCACAAGCGCCGCAGGGCAGGTCCTCGGCGCGCGGGGTGGTCGCCGGAGAACACGTGGTCTTCGCGGGTGGACACAGCGAGCGGAGGCAGAACGATTTCCTCGTGTACTCGGTGGAAGAGGACACCTGGCGCACCATCCCCATCGAAAGCGCGGACGAGGCGTTGACCGTGTACGACCTGACGTTCGCGAACGGGATGGTGGTGGCCGTCGGGGGTTCCCCCACCGGTGTGTTTCTGACGTCGTTCAGCGTGGACGCCGGCTCCACCTCGTTCCAGGAAGCACCCGAACTCGTGAAGACCGATCCGGAGAACGTCTTCGTCGGCCTGGCGACCTCTCCCGGTGGCAAGGTTCTCCTCGCGTTGCGAGACCAGGAAGGCGCGAGCCTGTACGAGCTCGGTCCGAACGGACACTCGAACCTGGTGGCCGAAACGGACCATGCCGCCTTCCGCCCTCCCGTCTGGGCGACCACCCACCCCTTGCTCGCGGGAGACATGGGCACCGTGGGCGGCTTGGGCCTACTGGCCACCGGCCCCGGAGAGTTCAGTCTCTGGAACCCCGAGACCGAGCAGATCCAACGCTTTCAACGCCAGGAGTTGTCCGACTACTGCGGCCCTTCGGTCCCCATCGCCGATGACACGGTGATCGGTTGGGGCGGTCTGGGGTGCTCGACCACGGGCGTTCGCGTGTACCTCGAAACCTGACCCTCGCCGGCATCGCGAACGAGGGCCCGAAACGACTCCGGCCCGGTCGTGTGACCGAGCCTGGGAGCAAGAGAGCCGACGAGGGGACTTGAACCCCTAACCTATCGCTTACAAGGCGATTGCTCTGCCAATTGAGCTACGTCGGCCGACCATCGGGACCCACGGTCCCGACGTCCACCCGAATGGTACCGGGTTCGGAGCGAAGTGGCCTACTCGAAGCCGAACAAGCGACTCCGAGCCACTCCTACGCCTCGGCCCCGCGGCGGCGGGCGACCTCGTACAGGGAGACTCCGGCGGCCACCGAGGCGTTCAGGGACTCCGCCCCACTGATCGGGATGCTCGCGACCACGTCGCAGGTCTCCCGCACCAGGCGGGACAACCCCTTGCCCTCGGCGCCCACCACGATCACCAACGGCCCGGTGGCCAATTCCAGCTCGGGAAGTCGCGTGTCACCACCGGCGTCCAGCCCGGCCACGAACAGCCCGGCCTTCTTGTAGGTCTCCAGCGCACGTGTGAGGTTGGTGGCCTGGGCGACCGGCAGCTTGGCCAGGGTGCCGGCGGAGGTCTTCCACGAAGCCATCGTCACCCCGGCGGCACGACGCTCTGGGATGAGCAGGCCGTGGGCTCCGAAGGCCGCGGTGGAGCGGGCGATGGCGCCCAGGTTGTGCGGGTCGGTCACCCCGTCCAAGGCCACGATCAGCGGAGTGGTGCCGGAGTCCAGCGCCTTGTCCAGCAGCCCCTCGGCCGCCCAGTACTGGTACGGGCGGACCTGGAGCACGATGCCCTGGTGGGTGGCACCGGGCAGGCCGTTGCTCTCACATCGACGGTCCAGTTCGGAACGGGTCACCTCGACCACGTCCACGCCCTGGGCACCGGCCATCTTGGCGGCCTCGTTGACGCGCTCATCCGGGTCGAGGCTGTTGGCCAGGAACAGACGGGTGGCGGGCATTCCGGCGCGCAGCGCCTCCACCACCGGGTTACGACCGATCAGCAGGTCGGAGTTGTCGGGCCGATCGGGAGAACGCTCCTTACGAGGAGTGTCCGAACCCGTGGTCGGACCGCCGGCCTGGGCACGCTTGCCGGCCTTGTGCCGCTGTTTGCCCTCGTACCAGTGCCGCTGTTCCTTGGGCAAGGTGCCGCTCTTGCCTTCGAGGGACCGACGTCCCTTGCCTCCGCTGCCCTTGGTCGGGCCCTTCTTGTTCTTCTTCGCCGGCATGGTCGCCGCCTCCTGATACGTGTCGCGAACATGCCGGAAGAACACTTCCGGCCACTGGAAAATCCGTCTCACCAGGGATCGACGGCAAACTCACAGCCTAATGGTGACACGCCACCACACGCGTCGTACGGGGCCCAGGGCCGTCCTCGGGCCCCGGCCCTCGAAACCGTTCAGCTCCGGCGCAGGTCCCAGCGGGGCCCCTGCGGGGTGTCCTCCACCACCACGCCCGCTTCGGTGAGCTGGTCGCGGATGGCGTCGGCGGCCGCGTAGTCCTTACGGCCACGGGCGGCCTGACGTTGTTGGAGGGCGACCGCCACGAGCGCGTCGACGACCTCGCGCAACCCTTGGTCCCCTTCCGTGGCCCACTGTTCGCTGAGCGGGTCCAGACCGAGCACGTCCAACATGGTGCGCAGTTCGGTGGCCAACCCTTGGGCGCGTTCCTTGTCCCCCGAGGCCAAGGCGGTGTTGCCCTCACGCACGTGCCCGTGGACGACCGCCAAGCCCTGCGAGACCCCGAGGTCGTCGTTGAGCGCCTCGGCGAACTCCCGGGGAACGTCCAAGGCGTGCTCGACGGGGCCCAGTACCTCGACGGCTCGGGTGAGGAAGCCCTCGATCCGCTGGTAGGCGGCCGCGGCCTCTTGGAGCGCGGAGTCGGAGTAGTCGATGGTGGAGCGGTAGTGCGCCTGCCCCAGGTAGTAACGCAACTCGACGGGGCGCACCTTCTCCAACATCTGCGGGATGCGCAGCGAATTGCCCAGCGACTTGCTCATCTTCTCGCCGCCCACGGCCAGCAGACCGTTGTGCAGCCAGTACCGGGCGAATCCGTCCCCGGCGGCCCGGGACTGGGCCTGTTCGTTCTCGTGGTGCGGAAAGACCAGGTCCAGGCCACCACCGTGGATGTCGAAGCTGGGGCCCAGATACTTGGTGGCCATGGCCGAGCACTCCAGGTGCCAGCCGGGCCGTCCCCGTCCCCAAGGGGTGTCCCAGCTCGGCTCACCCGGCTTGGCGCCCTTCCATAGAGCGAAGTCGCGAGGGTCGCGCTTGTCCCGTCCGGGGTCGGAGTCGGCGGACTCCACGACCTGGTCCGGGCGCTGGTTGGACAGCTCACCGTAGGCGGGGAAGGAATCCACGTCGAAGTAGACGTCACCGGAACCGTCGTCGGCCGCGTAGGCGTGCCCGGCGTCGATGAGACGCCGCATCAGCTCGATCATCTCCGGCACGTGACCGGTGGCGCGCGGCTCGACGGTGGGCGGCAGGCAGCCCAAAGCGTCGTAGGCCTGGCTGAAGGCGCGCTGATTGCGCTCGCTCACCTGCCACCACGGCACGCCCTCTTCGGCGGCGACGTTGATGATCTTGTCATCGATGTCGGTGACGTTGCGGCAGAAGGTGACCTCGTAGCCCAGGTGGGTCAGCCACCGACGCAGGATGTCGAAGTTGACGCCGGACCTGATGTGGCCGATGTGGGGAGGTGCCTGCACGGTGGCACCACACAGGTACAGGGAGGCACACCCTTCGCGCAGTGGGGTGAACTCTCGGACCTGTCGGGCACTGGTGTCGTAGAAGCGCAGACTCACGCTGGCAAGCCTATCCGCTCTCCCCTCACGCATGCGTCACGAACTTGGAAGCCTTGTCAGGCCCTCCGTCCTCTCTGGACAGGACCGAGCACTCATAAGTGATGAACCGTATTCGCCCTGCTCGAATGTGAATCGATCCCTTCACGAGGGACGACACACCTGGCTCAGGACTGAGCACCCTCCGACAATCGCCACATAACCGGACATGACTTCCTATTCCTCCACCGTTGGAGAGCAACCGGAATCCGTTGGAATCTCGTGTCGGCGCCATGGCCTCGGCTACGCTGCGGTAACGATGGCCCCTTACAACAACGCCCCCGAAACAGGGACACGTAGCGGTCGGAGCGCGAATCGCGGCGCGGGAGCCGGTGCTCTCGTCGGTGGCGCTCTGTTCGTCAGTGTCATCGCCCTGTGTGCCCTCTTCATCGCCTACGAAGGCATCTACCGCCTCGCCGCGATCGTGCACGCGGACAGCTCACTCCCTCTGGCCCACGTCTTCCCGGTGACCTTCACCCTGCTGGTCCTGATGGCTTTCTGGGTCAGTTACCTCCTACGAGCGGCACCACCGCGTGAACGCCTGTGGATCGACGTCGGGCTGATCCCCTTGTTGATCCTCAGCGCCGCGGTGCCCATGGTGGTGACCCGAACCGAATGGTTCGGTCGGCTCGGTGACACCCTCCCTCGCGGACTCACCGTGGTGGTGGCCGTGGCCCCACTGGCCGCGCTGCTCGTCGCCTTTTTGCTGTGGATCGCCGTTCGGGCACACGTCCGACGCAGAGGTGTCCAGGCCCTTCCACGGCCCAAGCCCAGCGACGATCGCACCACGGTGCTGCGTGGTGCCCCCAGGCCTCGCCCCGTGCCCGAGGAGAAGGCGCCCGAGGCATCCGAGGCCCTCAAGACACGCCTGTTGCGGCTGGGCGGGGAGCCGGAGCCCGACCAGGAGCACGAAGCATCGCGAGAGTCCTACGGCCCCGACGAGTGGCGGGAGGGTTCGGACGAGACCGAGCGTGGGGGCCTCCTCGCCACTCGAGGCCCCGCCTCGAACCGAGAGCGGGACGAGCAAGGGGAGGAAGGAGAACGACCGGGATGGTTCGATCACGAGACCTCCACCGAGACCGTTCCTGATCCTTGGGATCCTTCCGGCGAAGGAAAACCCACCAAGACGCCTTCTCACGACACGGCTCACTCCGAGCCCGAGGGCTTGGCGGTGGCGGCGTCCGAGCCGAACGAACCCGAACCCTCCGCCGCCCCGCTGCCCCGACGTACACGTATCGGGGACAACCCGATCAAGCGGGCGGCCACCGAAGCACCGGTGGTGCCGGGGGCCGCGGCACCCGAACCGGAGCCGGCCCGAAGTACGAATTCGTACGCGCGCACCTGGGACACGCACCACGGGACCGAGGAAGGACCGTCCTCGGAATCGGAGCACTCCGTGCAAGAGGGCTTCGTGCACGAACCCGACATCGGTGATCCCAGCTCGGATGAGGCCGAAGCACCACAGCCGCTCCCCCGGGCCGATCCACCGACCACGGACGTCGAAGCGGAACCGGTGGAGGTGGCGAAGCGTTCCGGGGAACTGCCCGGAGTACGCCTCTTCTTCCCCGAACGCACCCACGAGTCCCTGGACGCGGACGGGCGGGAGACGGACGGCGGGCAGGACCCGGACGGGCGGGCCAAGAGCGTCGAGGAGGTCGACCCCTCCCCGGAGGGGCCCGCTCGGACGTCGGCGGAGACTCCCATCGAGTCGGTGAGCGCGAGCACCACCGACGAATCCGACACCGGGGAGGACGCCGATCCCCCGAACCATGGCCCCCTGCTCTGGGAACCTCCCTCCGATGTTCCCCGGGGCTCCGCCCTGGACGACTACGTACCGCCCGTGTGGACCCCACCCGAGGACGACACACCGGCTTCACGGATCCCCGGTTCCTCGATCGACACCGGTGGCGAGCGCACCGACCCGGTCGCCGGTCTCGCCCTGGACCACGACACCGGACCGACGGTACGCGCCGCCTTCCGGCTGAGCTCGACGCCACCGGGTTCCGCGCACCCCGAACGGGATCCCCGTCCGCGAGCCGGGCTCGTCACCGAGGAAAGCTCACCGAACCGACGGACGGACTCACCGGACGTGCCGGAGGAGGAACCCGGGCTCTCCCCGGACACGAGGGAGACCGCCGACGGGCCGGCCACCGAGCCGGAAAGGGCCATGGAGCGACAGGAGGAGCCCTGGCAGGCGGCTCCTTCGGCACCCATCCGGCGTGCCGAGCCACTCGAGAAGCGTCCGATGGTACTCAAGCCACCGCGACCGCCCATGCCGGACTTGGCTTCGGGGCCGCCCTCCCGACGGGTGCGCAGTGAGCCGCTGCCTCCCGAAGACGGCTGACCCCGCCTCGGCCCCGGAAACCCCGGGTTCCGGGGCCGACATGTGTCGACAGGCCCTTCAGGGCCCGACCGGGAGGTCGTGACCGCCAGACTCACGGCATGGAGCGAGGCCGTCCCGCACCAGCCCTCATTCGCAGGTTTCGGCCCTCGGTCCTGCCCAGGGCAACGGTCCGGATACAGGATCCCTCCGCTCGGCCACCGGGTCCGAGAACGCCCGGCTTCGATGCCCCGAGAACACGTGTGGTCCCGCACCCGGCTCGGGGTGCGGGACCACACGGGAGACGTTCTTCTTCAGTCCCGGAACGCGCAGAGGGCCGTGGCCACGGCCGCGATCCCCTCACCGCGTCCGGTGAGGCCCAGGCCGTCGGTGGTGGTGGCCGAGACGCTCACCGGCGCTCCCACGACCTCGGAGAGCACCTTCTGCGCCTCCGCACGCCGGGGCGCGAACTTGGGACGATTACTGATGATCTGGATGGCCACGTTGCCGATCTCGAAGCCGGCGGCGCGCACACGCGCGACGGTCTCGGTGAGCAGGGCCACGCCCGAAGCACCCTTCCACCGAGGATCGGCGGTTCCGAAGTTGGATCCGAGGTCACCGAGTCCACAGGCCGACAACAATGCGTCACACGCCGCATGGGCCGCGACATCACCATCGGAATGGCCACTCACACCTTCTTCTCCCGGCCATTCCAAACCCGCGAGAAAAAGTGTTCGTTCAGGAGAAAACGGGTGGACGTCGGTCCCGACACCCACCCGAGGCATTTTCGTCATGAATTACGTGATTCCGCGAGTATCAGGTCGTCAGAATCTCGTCGAGGAGGGCTTCGGCCTTGTCCTCGTTGGTCTTTTCCGCGAGCGCGAGTTCACTGACGAGAATCTGACGAGCCTTGGCGAGCATCCGCTTCTCACCGGCGGACAGGCCACGTTCCTTGTCTCGGCGCCACAGGTCCCGAACCACCTCGGCGACCTTGTTGACGTCGCCGGACGCCAACTTCTCCAGGTTCGCCTTGTAACGCCTGGACCAGTTGGTGGGTTCTTCGGTGTGAGGCGCGCGCAACACCTCGAAGACCTTGTCCAGGCCTTCCTGTCCCACCACGTCGCGAACGCCGACATCCTCGGCGTTCTCAGCCGGTACGCGCACCGTCAGATCGCCCTTGTCAACCCTCAACACGAGGTAGGTTCTGTCCTCGCCCTTAATAGTGCGAGTCTCGATCGCTTCAATACGAGCAGCCCCATGATGGGGGTAGACAACAGTGTCGCCGACCTTGAAAGCCATGTGACAGGTACCCCTTCCGCTACAACGAGGATACCATGAATCTGTGACTTAACGTACCTATTAGCTTTGCGAACACGCAGGTCAACCCGCACTTTTTAGGCCTTGACAAAGTGTACCCGAAGCGTTCCCGGCACTTGTTCGGAGTGATCCCAAGAGGCCCCGAACCCCTTCTGGCCAGCCGAAGCGTGATGCCTCGACTCGGAAACCAGGGTAGGGTTCGCCCTCACCCGAGTACCCTCCGCACGGGCCCAGGGCGATCTTGGTCACGATTTTCGGACGGGGTTGCTCCGACCTTGCCTCGTCCGGATCTCGGGTCCCTCCGCCTCGCCCCCTCCGAGCCACGAACCCCCTGGCCACTCCGCCCTTTCACGACGAAGGCTCCGGAGCGTCGGGGGTCGCTCCGGAGCCTTTGACCTTCGTGTGACCGAACCTGCTCGGTCACAGCTCCTGTTCGTAATCCTCGCGCCTCTCCCCGGTCACCATGTAGACCAGGTTGTCGGCGACGTGCACCGCGTGGTCACCGAAGCGTTCGTAGAACCTACCGACCAAGGTCACGTCCATGGTCGCCTCCACCCCGTACTCCCAACCCGGGGCCAGGATGCGCTGCAGCAGCTTGCGCCGCAGCCGGTCCATCTTGTCGTCGTCCTTGTCCAGCTCGAGGGCGGTGTCGGGGTCCTTTTCCAAGATCACCTCACCGGCCTTGGTGACCAGCATCTCCGCCTCGTGTCCCATCTCCAGGACGATCGAGCGGATCGGCTTGGGGATGGCCGAGTCCGGGTGCCGGCGGCGGGCGATCTTGGCGAGGTGGACCGCGTGGTCGCCCATGCGTTCCAGGTCACCGCGCATGTACAGGGAGGTGATGATGGTCCGCAGGTCGGAGGCCACCGGCTGCTGCCGCGCCATCAGGCTGAGTGCGGTCTCCTCGATGTCCGCGTCCAAGCGGTTGATGGCCTCGTCGCCGGAGATCACCTCCTGCGCCGCAGTAAGGTCGCTGTCCAGCAGCGCGGTGGTGGCACGCGCGACGGCGTGCCTGGCGAGCCTGGTCATCTCGACGAGACGCTCGCTCAGGCTGTCAAGGTCCTCATGGTAGGTATCGCGCATGTGATCAATGCTCCCAGTGTCGATTTGAAGGAACGGCCAAGAATCGATGAACTGTGGAAGAACCTCCGCTGTGTCGTGTGCCCTCACCGAGTAAAGCCTTGGTCGGCACGTTTACGATCGAATCGTGCAAGGGGAACTTCTCGCCGCTGTAGCGGGCATCATCGGACTCGTCATCGGCATCGTCATCGGAGTCGGTGTCGCCGGTCCGTTCTTTCGTACGCGAGCGGAGCGACTGGAACCGCGACCGTACCCGGAAGGCAGTCCGCTTCCCCCCGGAATCGCCGAGGTGCTCTCCGCGCTTCCCTCCTCCGCCGTGGTGCTGGACTCCGGTGACAAGGTGTTGCGCGCCTCCTCCGCCGCCCGCGCCTTCGGGATCGTCCGCGGGGAGGAACTCGTCATCGGCGAACTCCTCACACTGGCTCGCAAGGTCAGGCGGGACGGGGTCATCCGCGAGACCGACATCGAGGTGGCCGTCCGTAAGTTCGGCCCCGACGCCACATCTTTCGCGGTGCGGGTGGCTCCACTCGGCGGCACCGGCCTGGTGTTGGTCCTGGCCGAGGACCAGACGGAGCACCGCAGGGTGGAGGCGGTCCGTCGAGACTTCGTCGCCAACATCTCACACGAACTGAAGACCCCGGTGGGCGCACTGTCCTTGTTGGCGGAGACCGTACAGGACGCGAGCGATGACCCGGAGATGGTCCGTCGCTTCACCGAACGCATGCAGACCGAGGCCTCTCGACTGACCGCGGTCATCCAGGACCTCATCACACTCTCCCGGATCCAGGGCGCCGAGCCGATCAGCGAACCCGCCCCGGTGGACCTGGAATCGGTCGTGGAGGAGGCGATCGACGCCCTGGGCATGCTCGCGGAGGCCAACGGGATCGAGTTGGTGGGCAGCGGCGCCGAAGGGCTGACCGTCCTGGGTGATGAGGCCATGCTCGGTACCGCCCTGCGCAACCTCATCGCCAACGCCGTCGCCTACAGTCCGAAGGACACCCGGGTAGCGATCTCCGTGGGCGTCTCCAGGTCCAGCGTCGACGTCAGCGTCGCCGACCAGGGCATCGGCATTCCCCAGCAGGACCTGGAAAGGATCTTCGAGCGGTTCTACCGTGTGGACGCCGCTCGAAGCCGGGCCACCGGCGGTACCGGACTCGGCCTGGCCATCGTCAAGCACATCATGACCCACCACCGTGGAGAAGTGACCGTGTGGAGCAAGGAGGGGTCGGGGTCGACGTTCACTCTGCGTCTTCCCAGACCCGAGAGCCGGGAGTTCGACTCGACCCGGAACGACAAACACCAGGAGACGGCAAAGTGACGCGTGTTCTCGTAGTAGAGGACGAGGAGTCCTACAGCGACGCCCTGTCGTACATGCTGCGCAAGGAAGGTTTCGAGGTCGCGGTCGCTCCCACCGGCACCATCGCCTTGGAGACCTTCGACCGAACCGGGGCCGACCTGGTACTGCTCGACCTCATGCTGCCGGGCCTGTCCGGCACCGAGGTCTGCCGAACCCTGCGGCAAAAGTCCAACGTCCCCGTCATCATGCTCACCGCCAAGGACTCCGAGATCGACAAGGTCGTCGGCCTGGAACTGGGTGCCGACGACTACGTGACCAAGCCGTTCTCCTCCCGAGAGCTCGTGGCTCGGATCCGCGCGGTGTTGCGCCGCCGGGGCGAGGACGAGGTCGTGCTGCCCGCCGCGCTGGAGGCCGGTCCCGTCCGCATGGACGTGGAGCGGCACGTGGTGACGGTGCGCGGCGACAACGTGCAGCTGCCCCTGAAGGAGTTCGAGCTGTTGGAGGTACTGCTGCGCAACGCCGGGCGGGTCCTCACCCGGATGCAGCTCATCGACCGGGTGTGGGGCGCCGACTACGTCGGTGACACCAAGACCCTCGACGTGCACGTCAAGCGACTGCGGGCCAAGATCGAGGAGGACCCGAGCAGCCCGCGCCACATCGTGACGGTGCGCGGCCTGGGGTACAAGTTCGAGCCGGTGACCGGCGAGGCGGAGTAGAGGCGGAGTAGGAGCGGGCACGGGGGCCCTCCTTGGGGCCCCGCGATCCACCACTCCATCGAACCTTCCGTTCCCAGGTCCCGGGTGGTGGCTCCGCCATCGCCCGGGACCCCTTCTTTTCCTAGGGCCGTTTCCGCATGTCGCGACCCATCCACACTCACTCCACTTTCGTTACCCTGCGTGGTGATCCACGATCCTGGACAGGACCTCACAGGCTCGCCGCAGTTCCGTATACGAGACGGATCCGTAACCGATGACGAGCCCGTGCACCCGTGGCGCACCCTGACTGGTCCGGCTCGTGTCCTCCACTAGGACACCTTCGGCCTTCGCGGCACGGACCACCGCATCCACCGCGTTCTTCGGCAGGCAGAGCAACACGTGCAGACCGGCGGTGTCCCCCGCCAGGCGAAGTCCCAGATGTTCCACGATCAGGGCTCGGCGGCGAGCGTACTCACGGCGCATCCGCCGCAGATGACGATCGAGGTCCCCCCGTTCCAGCAACCGTGCGGTGGCCGCTTGGACGGGCCCGCTGGTGCGATCGGTCAACTCCGCGCGCAGAAGCGATAGGCGATGGACCAGCTCGGGTTCGGCGACGATCCAGCCGATGCCCAGGTCCGGATCGAGGGTCTTGGAGAGGGTACCGAGCAGGACGACCAGGTCGGGGTCGAGTCCGTACAGGGCCGGCAGGGGCGCCACATCGTAGCGGAACTCGGCGTCGTAGTCGTCTTCCACGATCAGGGCCCCGGTACGTGCGGCCCAGGCGAGAAGGCGTTCACGACGAGGTACGGGGAGGCGTCCGCCAAGCGGATACTGGTGGGCTGGTGTGGTGTAGACGAGGTCGAGGTCCTCGGGCAGGTTCTCGACACGTAGGCCATCGTGGTCGACGGGGCAGGGGACGACCTGGGCGCCGCGCGCAAAGAGAATCGTACGGGCCCTGGCATAACCGGGTTCCTCCACACCCGCTCGAATTCCGGGTCCGAGCAAGGCTGCGACCAGATCGAGTCCGTTCCCGGTGCCCCGGGTGACGAGGACGTTCTCGGGGCCGATCCGGATGCCGCGGGCACGGCGCAGGTGTTCGGCGAGGAGTTCGCGTAGTCGGGGCAGACCGTGCGGGTCGGGCTCCTCATCGGGAAAGTGCTCGGCGGCGTGCCGCCAGGCGCGGCGTAGGGCCGCTCGGTCATGGTCATGGACCCAGGGGGCTCCGGGTCGCAGATCGATCATGCCCTCGTCACGGACCTGCACGCGAGAGGGCCTGGTGTGGAGTCTCTCCGGTGAGGGCCGATGACCTGGTCCGGACGCCTCTCGGGGACGTTCCGACAGGGGTTCGTGTTCGGCGACGAAGGTCCCCGAGCCGTGGCGTCCTTCCAGCCACCCCTCTGCGTAGAGCTGCTGATAGGCGTCGGTGACGACGGTACGGCTCACACTCAGTCCGGCGGCCAGGGAACGGCTGGAGGGAAGTCGCTCGGTAGGGCGTAGGACTCCGGTGGACATGGCCGTGCGCAGCTCCGACGCCAGCTGCGTAGTGAGCGGGATGGGGCTGGAGCGGTTGAGGCGGACGACGGGATCGGTGAGCGGTCGAGGCAAAGTGGTCCTTCATTCTTGGTGAAGAGTGGCCATGGTCGAGATATCCACTTCTTTCTACGCTGAACACATGACCTCCATCGAGCCCGAACTCTCCAGCACAGAACGCACCCGTCTCAATCGGGGCAGACACAAGACCAGGACCGACCGCGCGGAGCTGTATCACCTGCTCGACGAAGGGCTGGTCTGCCACTTGGGCGTCCTTGTGGAGGGAACGCCTCGTGTACTGCCCACCGGGTACGGGCGAATCGACGACACCCTCTACCTGCACGGCTCCACCGGTGCCCGGTCCCTGAGGGAGCTCGGAGAGGTGTGCGTGACCATCACCCTGCTGGATGGGATCGTGATGGCGCGCTCGGCCTTCCACCACTCGATGAACCACCGGTCGGCAATGATCTTCGGCACTCCACGGGTGGTCACCGCCCCAGAGGAACACGAGGCTGCACTGCGCGCGATCACCGAACAGCTCGCCCCTGGCCAGTGGGATGTGGTACGCAGGCCCGACGCCAAGGAGACGGCGGCCACCCGAGTGCTGGCGCTACCCCTGACCGAGGCGTCGGTGAAGGTGCGTACGGGCCCGCCGACCGGCGATGAGGTGGACTATGACCTCCCGGTCTGGGCGGGGGTGTTGCCGGTACGCACGGTGTTCGATCCTGCGATCACCGCCCCTGACCTCGTGCACGACCTGCCCGTTCCCGAGCACGTGACCGCCCGTGTCACCGGCACGGCTCAGGACGTCCGGGTCAGGCCTCGAGGACGACGGTGAAGGGTCCCTCATTGGTCAGACCAACGGACATCTGCGCGCCGAACACCCCCGTGGCGACTTCGGCGCCCCGTCCACGCAGTTCCTTGACCACGGCGTCGACGAGGGGTTCGGCGACCTCCCCCGGAGCGGCCGCCTGCCAGGTGGGACGCCGCCCCTTGCGGGCGTCACCGTAGAGGGTGAACTGACTGACCACCAGGAGTGGGGCGTTGATGTCGGAGCAGGACCTCTCCTCCTCCAGGATCCGCAGCGTCCACAGCTTGCGGGCGATCTTGGTCGCCTCGGCCTCGGTGTCGGTGTGGGTGACCCCCACCAGTGCCATGAGCCCGGGGCGGGTGATCTCCCCGACCACCTCGCCGTCCACCGTCACCGAAGCGTGCGACACCCGTTGCACGACCGCGCGCATGGGTTCCCCCCTCGTTCCTCGTGTTGGCCATCGGATCCCTCGACGTCCCGTTCTTCGGAGCGTCGTCGCTACCTCGATCGTTGCAGCTGGTCGAACAGGCGCGCACGACGGGTGTTGGTGAGCACCCCGGTGAGGGTGAGCACGAACGTGGTGATGGAGTTCGTGAAGTCCTCGATCCGCCACTCCTGCGGCCCCGTGTACCAGGCCAGACCGTCGCCCGTGAGTTCCGCGGGGCTCAGGTCGGTGATGGCGGCCTCGGCCAGGACGTTGGCCCAGCGCTCCACGTCGTCGAAGATCACCGCGTAGGGCAGGTAGCGCGAGTACAGCTCGACCCGCTGTCCCGGCGGAGCGCTCTGGGCCCGCGGGCTCAGCAGGTAGTCACGAAAGCCCATGGTGTGCGCGAAGACGGAGCTGCCCAGTTTGGTCTTGGCCGGCATGTACTGGGCGCCCGCGGTGATGGCGGCGCCCGCGATGATGACGGCCAGGCCGGTGAAGGCGGCGCTGGTGAACGCGGCGAGCAGTCCGGTCAGGAGTACGCCCACGGCGGTGGTGGCCATACCCGAAACGGTCCAGATCCCGCGAACTCGGCTGGGTGAGCGGGAGAACCAGCGCAGACGCACCATGTCCTGGTACAGCTCCTCGCGAACCCGGTCGATGCGCTCCAGAAGGTCATCGGAGGCACGGGAGGATCCGAGTTCGGACAGGCGCACGGTACGTCTGTCGCCGAAGAAGGCGTCGAGCAGCAGCCATTCGGAGCCGAGCAAGGTCTCTCCGGGCGGCCCGTCCAGACGGACCAGGCGCCAGTCCATCGAGGTGAAATGCTCGTGCGGGAGTTCCTCCACCCGGATGTAGCCGCGCACCGCCAGGTCCAGGACGGCGGCGGTGAGGTCGGCGATGTTCACCCGTTCGTCGAACAGGGTGCCGATCTGGCCGGGATGGACGTCATCGGGTGCGTGGAAGCGCAGACGCCCGTTCTCGCCGGGTTCGACCGGTGCGTGATCGCCTTGGGACGCCTCGCGGCGCAGGGCGCGTTCGTCACGTCCACGGATCCGGACGAGTGCGATCAGGCCGCCCACCAGTATCACCAGGAGCAGGCCGAACACGCTCGCGGTGACGGGAGTGATTTCGAAGGCCGAGGCCAACGACCAGCGGCGGGTCAGGATCGGTTCGCCCTCGGCGGTGCCGGGCGGATAGTTCACGACGATGTCGAGCCGGTCCGTAGGCCCCATGTCGACCTGGAGGAAGTGGGCGACGACCGCTTCGTCACCCATGTCCGAGGCCGTGCAGTACATGGAACTGCGAGGTTCGCCCGCCAGACAGGACAGGGCCTCCGGCGGCATGGGCGCGGTGACGACGACGTCGGTGGTCTGGACCGGATGGCTGTAGGCGCCCACGGCGCGCCACTCCAGCTGGGTCCCCTGGGCGACCTCGCCGACCGTGCCGGCCACCCTGTAGGACAGCCGTACACCCCGTGTTCCCTCGGTGGGGAGGTGGACCAGGAGAGCACCGCCCGTCTCCTCGGTCTCGATCTCGAGCGTGGCCCCGTCGGCGTCGACCGCCGAGATACCGCTGATCTCGAACCCGCGATCGTATTCGGTGTCGTAGATCATGGTGGCGGTCAGTGCCCGAGTGAAGGTTTCGGGGGCCCCACCCTCGAAGCGGATGTTCTCCTCTCCGCTCAGAACGCCGTGTTGGTCCAGTTCTAGACCGATCTCGTTGGTGATGGTCGGTTCCGAGTCGGAACGGGGCACGATGCCCGGCAAGGTGTGCCCCGGTACTGTGGTGGACGGTGCGGCCGCCGCCGCGTGGGCCTCCCCTCCCGGCCACGCCAAGGTGACCGCTGTGACCAGCGAGGAGAACACGAGCCAGACCGTCGCTCGAGCGACGGTCTGGCACCAGGAGCCGACCCACCACATGACGCGAGAGCCTATCCGGTCTTCCCCCGGGCCGTGCCCCCAGGGCGCCCTCCGTGGCGTCGTGGGCCGGCGTTCCCGAACGCCCTCCACCCCTGTGTCCCAAGAGGACGTGGACAGATGGTGAGGCGAGGGCGCACCGGCGCCGATCTCGACCCGTGGGACGAACACCCCGGGTTCCTACAACGGATGGGGCTGGGGGCGTCCCTGTCGTTGGGCACCGGGCTGGCCGCGGTCGGGTTCACGGGGTTCCTGGCGATCTCATCGATCTTGCCGACGGCCGAACCGGCTTGGAGTGGAGCGGCCGGGAGCGGCCTCACCGAGGCCTCGGCACAGGAGCGGACGATACATCAGGTCGACCATCCGGACGCACCGATCGAGGACCCCCTCGGCCTGAATCCCCTGTACGCGGTGGGTGAGATGGGTGAGGTGACCTGTTCCCCACCCCCGCTGGACCAGGAGGATCCGCGTTCGGTGGAGGTGTTCGCGCACGCGATCGCCGACTGCCTGGACACCGCTTGGGCGACCTACTTCGATGAGGCCGGCCTGCCGTTCACCTCCCCCAACCGTGTGTACTGGTACGCGGAGGGGCACAGTCCATGCGGCCCCTTTCCCTCCGAAGGCACGGCCGCGTTCTACTGTCGGGCCAACCAGGGTCTCTACCTGGGTGTGAAGGACATCGTGGCGGCGTCGGCCGGCAATGACGAACCCGAGGCGTACACGTTCCTACTCAGTCACGAGTACGGCCACCACGTACAGGGGCAGTCCCGGATACTCGCCGAATTCCACGCCCTACGCGCCAACGCGGACTCCGAGACCGCTGATGAGTTGACCCGCCGCAGCGAGCTTCAGGCCAACTGTCTGGGCGCGGTGTTCGTGGGCTCCTCCGAAGACTCCCTCGGCTACGGAGAGGCGGAGCGGGAGAACATCCTCGACGACGTCACGCGCCGCTCCGATCACGCCGGGACCGGCACTCACGGTTCGGTGGAGAACGGGCGCCTGTGGACGGACCATGGCCTGGATCGCAGGGATCCGGCCTCCTGTAACACCTGGCAGGCTCGCGAGGAGCTGGTGCGGTGAGCGTGGGCCTGGACCGTGGTGGATCCGACGAACCCTCCCGGCCGGCGCGGGCGCGCCGGACGCATCGGATCAATCGCCGGGTACTCGGTGCGGCCTGTGGCCTCGTGGTGGCGTTGCCGGCGTTGTCGTTGCTGTCGTTGGCCACCGTCCAGGAGGAGGACACCAGGGCCGACACGGTGACCGAGCAGCACACCCGGGAAGGGGACGATAAACCCGGCCAGGACGGCGCGGTCGAGGACGCCCCCACCGGCCGGTTGGAACTACCCGGTCGTGTGGTGCCGGACCGCCCCGACGGGGAGACGGCGTTGATCGCCAATCCCTTGTACCAGACCGGGCGGCTGAGTCCTCTGCCCTGTCCCGTTCCCGAGGTGGACGTGGACCGTGTCTCCTCCATGGAGGAGTTCCTGCACGGTGTCGCCGACTGCCTGGACCAGGTGTGGCGAACCCAGTTCGAACGTGCGGGGATCCCCTTCGAACCACCCGAGCGGGTGTTTTGGACCGAACCCGGTGCGAGTCCCTGTCGTGCCTATCCCTCCGCGGCGGGCGCCTTCTACTGTCGGGCCAATGGAGCCATCTACATCGGCGTCGAGGACGTGGTGGAGAAGTGGCACGGGGCCGAGGACAGTGTGGTGTACGCGTCCCTACTGGCCCATGAGTACGGGCACCACGTGCAAGGCGAGTCGGGGCTGTTGGAGTACTACCACGAGCAGCGTCAGTTGGAGGAGGAGGTCACCGAACGCAATTCGTGGACACGCCGCAGTGAGTTACAGGCCAACTGCCTGGCAGGGGCCTTTCTCGGATCGATTCGAGTGAGCTACCCACTGGACGAGGACGACCTCGAAGCCCTGCTGGAGGACGCCTCGGCGACCGCCGACAGGGAGGGCGGCCCGGAGGAGGAACGCACCCACGGCCAAGCGGAGAACAGTGTGCGGTGGACCCACACCGGCTGGGAGGAGCAGTCTCCGAGCGCGTGCAACACCTGGGACCTGGAGGACGAGTCCCTGGTGCAGTGAAACGTTTCCCGCCCCAGATCATCCACCGGTGAGACGACTTCGCTGTTTCACCGCGACGGAGCGTGGCAGGATGCTGACATGCCGGAGACAGCCCGCCCCCCGGGTTCGCTCGAACCCGAATCCCGAGCCCCCGCCCCTCACACGCCTTCGATCCACATCCGTTCGCCCCACGTTCCCTCACCTCACGCACCTTCGACGTCGGCCGCACCCGACCCTTCCTCGGCGCGTCCACCCAACTGTGTGGAACTTCGTGTCCACGGTGTGAGCGGTGGGCAGGCGGAGGAACTCCTGGACGTGGAGCCCGCCATGCGAGTGGGGGGCGACCGATTGGCCGGTTTCTTCCGATGGCGACGCGAACCGGACACCGAGACCGTGCCCGGGGTGCGCCGGGAGATCTTCGCCTGGGGCAACCTCACCTCCGGCGCCGCCTCACGGGCCTTCTGGCTCCTCCTGCTGCCGTTCATGATGCTCAACGTGGCGTACTGGATGCGCCCGGGGCGGATGGACGACGGGCAGACCGGCACCCGCCGGGCCGCCAACATCGCCTACGGCACGGGGGTTCGGCTTCTGGCGCTCTCCCTGACCATGCTCATCGTCCTGGCCGCCGCCGGGGTGGGGATGGACCTCGTGGCCTGGCAGTGCGCTGGGCAAGGCGAAGCGTGCGTACGGACCCGGCCGTGGCTGGCCTTCCTCGCCTCACCTTCCTCTCCCTTGTCCACCCCCGGCCGGTCCTTGTTGGTCGGTGCGGTACTGCCGACCGTGGTCGTGTTGGTGTTGTGGCGGCTGTCCCGCCGCACGGCCTCGGCCTACGAGGTCGTGACCGGCCCGGTACCGCCCCGGCACTCGGATGACGCCCCGCTCAGCCATCCCGACTTTTGGCGCAACAGCGAGATCATGGCCCGACTTCGGTCCGCGCACGTCGCGATCGCCATCGGTACGATCGCCGCGCTGCTCCTCCTCCCGCCCCTACTGCACGACCTGGGCGGACGGAACACGCCTTTGCCGGACACACCCGGACGCTGGATGGTCGGTCTGGGGCTGGCCGGTTCATTGGCGATCGTGTCGGCGGTCAGCATGGTCGGTGTACTGATCCCGGGCAAGGACGCCCGATGGAACGCTCGCGCCGATCTGCTGTGTCGGGTGCTGCGCGACACCACCCTGGGTTTGACCGCCGCGGTGGTCGTGTACACGCTCTGGCCACGGCCGGGATGGGCCTTCGAAGGGCGTCTGCCCGGCAGCGGCACCATGCTCAACACCCTCTTCGCGGTCCAGGGCGTTCTGGTCCTGGTGCTGCTGATAGCGGCACTGGTGCTGTTCAGGGTGGATCGTCCGCACCGGCGCACCGCCATGCGTGGCCTGGCCGGACCATCGACCGCTGCTCTGGGCACCCTCCTGGGCGGTGCCTTCTCCGCCGCCCTGGTCTACCAGGGAGCCCTGTGGCTGAGCGGCTGCGGTTCGTTGAACTCTCCGGCGGCCGACTGTCTTCCCCTGTCCCCGCCCACCATCTACTTCTGGCTCCAGTTGGCCTTCGCGTTCCAGGCCGCCATCGTGCTCATCGTGGTGGCGGTCCTGGCACTGCGCCTGCGCGGAGCGATCCGTGCCCAACTTCCCAAGGTCACCGCGTTGTACTCGCGCAGTATCCGTGATCGACGCACCTGGGACATCGCGCGCGCCCGGGCGGTCGGGAGGATGACCGAGGTGACACCCAAGGTCCTGGGCGCGCTGCTATTGCCGGTGGTGCCGCTGGTGACCCTGTCCCTGTACTCGGTCCTCACCGGAAACCTGATGGCCGAACCGACCGCCCCTCCCATGGCCGCCACCGGTGGGGCCCGGGAACTCGCCCAAGAGATCCTGGACGTCATGGTGGCGATCGGCTCGCTTCTTGGTGGTCTCGCCCTGGTCACTCTGGTGTGGATCGGGCGCAGCGCCTACCGGGATCGTCCGACCCGGCAGGCCGTGGGCGCGGTGTGGGACGTCGGCACGTTCTGGCCCCGGGTGGCGCACCCGTTGGCACCACCCTCCTACGCCGAGCGTGCGGTCCCCCAACTCGCCGCTCGGGTCCGTCGGATGGCCCAAGAGGGCACCGGAGTGGTGTTGTCGGGCCATTCCCAGGGATCGGTCCTGGCGGCGGCCACGGTGTGGCAGCTACCGCAGGAGTGTGCCGACAGGGTCTCGTTGATCACCCACGGTTCTCCACTGGACCGCCTGTACGCCCGCTACTTTCCCGCCTACTTCGGTCCGGTGGCCTTCGCCGACCTGGATCGGAGGGTGTCCTCTTGGCGCAACCTGTGGCGGGTCACCGACGCCATCGCCGGACCGGTGCGTCGCAGTGGGCCCAGCGGAGAGGAGACCATCGAGACCGCCGACCCGCTGCCGGACCCGCGTTCCTATGACGCCCTGCCCGGCGAGGCCCGCCGACCAGAGATCCTCGGTCACTCCTACTACACGGGCGATCCCGCCTACGCCGAGGCGGTATGGCAGGTGCTGCCCACCGAACGCCCCCGGGCCGACTCGAACACCACCGGCTCCTCCGCCTGAGCCCTCGACCGGACCACACGTGAGGGGCCGCCTCCCCAAGACGTGAGACGCCCCGCCCCGGCCACGCGTGGAGTGTGTGCTTCTACCAGGGGCCGTAGGGACCGTTGCTCTGGTTGCCGCCGCCCACACCCTTGACCGCGGGGCGTACGTCCAACAGGAAGATGAGGGTGGCCACCAAGCCCAGGATGACGAACATGCCCGTTCCACTCATCACGGCGAGCAGGGACAGGCCACTCGCGACACCGGTCAGGATCACCCACAGCTTCTTCGTTTGTTTGTCCATGATCTCGAAGGCCTGTGCCGGTGTCCGTAGCGCCTCGATGAACGCGTAGAGGCCGGCGACGAAGGTGGCCAGGTAGATGAGCTGCCAGATCAACGAAAACAAGACATTCTCCAGGGCTACGCGTGATCGAGCGGTGGTTCGTCCACTCTCCACGGTAAACGGATCGGGAGTGACGATCGTGCCCGACCGAGGTCGGGATCACGGGTGTCGCGGCTCACCGGCCCGGCCCAAAGGTCCGACCGCGCCCTTCGTCGTTCTCGGCGTACCTGGTCAGACCGGGATGTGCCACAGACAGGTGACCGTGGCCAGCAGGAAGGCCGAAGCGCCCATGATGAAGGCGCCCGCGTGGTACGAGAGTTCACTATCGGGGTGCAGGAGGCGGTTGACGCGGCGCATCACGGTGGGCTCCGCCTGTTGCACGGCGGCCATTGCTCCCGCCGGCACGGGGGCCGGCCCGGCGGCTCCGAAGCGCAACAGGGCCATGGCCAGCTCACGCGGCGAACTCTTCCGCCGAGCCTGGTCGTCGGCGCACATCTCGATGAGCAACGCGACACTCTCGTAGTAGGTGCGCACCAGGCGCACATGGGGGAACGCCCGCTTGAGCGAGGAGAAGGGCAACAATACGAGATCGTGTCGTTGACGCAGGTGAGCACGCTCGTGGGCAAGGACCGCGGCCAGCTCTCGGTTGTCGAGGACCTCCAGCGCACCGGCGCTGATCACCACCTGGGACCGCATGACGCCCGGAAGGCAGTAGGCGGCGGCCGCGGGGTGGTCCACCACTCGGGCTCCGGGGACGTCCGGATGGTCGCTGGCAACCAGTTCGAGCAGGTCGTGGTGGCGCCTGCGGACACGGACCACCTGGACGAAGGAGGCGACCAGTCCGAAGAAGAGCACGAGGGTAAGGGTGAGGGCCAACGCGACGGCGGCCAAGTGGCTTACGCCCTCCCACCCCTGGGAGAACTCGGCGAGTATGAATTCACCGGTGACCAGGTCGGAGAACAGGGCCATGCTGCCGCCGGCCGCACCGAGCCGATAGGAGGACAGACCGTAGGCCAGCAGCGCGCCGATGGTGGACACCCCCCAGGCCAGGCCCAGGGCCTGCCAGGTGATGACCGCTGTGTAGGGACCGCGGGAAGGCCATTTCGCCCGGTGCAGGGCTTCCATGGCGATGAGGCAGCAGACCGCGACAAGGGTGAGGAGGGCGGCACTGACCATACGGGCTAGTTCCTTGACTGCTCGGTTTCCGAGAGCGCGCGCCGAAGCGCTTCGGCCTCCTGGCCGTCCATGGATTGGACGAAGGCGGCCAGGGCCGCGTCACGGTCCACCGTCTGCCCGAGTGCGTCGAACATCAACTCGGAAACGTAGTTCTCACGGCTGGCTGCCGGACGGTACCGCCACGCACGCCCCTCACGTGCCCGGGTGACGACCTTCTTCTTGGCCAGCCGGTCGAGCACGGTCATGACGGTCGTGTGCGCCAGGTCCCGCTCCGCGAGCGCTTTTCCGACCTCGCGAACCGTCATTGGTTCGTTGCGCTCCCACAGTACATCCATCACCGCGCGTTCAAGTTCGCCAAGCCGATTCATACACCTGAGTCTACGCGCAGTAGTACTACCGGTCGTGGCACCCCCACGTTAATCCAGGATGGCTTGCGAGCAAGGGCATCGGGACCTTGACGGCAAGCGCGGGGAACACCTCTTCTCGCTACCGGTGACCTCGCGGAGCGTCGTACGCTCCCCTGTATGGGACACCGGCATCCGAGCAAGCTCAAAAACCCAGAGGTGGGTCACGCACGCGCGCGATGGCTATTGCGTGCGGAGCTCGCCGGATGCGACGCCTGCCGGATCGAGGGTGACAAGGACGCGCTGGCCGACCTGGCTTCGGACGGCGTCTTCGATTCCCTGCTCACGGGTTTCGTGCTCGCCCGTGTCCAACGGTGGCACTCGCACAGCAGGCCGTCCCGGTATCCGGCGACGGTGTACCGCATCGCTCCGATCCACGAGCGGGACTTCTGGCGAGCCCCGACCCAACACTGCATGCGTGTGTGCACGGTGACCGGGACCGAAGGCGTCGATACCGTTCCCGCGCTCCGGGAACTACGTCTGATGTCGAACACGGACCGTGCCCTGGTCCTGGACGACATCATCGACGGGCTGGCCGAGACGGAGGGTTGACGCTTGAGGCCGATTGTTCCGGGGTCACCGCACATGTCCCCAAAGCATGACAAACCCATCGTGGGTCAGTGCGAGAGATGCGGTGAGTACCTCAACGCCGGGGTACACACCTGTCCCAACTGCGGCCACTACAACTCCTAGGAGTACCGACCACGGAGGTCGAGTCAGCCCCTCCCGGGGTCGGCGATCGGCGGTGGATAACCCTCGGCCCCCTCGCCATCCTCCTCCAGCCACGGAGTGTGCACACGAGCTCCGGGCAACCCGGCGAGTTCGGCCACGTACCTGCGCACGTACGTCCCCTCCGGATCGAACCGCCTGGCCTGGCGCGTGGGGTTGAACCCCCGACCGGGGCGGGTGTCGTTGCCGGTCCCGGCCACCCACTGCCAGTTGCCGAAGTCGTTGGCGACGTCGCCGTCGACCAGGTGGGCGTCGAAGTGCGCACCGCCCTCGCGCCAGTGCACCATCAGGGTTCTGGTGAGGAAACTCGCGGTGATCATCCGGGTCCGATTGTGCATGAACCCTTCACGAAGCAATTGACGCATACCGGCGTCCACGATCGGCACTCCGGTACGACCCTCCTTCCAAGCCGCGAGAGCATCCGGGTCCCGTCGCCATGGACGGTCCCGGGGGCGGTAGTCCCGGACGTTGATATCGGGGAAGGCCGCGGTGACCTGGTAGTGGAAGTCACGCCAGGCGAGTTGGCGAACGTATTCGTCTCCGCCGGGGAGGTCTCGGGTGGCTCGGGCCACCTCCAGCGCGGACAGACAACCGAAGCGCAGGTCGGCGGACAGGTGCGAAGTGGCCGCGCCGGACAGGTCATCGTGTCGATCACCGTAGTCGGCGAGCCCTTGGTCGATCCAGTTCCGCAGACGTTCTCGCGCACGAGTCCACCCTCCCACCCGGCGCTCCGGGGCGAGGGATCCGACGCCGCCGCGCACGAGGTCGTCCGAGGTCGGCAGGTCGCCCGGGGCGATGCCGTCGGGGAGTTCCATCCGTTCGGGGACGGGAAGCACCTCCCGCCATCGGGCCTTCTCCCAGGCTCGCCAGTAAGGGGTGAACACCTTGTAGTGGTCACCACCGGCAGGCGTGATCCCACCCGCGGGAACGACGGTCACCCCAGGATGCACGTGTACGGCCGGCCCGGCCGCGCGTAGTCCGGCGAGCCTGCGCTCGGCGAACCGGCTCACCCCCGCACCGAGGTGCACGGTGCAGGCACCGATCTCTTGGGCCAGGCCGAGGGTTTCGGTGACCGTGTCCCCCCGACGGAGCACGAGGTCGCCGCCCAGGTCACGTAGACCGGCACGCAGGTCGGCGAGTGCTTCGGCGAGGTAGGCCAGGCGATTACGAGCGGCTCGACGGAGCAGCACGGGGTCGAGGACGAAGAGCGGCACCACCGGTCCGGCCGAGCGCAGAGCCGTGGTCAGCGCGGGATGGTCGTGCAAACGCAGGTCCTGGGTGAACAGGACGAGGACGGGCGTGGCCAACGGAACTCCCTTACTCTATGCGATCATTCAACCACCGCAAGAAGTCATGCGTGGTTATCAAGGGCGCGAGCGGGTAGGGCTTCGACATGAACGCGTACGAGCGTCCCGTCCTCGGTGTCTCCAGTTGTCTGCTCGGCGCCCCCGTGCGTTACAACGGCGGGCATTCTCGGTACCGCTTCCTCACCGATGAGCTGGATCGGCACGTGGACTGGCTGCCGATCTGCCCAGAAACCGAGATCGGTCTCGGGGTGCCCCGCCCGACCCTGCGTCTCCAGGACTCGGACGGTGCGGGCCGGGTGATCTCCAGTGCCGACGGCGCCGACCGCACCGACGAGCTCGCCGGTGTCGCCGACCAGCACTTGAAGCAACTTCGTCGGCTGGACGGTTACGTACTCAAGAACAAGTCACCGAGTTGCGGACTGTTCGCCCTGCCGGTCTTCGATGACAACGGCGACCTCGCGCGCGGCACCGGCCGCGGTGCCTTCGCCGATCGGCTCACCCGACTACTGCCGAACCTGCCCGTCGAGGAGCAGGGACGCCTGTCGGACGCGGTGCTGCGCGAGCACTTCGCGGAGCGGGTCTTCGCCCACGCCCGCCTACGAGCCCTGTTGGAGGGCGACTGGACCGCACGTGACCTGGTGGAGTTCCATACCCGTCACAAGCTCCAGTTGATGGCCCATTCCCCCGACGGCTACCGGGAGACGGGACGCATCGTGGCGCGGGCCGGTCTCGAAGACCTCGAAGGGGTGGGGGCCTCCTACGGCGAGGCGTTCCGTCGGACGCTGGCGGTGAAGAGCAGTCGGGGCAAGCACGCCAACGTCCTTCAACACGCCTTCGGAATGATCAGCCCCCGGCTGGACGACGCACGCCGGCACGACCTGCTGGCCGAAATCGAGACGTATCGCCGGGGAGACGCTCCGCTGAGCCTGCCCATAGCGCTTCTGCGACACCACTGTGCCGCCGAGGACGTGGCGTGGGCGAATGAACAGAGTTACCTGCGCCCCTACCCGGACTCCTTGCGTCTTCGGCATCCGGTGGCCGTTTGAGGACACAAGGAACGAGCCGGGACACGAAATGGCGAAGGTCCGCGCGGACACACCGCACCACTCGCACCGATCGTTCACATCGAAATACCCTGCGCCACCATCCCTCGGTCATGAGATGAGCGGTCACCGGCTCGTCCCGACCCCTGAGGTTTCGACGCGTTCGCCTCCTTCTCCCGACGCGCCACGGTGCCGTTCGCCTCCTGCGCCGTGGTCCTGACAGCCGCGTCCTTGGCCACCGTCCCTCCTGAACGGTTGGTCGAGCGGATCGGTCGACACCTGCCCCGCCCCGGGCTCGTCACCGATCACGTACACGTTCGGCCAAGATTCGGCCCCACCGCCCTCCAAGCCGATTCCCCGCCCCGGCCGAGTCACCTCCTGTGACGAACCCGGCAGCGACGAGGTCATCCCCCTCCCCGACCCGGGTCCCCCGAGCAGGAGGAGCGTTCCCTGTGGACCCGGCGCGCGTATGACGGTCACCACCCTGCGGCCTCGGAGCGGCCACGACCTCGACACGTGGAAGCGCACCTTCCCGGAGACCACGGACTTCCTGGTGTCCGCTCGGGCCGCCGCCCCCTGATCCGAAGACGTGTCAACCCCCGCCCCTGGGACGGCCCGGTCGGGAACAGTGTGTACCTTCGTCGCTGTTGACGACTACCGACCGCACACACGACCTGGAGGGCCACGGTGTCCGGACCCGTTCCGTTGGGAGATCAGGCGTCGCTTCCCTCGAGGATCGCGACCGTCAGTCTGCACACCTCACCACTCGACCAACCCGGCACCGGTGACGCAGGTGGAATGAACGTCTACGTGGTCGAGGTGGCCCGCCGGATGGCGGAGCGAGGCGTGGCGGTGGACGTGTTCACCCGAGCCACCAGCCCCTCGCTCGCGCCCGTGGTCGAACTCGCCCCCGGTGTGAACGTGCGACACGTACCCGCCGGCCCGTACGGGGAGTTGGACAAGAACACCCTCGCCGAACACCTGTGCCCCTTCATCTTCGGCATGTTGCGGGCCGAGGCCCAAGGCGCACCCGGCCACTACGACCTCGTACACGGCCACTACTGGTTGTCCGGCAAGGCCGGGGTGGTGGCCGCTCGGCGCTGGGGTGTGCCGATGGTCCAGTCGATGCACACCATGGCCCGAGTGAAGAACGCCGCCCTGGCCGACGGCGACGACCCCGAACCCGAGGAACGGGTGCGCGGTGAGGACCAACTGGTCCGCCAGTCCGATCGGCTCATCGCCAACACCGATGACGAGGCCCGTCAACTCACCGAGTTCTATGGCGCGCGCGGTGAACAAATCCACACGATCCCGCCCGGCGTAGACCTGGAGGTCTTCACCCCGGGGCCGAGGGCCGAGGCCTTGGAGCGGATCGGCCTGCCCCGTGACACCCACCTCCTGCTGTTCGTCGGCCGAGTACAGCGGCTGAAGGCCCCTGACGTGCTCATCCGCGCCGCCGCCGAACTCTTGGAGCGGGATCCGTCCCTGCGCGACCGTCTCGTGGTCGGAGTGGTCGGTGGGCTGTCCGGTGCCGGGGTACGTGAACCAGGTCTGCTCACCGCACTGGCCCGATCGTTGGGAGTGGCCGACATCGTGCGCCTGGAGCCCCCACAGCATCGCCGACGTCTGGCCGATTACTACCGAGCCGCCACTGTGACGGTGGTGCCCTCCTACTCGGAGTCCTTCGGCCTGGTGGCCGTGGAGTCACAAGCCTGCGGCACCCCGGTGGTCGCGGCCCGGGTCGGCGGGCTGACCACGGCGGTCTCGGACCGAAGTTCGGGAGTACTGGTGGAGGGACACGATCCATGCCACTACGCCGCCGAGCTGTACCGGTTGATCCACGAACCGTCATGGCATGCCAAGCTGGCCGAGGCCGCGCCCAGGCACGCTGCCACCCTGGGTTGGTCACGGACCGTGGACGAATTGTTGAACGTGTATCGGTCCGCCCTCACCCCGCGCGAGCTCCCGCTGGCCGCGGCCGCGTGCCGGTGACCGGGCCGACCGAGGACAAGGGAGGAACGCACGTGGCGGATACGACGGCGCGCGAGAACGCGATCAAGGCGATCGACGAGGCCACGACCGAGGCGGGGCTGGAGGTCGAACGACCACGGGAGGGCTCCTTCCTGGTCACCATCCCCGGCAAGGCCAAACTCAGGACCCTGGTGTGGTTGGAGGCGGGCTCGCACAGCCTCACACTGACCTCGTTCTTCTGTCGACAACCGGACGAGAACCACGCCGCGTTCTACCAGTGGCTGACCCGGCGCAGCGCGGACATGTACGGTATGGCCTTCACCTCCGACGAGTCGGGCGACGTGTACATCCGTGGCCGTCTCCCCTTGCCCGGCGTCACCGTCGAGGAGGTCGACCGGTTGCTGGGCTGCGTGCTCACCTACTCCGACGAGAACTTCAACACGGCGTTGGAGCTCGGCTTCGCTTCGGCGATCCGCAAGGAGTGGCGGTGGCGGACCGAGCGCGGTCACGACACCCGGAACCTGCGAGCCTTCACCCACCTGCTCGAGCCCACCGACGCGGAGCGGACCACGAACGGGCGTTGAACCTTCGATCCGGCCAAGGGGCGGCTCCCGAGCCGGACCCTCGAGTGACTAGGCTTGTCCCCATGGGAACTCTGGTACTGCTGCGCCACGGTGAAAGTGTTTGGAACGCGAAGGGTCTGTTCACCGGTTGGGTGGACGTGGATCTGTCCGTGAAGGGCGAGGAGGAGGCCCGCCGAGGCGGCGAACTGCTCAAGTCCGCCGGGGTGACCCCGGACATTCTGCACACCTCGCTGCTCAAGCGCGCCATCCGCACCGCGAACCTGGCCCTGGAGACCGCCGACCTGAACTGGCTGCCGGTCAAGCGCACCTGGCGCCTCAACGAGCGCCACTACGGCGCCCTTCAGGGCAAGGACAAGGCGCAGACCCGTGAGGAGTACGGCGACGAGCAGTTCATGATCTGGCGTCGCTCCTACGACACGCCTCCGCCGCCCATCGCCGACGACGACACCTACTCGCAGGCCGGGGACACCCGTTACGAACTGCTTCCGCCAGAGCTGTTGCCGCGCACCGAGTGTCTCAAGGACGTGCTGGACCGCTTCCTTCCGTACTGGTACGACAGCATCGTCCCCGACCTGTCCGCGGGCAGGACCGTCTTGGTCGCCGCGCACGGCAACTCGCTGCGGGCCCTGGTCAAGCACCTGGACGGGATCGGTGACGCCGACATCGCCGGGCTGAACATCCCCACCGGCATCCCGCTGGTCTACGAGCTGGACGGAGAGTTCAAGCCCACCAACCCGGGTGGCACCTACCTCGACCCGGAGGCCGCGAAGGCCGCCATCGAGGCCGTCGCCAACCAGGGCAAGAAGTAGCTTCGTTCCCGCCCGGGAACACCCGTGCCCGTACCGCCCTGGGCGGTACGGGCACGTTCGCGTGGGACGGGCACCCGGGATCGATACACGTGTGCGCTCAGTAGACGAGGGCCTGGGCTCCGTCCTGGAGGGTCTCCTCCACGAAGGTCGGGGCCCCCGCGATGCGCACCCCGTCGATCAGGTCGTGCTGGGCGAGGTCCCGTCGGACCGCGCACTGGGTGCACACCGTCACCCGGCCGGTGTCGAGCACCACCGCGAGCAGGTCCTGTAGAGGGGCCGCGTGTGGAAGTTCGAAGGTGGCGGCCCGGCCGGGAACGGCGAACCACGCGGACTCGCCGGTCAACCAGAGCGAGACGTCGACGCCACTGGCCACCGCCGCGGCCGCGACCGTGAAAGCCTGATTGCAGCGCTCCGGAGCGTCCTCGCCGACCGTGACCTTGATCACCAGAGTACGAGACATGTCCGTCAGACTACCGAGAGCCCGACCAACGTGAGCGCCGCTCCCACGATCACGCACAGGGTGAGGGCGACCGCCAGGCTCAGAGCCTCGACACGGCGGGGGGAGACCCTGATGGGCCCTTCGTCCACCCCATGTTCGATGGTCACGGGCGCCTCGTCCGAACCGGTCAACACCACCTGGCCGTCACGCACCCCTAGACGTCCGGTGACACGAACACGGGCTCCGGGCCGGACGACCCACTCACGGTACTCGAACTCGATGGTCTCTCCCCGAAAGACCCCGAGGATGCGACCACGGACCCGGGGGAGCAGGTCGTCGGCGGCCGCGGCCACTCCTGGCTGGGGGCGCCCCACCAGGCGTTTGAGACACAACTCGGCGTCTTTGGGTTCGGTGCCGGCGGGGTCGACGAAGATCCGGTCGCAGTCCTTGGGCCGTCCCTCGGCGATCAGGCCGAACAAGTCCTCGGAACCGTAGTCGGCGATCGAGTCGCAGGTGCGTTCATCCACTCGGCCCCCGGCCTCGTCACGGGCCGGCGGTCGATAATGACGCAGAACCTCGTGGCCGTGCCAGCCCCCCCCGCCCCCCGCCAATCCGGACTCGATGGTGCCGGCGGGACCGGGTGCGGCCACACCGCTCAGGGTCACGCGCTGCCCCTGACGGGCGGCGAGGGCTCCCGGCAGGAGCCTGGCCAGGTCACGCTGACGTTGCCATCGGCGCAGCGCTTTGATGGTCAGCGGCAAGAGGGCCACCGCTGTGGCGAGCAGTGCCACACCGATCACCAGTAACACAGGCAGCCCCTTAGGAAAGTGCGTCGGAGGTCGTAACAGTGGTCGCCGGCGAGCCCCATGACCGCACCGTGTCCGTTCACCATCTTTACCAGTTCTCCGGGAAAGCGGGGCCAATTGGGCATGTCCAGCCCAAGGCCCGAAGGTGGCGACACGGACGGCGTTCCCGGCACCCCGTCCACAAGCTAGTCTCGGAGGTTATGGACGCTGCGGTACACCCTGATCTGGCGAAACTGTCCTTCCTGTTCGGACGTTGGGAAGGCGTCGGCGTCGCCGGTTACGTTGAAGAGGAAAAATTCCAGTTCGGCCAAGAGGTCGAGTTCGCCCCCCGCGCGGGACTTCCCTACCTGGCCTACACCAGCAAGGCCTGGCGGATGAACTCCGACGGCGCCACCGGCGAACTGATCACCGAGGAATCGGGGTACTGGCGTGCTCTGTCCGAGGGGGACACCGCCGAGTACGCCAAGGACGACGAGGAGCGGATCGTCCACCTCGAGGTGCTGATCGCCCACAACGAGGGCTACCTGGAGTCCTACGAGGGCAACGTGTTCGCCAACCGGGTGGAGATGCGCAGCGCGGGAATCGTGCGCACCATCACGGGCCTGGAGGTACAGGGGTCGCACCGACTGTACGGACTGTTCAACGACGGCAGCGGGAACCTGGGCTACGCCTGGGACCTGGCCGCGCGTGACCAGGGCCTCCAGTCCTATATGTCCGCTCAGCTCAAGCGGGTGTCCCAGATCGAACCGAACCAGGGCAAGTAGGCCGGGTCGGGTTCGTCCACCAAGGGTTCCGGACATGAACGAACCCCGGGCCTGCTCCCATGTAGGGGTCGGATCGGACAAGGTCCGACAGCCCGGGGTTCGGGTGTCCGTCTGAGATTCGCCGGCGACGAGCGTCGAGCGAATACCCGGCGTCGTCCTAGCGGACGGACACCTCGCAAGTCCTAAGATCAATCATCTTTCGGACCACCTCCTTTCCTGCGTGCAGTCAAGGTACGTCCTGGGCCCGGCGCGACGCAAGTGTTTTTTCAACCTTCGTAAGCGCAGGTCATCAGGCGTGTCGGCGCGCCCTCGCCCAAGGCGGCTACCCTCGGCGGTATGACTTCGCCGCTGATGACCACACCCGGTGCCGTGAGCGCCGCAAACCCCGACTCCGACGTCGCCGCGCACTATGGTGACCCTTCCCACGAGGGCCGCGCGATCGCAAGGTCCAGTGCCTGGGTCGACCGGAGCAACCGGGGCGTGGTCCGGGTGAGCGGTCCCGACCGTCTGGGATGGCTCAACGACCTCACCAGCCAGTCGACCCGTGACCTGGCCCCGGGGGTGGGTACCGAAGCACTGATCATGGACGCGCGTGGCCGCTTGAAGCACCACCTGTCCCTGGTGGACGACGGTGAGTCCACGTGGATCCACACCGAGCCGGGCGATGCCGCCGAACTGGCCCGCTTCCTGGACTCCATGGTGTTCATGCTGCGTGTGGAGATCGAGGACCTGTCCGATTCCCTGTCGGTCCTGACCGTCCTGGGCCCCGCACGGGAGAAGGTCCTGGTCTCGGTGGAGGGTCTGACCACCCGCCCGACCGAGGACGAAACCGACTTGTTCGTCCCTTCCCAGGAGCTCGTGGCCACCGCGGAGAAGCTGACCGAGGCGGGGGCCCGCCCGGCGGGTCTGTGGTCCTACGAGGCCCACCGGATCGCCGCCCATCGGGCTCGGGCGGGACTCGACTCCGATGACCGCGCGATCCCACACGAAATGGACTGGGTCGGCTCCGCCGTGCAGCTGGACAAAGGCTGCTATCCGGGACAGGAGACGGTGGCGCGGGTGCACAACCTGGGCCGACCACCGCGCCGCCTGGTGATGTTGCACTTGGACGGGACCGCCGAGCGACTGCCCGAAGTGGGCGCCGACATCGAACTGCAAGGGCGCAGAATCGGCCGGGTGGGAAGTTCCGCCCGCCACCACGAGCTGGGCCCGATCGCCCTCGGTCTGGTCAAGCGCACCGCGCCGATCGACGCCGACCTCGTCGTGGACGGTATCGCCGCGGGCCAGGAGGTCATCGTGGATCCCGACACCGGTGCCAACGCCCAGATCGACCTACGTCGCAGGCCCCGCTGAGACGGATCCTCAGGAGGGGTGGAGCTCGCTCTGGCCGGAGACCCTCAGGTAGGAGAGCTCGGTCCCCTCGGGAAGCAGGAACATGATGTGCGTGGTGACCGTGGTGCCCGGATTGATCTCGTCCCAGTAGTAGTCCCAGGCCACGGTCACCTCGGCCTCGATGTCGTTGGCGTACGAGGTCCCGTCGGGAGTGAAACCGCGAGTACCGTACGTGTCGAAGATGGCCGGGGAGGAGCCCTGGTTGGTGACCTTGAGCCGGTAGATGTAGTAGGTCATCCCCGACGGGGCGGTGGCGTGTGAGCCCATCCCGTCGGTGACGGTGGGGTCGGTGTAGGCCGTTTCGACCACCACCCGCAGGGAGCCTACCGACGTCGAGGAGCCGTTGAAGGACGAGAGCGGAACCGCGTCGGCGGCCATCAGCTTCGCCGCACCGATGTCTTCGGATCCGGATGAGGTCTTCGCCACCGCTTCGGCTTCAGGTTCGATCGAAGCCTCCGTGGCGGACTCCGAGGAGGTCCGTGCGGAACCCGTGGGTTCGCTTCGAGGCCCTTCCAGCACCTGCGCGGTGGAGCCCGGTGACTCGTCCCAGGTGGCCAGGGCGGCCGTACAGGTACCCGTGGCGAGGAGTACCGCAGCGGGGATCGCGAGCGTGCGTGTGAACCTTCCGCTGCCGGCGGAGTGGTTCGCTCGCGAGGCATCCTTTCCCATGTCGATGTGACGCATGACACCGGGGCTTCATTCCGCTTATGTGCCCCGTTTACCCACTCTCGCCCGAAAAAAGACCGTGGACATTCGAAGGAGCCCGCTCCGAGAATCCTCCGAGCGGGCTCCTTTTGGTCCTGTTCGACCGCGGGCCCAGGCAGTGTTTTTCACAAGGCTTTTGGATCGGTGAGCGGCCCTCCAGGCGAGCCCTCGCAAGGCGATGCGCGAGGTTCGGCCTGGCCGTGCCCGACGAGCGCACAGGCACGGCCAGAGGCGGCCTGCCTGATGGACGCGAGCCCGAAATGATCCGAAAAACGCGATCTAGCGCAGGGCCGCGGCCAGGCGCTCCTCGTGCAGACGCTCGCCCCAGGCCGGCGGCAGTGGGTCGAGCCGCCCCACACGCCAGCGCAGCAGCAGGTCGGCGAGCTGCGGGTTACGCGGCAGCGCCGGCCCGTGCAGGTAGGTGCCCAGCACCTGCCCCTGGTAGGCCCCCTCGGTCCGGTCATCGTTACCGATGCCCTTCACCGTGGTCGACAGCGGGCGTGCCTGCGGCCCGATCGTGGTACGGCCCTGGTGGTTCTCGAAACCGGTGATCCGACCCACGCCCAGGGCAGGGTCGACGTCGGCGACGATCTCCCCCACGGCTCGGCTCTGACCGCGACCACTACGGATGTCGAGGATGCCCACGCCCGGAAGCGGGTTGTTCTCATCGTCACCGTAGCTCTCACCGATGATCTGATAACCGGCGCAGACCGCGAAGACGCAGGCACCACGAGCGGCCGCCCGCGCGAGTCCGCCATCGGCGCGTAGACGCTCGGCGGCCAGGATCTGCGGCCGATCCTCTCCACCACCGAGCAGATAGACGTCGCCCTGTTCGGGCACGGAGTCACTGGAGTGGACGTGCACGACCTCGGTGGGGATGCCCCGCAGTTCGGCGCGGCGCTTGAGGATGAGGACGTTGCCCTGGTCCCCGTAGGTGCTGAGCAGGTCGGGGTAGATCCACACGATCCGCAGGGCGCTGCTGGTGTTCGACATGGGTGGTCTCCTACTGGACTCGGCCGTACGCCGTGCGGATCTGCTGGAAGGCGGTGTAGTTGGCGATGACGTCGACCTTGGTGATGTCGGGGCGCTCGGTCTTGAGCTTGGCCAGAACCTCGTCCACCCGGTCGGCGACCTCGAAGGGGACTTCGTCGGTCTCCAGGCGCAGGGCGAGGTCGGTGCGGCGTTCACCCATGACGAAGACACGACGATCGCGCAGGACACGGTAGTCCACGTCCCACAGCCAGGAGGTGTCCTTACCGTCGGGGACCTGGGCGTTGACCGCCAGGATGACCGGAACCCGCGGCGGGTCGAGGACGGCGAAGGACTCCAGCCAGCCGGCCGGGTTCTTGGCGAGCAGGAGCCGGACCTCCACGCCCATGGTGACCACGGAGGTGTAGCGGCCGGCCACCGAGGTGATGTCGCGCAGACGTTCGACGGTGCGCTCCGGATGGATGCCATAGGCGGCGGCGGTGGCCGCGGCGATCGCGGCGTTGGAGCGGTTGGCGTCACCGGGCAGATTGAGACGGAGCTTGATCTGCTGTCCCTCGGGGGTGGACAGGGTGTCGGATTCGTTGTCCACCGACCAGGTGGTCCGAGGACGGGCCAGGCCGCACTCGGGGCACTCCCAATGCGGGTCGACGTCACGCTTGAGGTGACCACCGCACTCGGGGCAGCACCAGGAATCCTCCTTCCAGCGCTGACCCGCCGACACCCAGGTCGCGTTGGGAGCGCCCAATCCCGCCCAGGCGACGAGCGGATCGTCGGCGTTAGCGATCACGTGGGTGTTGCTCTGCGCCAGGGTGGTGCGCCACTTCTTGGCGAGCAGGTTGATCTCCGAGGCACGATCCATTTGATCGCGGCTGAGGTTCATCAGCACGACGAAGGTGGGGTTGGTGGCCTTGATGACCTGGGGGAGGTACTTCTCGTCCACCTCCAGCACACCGTTGACCGCGGATTTGTTGTCGGACAGCGCGGTGATGTGCCCGGTCGGCATGTTCGCGCCGTACTCGTTGGTGGCCACGTCACCGAACTCGCGCAGAGCCTGTGCGATGAGACGGGTCGTGGTGGTCTTTCCGTTGGTGGCACTGACCAGGGCGAGGCGGCGCCCTTGGGCGAGTTTGGCGAGCAGGTCGGGCTCGACCTTGAGGGCGACGCGGCCGCCGATGACGGAGCCGTCTCCGCGTCCGGTGGCCCTGGACAGGCTTGCCGCGCTCCTGCCCAGTACCGAGGCCAGTTGGGCGCGCAGGGGAAGCTCGCTCATCAAATCTCCACGATCGCTAGATCACCCGCACGAACGCGCTTCGGCGGCGGGCGATGTGTCGGGCCAAGCCTAATGTCCATCACCCCTCAGACCCGCCAGTCCAAACGCTCGGGTGGCGGCCCCAGATTGGGTGGCACCCGGGTCGGATCGGTCCTGACGTCGACCGCCGAGGCCTCTGGTACGTGAACGTCCTCGGGCTTTCCACCACCCCTTGGCCCATCGGCCCGGACGCCCTCACCCGTCGACACGATACGTGGTCCGGTGTCCGGGGATCGCCGGGACGTCCCCGCCCGGGGAGCGCCGTCCTCGAACCCGTCCTTAGGAGCCAAGCCTGCGACCGCATCGGACTCGCGGTGGTCCTCGGCGGTGGCGAGAGTGGCTGTGGACAGGGTGAGGATACCCGGGTTGGTGTCGATCAGGATCGGGCCATCGGGGGTCAGGACGAGGGCAGCGGTGGGGGGGAGTCGCACAAGGGCTCTCCAGTCCAGCCCCGTGAGTCCTACCGTGGTCTCCTCCTCACGTTCCACCGCGTCCAGGGCATCGACGTCGGCCGCCTGGGTGGTGACACGCCCCCACACCGTGGCGGATCTCACATGGCGCACCAGGTCCAAGGGGGCGATCGCGGCGGCGGCGTTGCGGATGAGCGCCCCTGACTCGGTGTGCGGAGACGGAAAGAGGGGATCGCCCTCGGTTTCGACCTGGTCGTCACCATCGGCTCCGACCGCCATGTCACCGACGAACTTTCCGACCACCTCGGTGAGGCGATGGACCTCCAGGTCCTTCCGGGTGTGCGTCCACGCATCCGGCATCTCGGCGAGCAGGCGTCGGAATCGCTCGCCCCCTCCGGGCGGACGCATCACCACCGGCACACACGTGGGTCCCCTCACGTGCCGTAGGGCGGCGGGGACCGCGTCTTGGAACATCAAGATCACCTCGACCCCGCCGTCCTCGGCAGCGGCCAGGACCTGCTCCACCTCGTCCTCGGGGAGTCTTTCGGCCCCGCAGACCACCACACTGCGGGTCCGTCCCGGACGTACCCGGGGTGGTCGGCCACCCGGGGTGGCCGGGGCCGGTTCCCGTGCCTCCAGAAGTTCGCTGAGCGCGGCCACCGCGTAGGTGCCGTACATCCGGGCCGCGTCGGGCCCGGAAGCGCGGTCGGTGGAGATGATCTTGACCTGGGCGTAGGTCTCGTCCCGCGCACGGGTTCCGACCGCTTCGAACGGGGCCAGACGTTGCTCCAGTGCCCAGGCCCGTCCCCGGATCTGCGGATCGTCGGCACATCGTGCCCGGACCCGGGCACGCTCCCGTTGCGTGAGCAGGGCCAATGCCGGGTCGTCCTCGGCCACGTCGTCGACGGGGGTCGACAGGGCGCGTAGCCCTCCGATGAGCCGAGCGATTCCGACCTCTTGGCCGAGCACCTCCAGCAGGCGCAACAGGAGCGTCTCATCGGCGTCGGCGTCCTCGGCCCGCCCTGAGGCCGCGGCCACCGCGGACAGGACGCGAGCACGCTGTCCGGCGTCCAGGTTGGTTCCCAGTGTCATCCTCGGCAGGTCGGCCGGAAGGACCCAACGTCTGGGTTCCACCGCACATCTTCGACTCAGGCGAGCGAGTTCGCGGGTGATGGCGTGTCCGGTGAGATCGACGACGGTGAGGTCTCCGCCCTCCCTGAGACGGGAGACACCGATGGTGGTGAGCAGGGCCGACCATCCCGTGTCCGAGCCACCGACCACGACCACCGCCGAAGTGTCGGAGGGCACCGTCATCCCGTACCACCGGGGTTGAGCCTCGTAGGCGCGGGACGCGGCCTGCCACTCGGTGTACCGGGCGGCGTGTTCACGCTGCCGCTCGTGCAGGATCCGATCTCGATCGGCGCGTTCGGCGGCCAGCCGTTCCTCGGCGCGTTCGAGACGTTGGGCCATCACCTGACGACTCTGGACCAGCGCGAAGGTGACCGGGGCCGCGATGGCCATACAGGCGAAGACCCCGCCCAGGGCCAGGCTGCCCGGCAGGATACGGAACAACCACAGCAGTGGGCACAGGAGCGCGAACAGTCCGAGCCCGCCCAAGGCGACGTGGAGTGGCCGATTGGTCTGTGCCTCACTGTCCCGCTGGCCGGCGATCCATTCCTCACTGACGGTCCGCACGTCCTCGGGGGCCGGACGGCGGGGAGCGGGCCCGGGCGGTGGGATGAGGACCTTGTGTCGCCATCCGAGGTAGGTGCGCCCCGCTTCACCTCGGGCCGCCATCACCGATGACCGTGCTGTGGGCACCGTCCGAACACCTCCTGGCCGGCGGCGGAGAGGAACCACCGGGGAATCGTCCACGCGGGGGGGCTCCGGTCCCCGGGCGATCGGAGGCCGGGTGCCCGGAATCGGCGCCCCGCGTGCTTGCCACGGTCGGCCACGCCCAATGGTCGAAGGCGGAGGGTGTCCACACACCCGAACGGTGTGGCCATGGTCATCAGTGAAGCAGGGCGGCCGACCGCTTTCCAGTCCCGAACCCCCACCCGTGGAAAACTCCGCGGAAAGACGTTCCCCCGACCATCGATCACGGGTACGTTCACTCGAACGGGTCCGGGGCGCGAGGGGACAATAGGGTAGGAACCCGGAACACAACGGAAGATCGAGCTTCGAGGAGCGCCCCCATCGCCGAGTTCGACCCCCGCATCGTTTTGGCCCTATGCACGCCCCTGCTCGCGGTGGCGCTGATCTTCTGCGCGGTGTCGGCCTGGCGCTGGAATCGACGCCACGGGCAGCCGGGGTGGCTGCTGCGCGAGCAATGGCGTACCCAGACGCCCGACATGGCCGCACAGCGCAGGGTTCGCCCCTACGTCAAGGGGGCAAGACCCGCGCCCGACGCCGAGTCGGCCCGGCTGACCGTCGCCACCGCCCGAGCCCGACTCCGGGCGTGGGAGAACCCCTGGCAGGTCGCCCTACAGTCCCTGCTCGTCTTGGTCATGGCCCTACAGGTCGCCGCCCTGGGAGGTGTGTACCTGGCCTGGCCCTCGGCCCTGGTGTGGCTTTGTGTCCTCGTCCTGGTCTCCTTCGCCGTATACCTGCCCTTCCGCCTACGGAGCGTGGTCGGCCACTCCCGCAGAGCCCTGGAACTCAACGAGGGACTCGCGGCTCGACGACCCACCGAGTGCCCGGACGACGGCCCTTGCGGCTTCGGCCCGGGCTCACGCGATCCGGCCCCCTGACCCCGAGAATCGGTGCACTCGAACCACGACCCCGACGGGAGGACACCGCACACACGACGGCGCCGGTGCCGACGGATCGCTCCGTCGGCACCGGCGCCGGGTTCGTTCCACTGCCGGTCAGGCCTGGACTTGGACGTCCACGACCTTGCCGATCTCGGCTTGGACGGGGTACTCACCGGTGAAGCCCTTGGAGGCCAACACCCGCACCTTCCAGTCGCCATCGGTGGCGAAGAACCGGAAGGTTCCTTCGTCACCGGTGGCGACCTCGCCGACGAAGTCGTCGGAGGAGCTCAACAGACGGGCGTAGGCACCTCGCAACGGCTGTCCGTCACGGGTCACCGTGCCCTGGATGACCGCCTGGTTCCCGGCGTCGACGTCGGCCAGGGCGACACCGCCCTCGGGGGCTCCGCAGCTGTCACTCACTTGGGCTCGGCCTCCCCGACCTCGACCGGAACGCCGACCAGGGAGCCGTATTCGCTCCAAGAGCCGTCGTAGTTCTTGACGTTCGGAACTCCGATGATCTCCTTGAGCGCGAACCAGCTGTGCGAGGAGCGCTCCCCGATCCGGCAGTAGGCGATGATGTCCTTGTCCAGGTCGACACCGGCCTCGGTGTACAGCTCGCGCAGTTCCTCGGCGGTCTTGAAGGTGCCGTCCTCGTTGGCCGTCTTGGCCCACGGGATGTTGCGCGCCGTGGGGATGTGGCCACCCACCTGGGCCGCTTCCTGCGGAAGGTGGGCCGGGGCGAGCAGCTTGCCGGTGAACTCGTCGGGCGAGCGGACGTCGACCAGGGCCTTGGTCCCGATGGCCTCGACGACCTCGTCGCGGAAGGCACGGATCGAGGTGTCCTGCTCCTTGGCCTGGTACCGGGTGGGGGTCCGCTCAGGGACCTCCGTGACCAGTTCGCGGGAGTCGAGCTCCCACTTCTTGCGGCCACCGTCCATCAGGCGGACGTTCTCGTGTCCGTAGAGCTTGAAGTACCAGTAGGCGTAGGCCGCGAACCAGTTGTTGTTGCCGCCGTACAGGATGACCTGGTCGTCGTTGCCGATGCCCTTGGCGGACAGCAGCTTCTCGAAACCGGCCTTGTCCACGAAGTCGTGGCGGACCGGGTCCTGGAGGTCCGTCTTCCAGTCGATCTTGACGGCGCCGCGGATGTGGCCCTTGTCATAGGCGGACGTGTCCTCGTCGACCTCGACGAGAACGACGCCGGCGTCGTCCAGGTGAGCCTCCACCCAGTCGGCGTCCACGAGGACGTCGGAGCGGCTCATGAGAACCTCCTGTGTTTCTTGTGCGGTGTCGCGTGTGTGATCGGTGGGTCAGGGTTTCGGGCGTGGTGGCCGAAAGTGGGAGATCGCGCCGTTCTCGTTCGTCCGGGGTCGTCGGAGTAACCCACTAGACCCGGGGAAGTACCGGGGCGAGCACGGAGGAAGAGTCAGGGTTGAGCGGGGCGGACGCGGTCGGGTTCCGCCGTCCTGGGCGCACGAGGGCGTCGGGGGCTGATCGGTGATCAAGGCGCTGAGGCGCTGCTCGTCGAACATGACCCGCATGAGATGTCATCCCTGTGTGCGTCGAGATACGGAGGAACCGGCTCGCACGGTGCGGTGGGCACGAGGCCCGTCCGCCCTAGGGACACAGACAGAGCGCGGCGGCGACGCGGCAGAAATCAACCGCCCGTCGCTTCGTCAGATACGCGCTCAGCAAGGAAGTCACGCCTTAGACGCTACAGGGAGTCCCTCGCGTTGTCACTAGTGCCGTAGATCACAGGAAGCTCCGTTCGCCCCGACAATCCTCGCTTCAGGGCCGTTCGGAGTGGTCCGAGATGTGGGAACGGCGTCTCAGGAACGAAATCGGCGGCTTCGAGGGCCGTTCCCGGGTCAAGGGACCGCTTGGCCGAGCGCGGCGATCACGTCGGCCTTGCGAGGCTGCCCTTGAGCCCTGCGCACGATTCGGCCGGAAGCGTCCAGCACGAACACCGTGGGTGTTCCCCGCACCTGGAGTCGGCGTACCAGGTCCAGGTGTGATTCGGCGTCGACCTCGACATGGGCCACGCCCTCCACCATGGACGTCACGTCCGCCAGGATCCGTCGCGTGGCCCGGCAGGGCTGACAGAAGGCACTGGAGACCTGTACCAGGGTGGCCCTCTCCCCTAGTTCGGCGCCGATCTGCTCGGCGCCGAGCGTCTCCACGGCGGGGGTCATCAGGCGACCTCGGAGCCCATCAGCGGGATCTCCGTTCCGGCACCGGTGATCCGCAGGCCGCTGGAGGTGGGCTCCATGTCGGTGATGGTCAGTCCCAAGGGCAGGTCGGGTACCTGAGCGCCGAAGGTGAGCATGGCGGCGACCTGGTCGTCGACGTTGATGGGCAGGTCACCGACCTCGATGTCGACGGGGGTCACGGCCAGCACGCCGTCTTCGACGGTGAACTCGCCACCGCTGGAGACCGAGGTGCTCAGGCCCAACTCCGGTAGGGCCAACTCGCCACTGATGCGCGGTTCACCGTTCTCGGTGCCGATGGTCATGCCCTCGGGCAGGTAGGGGTTGAAGTAGGAGTAGGGGACCACGAAGGAGCCGTCGACCTGGCCGGCGGTCACGGTGGGCTGATCCATCAGGTCGCTCAGCGGGGCCTCGACGTCGGAGGCGGTCGCCTCGATCTGCTCGACCGTCACCTCACTCATGGTGGCACTGTCGGCGTTGATGTCGACCTCCGTGTAGGTTCCGCTCAACACCTGGGGCAGGAAGGCCCACCCCTTGATGGCCACGTCCGGTTCCTCGGACATCTCCATCTGGTGGGCCAGACGTTCGGAGAGGGTGTTCTGCGCGAACGAGCGCGCCCCGATGTCGGCCACGACCACGAGTGCCGCGAGAAGGATCAGGAAGACGACAAGGAACTTACGCATCGGAAATCCCAGCACACTTTCTTTCGCTCCGGCGCGCCGCCCGGCTGGGTCATCCGGCCGCTCTTGGTCACACGCCATCGGCACCCGATGGGTGCCGGTCATGAAGAACCTGTAGGGAAGAGTACTTCACCCCGTATTGGACGCGGAGTGCACCGAATCGGTGCGATGCCGACCACGTCGGGCCGTGATCGAAGCGTCAGCGGGGCGGCAACATGGCGGCGAGGCCGTCACTGGCCGCCGCACCGGAAAGGGAGAGCTCGATCACGTTGGTGGCGACCACGTACCCGGACAGGTGGCGGGTGAACTCCATGGTGTGCGGCTGCTGCTCGTGTTCCTCCTGCGCCGGCTCGTCACGGTAGATCGCGTAGACGATGCGCTGTAGAGGCGCGCTCGGCACGGTGTGGGAGGCGAACAACAGGGTGTCCGGTTCACGGGCGGCCACCTCGGCGACCATGGCGTTGGCGAGCTGGTCGAACCCCTCGCCCCGCCCTTCGGCCAGTGTGTAGATGGTGATGACACCACGCAGCTCGTCGGTGGCGGGGTTCGAGGGCGGGTCCCCGTAGAGGTCGTCGTAGGGGTCGGCTTTACGGCGCTTTCGGCGCACGGGCTCCTCCTGCGGGTCGTCGAGTTCGTCGTCCATGTCGTCGTACTCGTCTTCGAAGTAGTCGTCGTCATCGTCGTCGTAGACGTCGCGACGAGGTCTGGCCGCCAGGGCGCCGGCCCCCCAGAGGGCGGAAACGGCGCCGAGCATCAGTGACGGTCCCATGACGTCCAAGCCCATACGACCGACGAGGACGGCCAGGAGCGTGGCCAGGGCCAGCAGCCCGAGGACGGCCAGGTCGGTCCTCCCCCGACCACGGGTGCCGCGACGCGCGGCGGCGACCAAGGCGGTGACGAGAAGGACGGCGGCGAAGATTTGCGCACTGTTCACCAACACGCGCGGGATCAGGTCGTAGTGCTCGGCCAGCGGGGGGAAGGAAGAGCCGAAACGACCACTGAGGCGGTCGACGGCCAACACCACGATGGGAACGATGGTGAAGACGCTGAGGAACAGGCGGGAGGTGAAACGAGCGTTCGGTACGCGGACCGCGTACTCGAAGGCTCCCCAAGCCATGTAGACGGGGCCCAGAAGGCTGACGCCCAGTTGCAGGAGCCGGAAGGTGAGTTCGCCGAAGTCGAAGAGCGCACCGATCACCGCGGCACTGAGCCCGACGGTGATCCCCAGCGAGGCGATCAACCAAGCGATCGCGGCGACACCGGGACGACGTTGGGCATACGCGGTCAGCGCGGCGGTGGCGCTCCAACCCACCAACGCGCTCATGAATGTCAGTCCTACCGTGACCATCACGACAATGATGTCGCACCCCGATGGGTGGATGTGCCCAACATGCACTTTTGGTGGGGTCGCTCCAGGCGAGATCTCGCAGAGTGCAGGCCGAAACCACACTTGACACTGTGAGCTTCATCACCAGCCCCACGTGGAGGTGCAGCGACAGCACGAGGGCCCACGGGGGCCCGTAGGCTCACAGTGTTCGGGGCCCGGCCCCGGTCACCGGAGGACAGCCTCCCCACCCCGATTCCAGGAGAGAACCGTGTTGCAGGACGCTCCGCCCCCCGGCCCCGGAGCCGCCTTCTTCGACGTGGACAACACCCTGATGCGGGGCGCGTCGATCTACCACTTCGCCAAGGGCTTGGCCGCGCGTGACCTGTTCACCACACGCGACCTCTTGCGCTTCGCGTGGGGTCAGACGGTGTTCCGGGTGACCGGCAGCGAGCAGCCCGGGCACATCAACGCCGCTCGGGAGGCCGCCTTGGCCTTCATCGCCGGACACGACGTGGCGGACCTGGTCTCCCTCTGTGAGGAGATCTACGACGACTCCATGGCGAGCCGCGTCTGGGAGGGCGCGCGAGCGCTCGTTCAGGGGCACCTGGACGCGGGCCGACAGGTATGGCTGGTCACCGCGACACCGGTGGAACTGGCCGAGATCATTCGATGTCGGCTGGGGTTGACCGGGGCGCTGGGCACCGAGGCCGAGAACATCGACGGGGTGTACACGGGTCGTCTCAACGGCGATCTACTCCACGGCCCGGCCAAGGCGGTGGCGGTACGGAGACTGGCCCGTGAACAGGGCTGGGATCTGGCGTCCTGCTCCGCCTACAGCGATTCCTCGAACGACCTGCCCCTACTGTCGCTGGTCGGCTACCCGCACGCGGTGAACCCCGATGCGGAGCTGCGTCGGTACGCCCGGGCGCACGGCTGGCCCATCCATGACTTCCGCACGCACCGGACGGCGCTCAGGGTGGCGCTCCCCGCGGCCGCGGCGGGAGCCCTCGCGGGCGCGATGGCGGTACGCGCGCTCAGGCACCGTCGAGCGCTCAGCACCCGCTGAGCGCCGTCCGGCC
>NZ_ANBD01000028.1 GCF_000341005.1 Nocardiopsis alkaliphila YIM 80379 | reverse complement strand
TCGGCGGCCGGACCACGGCCGCCGAGGCATCAACGACCCAGGGTGGCCCTGGCCAGGGCGATGACGTGCGTGGGGCGCAGGCCCGCGCCGCGACCACCACGTCCGGAGCCGTCACCACGAACGAAACCGTGGCGACTGTGCGCGTAGGCTTCGAAGGCCTCGATGGAACTGTAGGCGGGTGCCCAGTCCAGGGCGTTGCGCAGCCGGGAGGAATCCAGTCGGGAGGCGTGCACCCCGGCGTCGATCGCCCGGGCGGTGCTGGAGCTGGCGTAGTCGATCCGGCCGTGCTTGGCCACACCGCGCAGCACCTTCAGGCCGCGTGCGGGCACAGGGAGGCGCTGGCCACCGATCCGGCGCAGACAATGTGAGAGCGGGACGGTGTCCGTCCCGGAAACGTCGAAGAAGCCGGTCTGTTCGCTGAGTGCCATACGCACCAGCGCCTCTGCCCCATCATCCTCGTGCAGGAACTGCACATGCGGATCGCGACCCATCACGGTGGGAACGACTCGGGAGTCCATGTAACGGGTGAGGGGGGTGTCCACGGAGGGGCCGATGAGGTTCGCGAACTTCAAAACGGCCACGGACAGGTCCGGGCGACGGCGCTGGAGGGCTCTGGTGTGCCGTTCGACCTCGGCCGCGTCGTCGGCGTCCAGGGTCGCGCTGGAGCGCACCACGAGACGATGGACAGCTGCGGATCGTTGGGCCGCGCCCAGAACCCGCATGGTCCCGAGGAGGTTGTCCTCACGGTTGGGGCTCTTGGCGGTGTCCAGGCCCAAGTGCAGGATGAGATCGGCGCCGGACTCGGCGACGACCCGATCCAGGCTTCCGTCGTGCAGATCGACGTTTCGGCACTCGACTCCCGGGACACCGTTCACCGGTAGGGAGGAGTCCACACCGATCACCCGACGAACACCGGGCTTCTCGCTCAGGGCTTGGGCGACCCTGGCCGGGAGGGGGGTGGAGACCCCGGTGACGAGTACGACACGAGCCATGGCGACACGTTCCTTGGAAGGAGACGATGGTGGTCCGGGTGGCCTACGGGTCGTTCACCCACCGGGGTGAAGCGGCGACCGAGACCCGTTGAACCACAACCGTGGTCCACCCGGAAAATTCCATTGCTCTGCTCATGGCCGAGCAAAGGGGAAGGTGTCTCCGCGTCCGAGGGCTTGCCGGGGAGGCCGGCCCGCGCCCGCGGAGAGACGTTCGCCGCGAAGGTCCTACTTCTTGTTGCGACGCGCCACACGCGTGCGCTTGAGCATCTTGCGGTGCTTCTTCTTCGCCATCCGCTTACGACGCTTCTTGATAACGGAACCCATGGGATCACCTTCTCGCTGACGAGTGAGTACGGACACGCCGAACCACCGGTGACGAACACCTGTCGGCTCGGATGCGGTTACCGGACTCGCTATGGCCCACGCACGCGTGGTCGTGCGCGACCGGTGCGACCGGGGCGGCCCCGGGGAGGACAGCGTTGAGCACGCACGTCTACCGCACCCTCACTCAGCTTACCCGTGGGGAGGCTCCCACGGACACAACCCCGCTGGATCCACCTGCGGGGTGGCCCGGGTGGGCCACCCCCAGGCAGGTCAGGCTCCGGGGACGGAGGGGCCGCCCACGTAGAGTTCGGCCGCCGGTTCGGCATAGCCGACACTCGCCAGACGCTGGTCGACGAAGGTGAGCGAGGTGACGCTGGCCAGATTGCACTCGCGCCGATCCGGCCGGTCCCCCAGCCGCTTGCTCTCCGCTGCTCGGCGGGCCATCCAGATCGGCAGCTGGTGGCTGACGCACACCGCCTCCCGCCCCCAAGCGGCCCTGCGGACCACCTTGATGACCTCCACCATTCGGGCGACGACCTCTTGGTACGGCTCGCCCCAGGACGGTTTGAAGGGGTTGTAGAGCCGCCTGAGCACCTGGGGATCACGGGCCGAGGACGCGGACAGCGACATCCCCTCGAACTTGTTGGCCGCCTCGATGAGCCGATCGTCCAGGGCCACCGGCAGGTCGAACGCCTTCTGCAACGGAACCGCGGTCTCCTGAGCACGGTCCAGGGGCGAGGAGTACAGGGCCGCGATGTCGCGGCCTTCGAACCAGTCGGCGGCCAGTTCCGCCATCCGCTTTCCCCGGTCACTCAGGTGGTACTCGGGCAGCCGCCCGTAGAGGACCTTTCGGGGGTTGTACACCTCACCGTGGCGGAGCAGGTGGACGACGGTGGTCGTGGTCATCGTGGAAGTCTTTCTGTCCGGGGTCCGGGCACGGTCAGCTCTGGGCCTCGGCGGCGGCCCGGGCCGCCTTCGGCAAGGCGGCGACCACCCTGTCGATCGCGGCGTCGTCGTGCGCCGCCGAGAAGAACCAGGCCTCGAACGCGGCGGGCGGCAGGTAGACACCCTGTTCGAGCATGGCGTGGAAGAAGGCCGCGAACACCTTGGTGTCGGTGGTGCGGGCACCGTCGAAGTCGACGATCTCCCGATCGGTGAAGAACACCGTGAACAGGTTGCCTCCGTTCTGGACGCGGTGGGTCACCCCGGCCTCGGAGAGCGCCTCGGAGACCTCCGCCCCGACCTGGGCGGAGACCCGGTCGATGTGTTCGTAGACCTTCGGTGTGGCGCCACGCAAGGTGGCGAGGCCGGCCGCCGTGGCCAGCGGGTTCCCAGAGAGCGTGCCCGCCTGGTAGACGGGGCCGTTCGGAGCGAGCCGGTCCATGATCTCGGCCCGACCACCGAAGGCCGCCGCTGGCAGTCCTCCTCCCATGACCTTGCCGAAGGTCATCAGATCGGGGCTCACGCCCTCCAGGCCGTACCAACCGGAGGCGCTCGCCCGGAAACCGGTGAGGACCTCGTCCAGGATCAGCAATGCGCCGTTGGCGTGCGCGAGCTCCTTGAGGCGGGCGTTGAAACCGGCCTTGGGCGGGACCACGCCCATGTTCGCCGGGCAGGCCTCGGCGATGACGCAGGCGATCTCGTCACCGTGCTCGGCGAAGGCACGTTCCACCGCTTCGACGTCGTTGTAGGGCAGCACGATGGTGTCGGCGGCGCTGGCACCGGTGACACCCGGAGAGTCGGGCAACGCGAAGGTGGCCAGGCCGGAGCCGGCGGCGGCCAGGAGCGCGTCGACGTGCCCGTGGTAGTTGCCCGAGAACTTGATGATCTTGCCTCGCCCGGTGAAGCCACGGGCCAGGCGGATCGCCGACATGGTCGCCTCGGTACCGGAGTTGACCAGGCGTACCTTCTCGGCGGGAGTGCGTTCGACGATGAGTTCGGCGAGTTCGACCTCACCCGCCGTCGGCGCACCATAGGAGGTGCCGGCCTCGACCTGGCCGTGCAGGGCCTCGACCACGGCGGGATCGGCGTGGCCGAGGATGAGCGGACCCCAGGAGCAGACGAGGTCGACGTACTGGCGACCGTCGGAGTCCGTGAGGTAGGGGCCTTCACCCTTGACGAAGAACGGCGGGGTGCCGCCCACGGCACCGAAGGCGCGAACGGGCGAGTTCACACCGCCGGGGACGACGGCGGCCGCCCGTTGGAAGAGCTCTGCGGAAGTCTGTTGAGTACCCACCTCACCAGTGTGTCAGCTGTCCCTCCCAGCGTGACCATGACCCGCCCTCCGTTCGGATGGGCGTGTGCCCTGCCCCGGGTGGAGGGGACAGGGCACACGGTCTCGTGGTGTCAGGCCTTGGTGCGGTCGTCCTCGCGGATCTCCTCATGGTCGAGACCGGAGCTCGGAGCCTGGGCACGCAGGAGGGGACGCAGCACGTCGATCTCGGCGAGCTTGTCGACCAGAGCGGTCATCGGGCGAGCGGCCAGGAGGGAGACCAGGGTGGCGACGACGGCGCCGAGGAGCAGACCGACGGTGACGTCGTGCGGGTAGTGGGCGCCGACGAAGACCCGGGAGAAGGCTTCCAGGACGGCGAACAGGACCGCGGCGACGGCGAAGCGGCGCCAGGCGATGATCACCGCCGCGGCGGCCGCGCCGGCGATGGCGGCGTGGTTGCTGGGGAAGGACCAATCACCGATGGGGTCACAGGCGGCGATCACGGTCAGCTCGGTCATGGCCTGGCAGGGCCGCAACTGTTGGAAGAACGACTTGACCGTCACGCTGACGAAGTAGGCGATGACGGTCGCCACCGGAGCGAAGAGCGCCAGGCCGACCAGGCGTGAGCCGACGGAGCGGGCCTTCCACCAGGCCAGCAGGAACAGGACCGCGAACACACCGAGGAAGAGGTCGGTGCCCACTTCGGCGGCGCTCTGCATCCAGGGGTCGAGTTCGGCGGCGAACTCGATCACGGCCCGTGACCAGGCGGCGCTGATGGTGAAGATCTCGGAGACCATCTCTCTCCATTGGGGTCGTACGGGGAGAAGAGTCGCGCGTGCCGCAGGGGAAGGCCGGGCGACATTCCGGTGACGGGACTCCCACGGGCGAATGACGGGAAGTCCTCATCCTGTCATCAACTCGAGGCCCGCAGGACCGTCCCCCGAGCGAACCGACGAAAGGGACCCGGAGGGATCGACCAAGGAGACAGAAGGCCCCGGCGAAGGACCTGGGTTCTACCAGTGAGTAATTTGGTTGCGTCCACTCGTCTCTCTCCACGGACCGGAGCTGTCATGGCCACGAACTTCACCACGGCGGACCTGATCGACGACCACGGCGACACCCTGCGCAGCTGCTCCACGCAGTTCCGGCTCTACGGCGGGCACGAGGTCTTCTCCGGGCCGATCCGCACCGTGCGCTGCCATGAGGACAACGGGCTGGTCAAACAGATCCTCAACTCCCCCGGCGAGGGCGCCGTGCTGGTGGTGGACGGCAATGGATCCCTGCGCAGCGCCCTGATGGGCGACATGATCGCCGAGGCCGCGGTGCGCAACGGCTGGGCCGGGGTGGTCATCAACGGCGTGGTCCGCGACACCGTCGCCCTTGGGCGACTGGAGCTGGGGGTGAAGGCGCTGGGATCCAACCCGCGCAAGTCCCTCAAGGACGGGGCCGGGCGTCAGGACGTCCCGGTGACCTTCGGCGACGTCACCTTCGTCCCCGGCGAATGGCTCTACAGCGACCACGACGGCATCGTCGTCAACGAGACACGGATCTGAAACGAATCAGATATGAATGGCGAGGGTTAACAAAACCCTCGCCATTCACCTTCCCATCCACACCATACGCACTGGTGAGAACTTCGTGACTCACCCACGCCCGGGACCCACCTCGATGGCAGCGGCACCGCTTCTCATGAGTCGTCTTCGGATTTCCTCCGCCACTTTCGACTCCAAAGGAAGGGGAAGGCGCATCCGACGAGCACGGCGGGATTCACCAGCCCCACCAGGTAGGCGGCCACGACCGGGTCGGGAAGCAACAGGCCCGCCGCTGCGGTGACCACCCCGACCAGGAGGTTCCCCGGTCGCCGAGGCACCGTGCCGGCGACACGGCCATCGACACCCGTGTCGGTGATCACCTGGTCGGGCAGAGCGGACCACACGCGGACCGATACCACCATGAGCACCACCGCGCATTACCCAACGGGGGAAGGGGACCTCCCCTCCCGTTTTTATCTCCGATTCAGAGACGACCATTTCTCGCCTTCAAAAAACGGCGCCACGGCCTTCCCCTGGAGGCCACATCGCCCCCGAGGAATGCTTTGGGAATGGTTTTGCGAGACGGCACATATGCCAAATCAAATGGTCATTGGCATGGCCCTGGCCCATCTCCATGAAAGGGAAGCCAGATTATCGTCAAGCAATGACGAACGGCGTTCGCCCCCGATCCGTCCTCCTGGGTCGCCTTGCACGGAAGCCGCCCCCGGGTATTGGACCTGTTCTTCTGGGGCACGGCCAAGAACCACGTCACCAGCATCCTGCGCAAACTGGACCTGCGCGACCGTACGGCGCCGGCCCTGTGGGTCGGCCGCCGCCGTGCGTGAAACGGGTCAGGCTCCGGTGAACTCCTCGCTGGCGTCGGCCAGGATGTCCAGGACGGCGATGGGGTCGGGCAGGACCACCGAACGTTCGGCCTCGCGCGGGGTACGGATCCAGGTGACGCGCCCACCCGAGGCCAGGGCCGAGGGGGCGCCCAGGACGAAGCTGTCCCGGCAGTGCCAGCGCAGGCCCGGCATCTCCTCCACGACCTCGGGGTCGCAGTCCAAGTGGCAGGACCACCACTCGTCCTCGTCCACCGGGGATCGGGTCGCCACGAAGAACAGGTAACGCGAGTCCAGGGCGGCGACCGGCCCCGCAGGCACACCACTGCGTCCCATCCGGGCCAAGGCCATCACCCCGGCCTCCCGAGGCACGTCCAGCACGTCGAAGACGCGGCCGGTCGGCAGTACCACGTTGGCGTTCGGGTCGGCCGTCCACCAGCGACGGATCGTGTCCGAGTCGGTGCTGGCCTCCACTCCCCAGGCCGCGGTGACCGGATGCGCGGCCGGGTCGGGGCAGCCCATCCGGTCACAGGTGCACGCCCGGTCCTGTCCGGGCGCCGTGCCCCTGACCACCGGCCATCCCATATCCGCGTAGCGCAACGCCGAATCCAGCATGCTGTCCATGGCGTGGCGGCGTTTCCTGCGGTACAACACGTCGGCCATCCGAACTCCCCGGTCGACATCGATACGGACGCGGCCGGTGCGGAGTGGGCCCCGCGCCCGGCGGCCGCGACCGGGGCGTGAGCCGGTACGTGTCAGCGCAGCAGGCGTGCCGCCTCGGTGGCCCAGTACGTGAGGATCTGCTCGGCCCCCGCACGGCGGTAGGAGGTGAGGGTCTCCAGGATCGCCCTTTCCCGGTCCAGCCAGCCCTTTTCCGCCGCCGCTTCGATCATGGCGTATTCACCGCTGACCTGATAGGCCGACACTGGTACCGGGGAGGACTCCGCCACCTTGGCGACCACGTCGAGGTAGGCCAGGCCCGGTTTGACCATCACCATGTCCGCGCCCTCGGCCACGTCCAAGGCCACCTCGCGCAAAGCCTCGCGGACGTTGCCGGGATCCTGCTGGTAACCGGAGCGATCACCGAACCGCGGCGCGCCTTCGGCGGCCTCACGGAAGGGACCGTAGAACACCGAGGCGTACTTGGCGGCGTAGGCCAGGATGGGCACCTGGGTGAAGCCTCCACGGTCCAACCCGGCGCGGATCGCGGCCACCTGGCCGTCCATCATGCCGCTGGGCGCGACCACGGCGGCGCCGGCCTCGGCCTGGGCGGCGGCGATGGACGCGTACCGCTCCAGGGTGAGGTCGTTCTCGACGTGTCCGTCCGCCTCCAGCGGGCCACAATGACCGTGGTCGGTGTATTCGCACAGACACAGGTCGGCCATCACCACGATGTCCTCCCCGATCTCCGCCGCCAGATCGCGCAGGGCCACCTGGACCACACCGTTCGGGTCGTCGGCCTGCGAGCCCACGGCGTCCTTGTGTTCGGGGATACCGAACAGCATCAGTCCGCCGACCCCGGCCTCGACCGCCTCATGGGCGGCCTCGCGCAAGCTGTCACGGGTGTGCTGCACCTGGCCGGGCATCGAGGAGATCGCCACCGGTTCGGTCAGGCCTTCCTTGACGAACATCGGCAGGATGAGGTTCTCCGGAAGCACCCGGGTCTCCGAGACCAGGCGCCGCAGCGCCGACCCCCGACGCAGACGGCGTGGCCGGGCGACGGGGAAGGCGGCGTCGTGCTGGGCGGAGGTCATGGATGCTCCCGGATCATGGAGTGGACTTCGGTTCGGATGTCGGGCCCTCGTTCGGTCTCCTGGACCGGGTTCACGGCCCGCGACCGGATCAGAGCTTGCGGCGGCGACCGCGACGCTTCTGGCTCGGCTTCAGGATCGGCTTCCCGGCGTCGATCGCCTCCTGACGCTTGGCCGCACCATACTCCGCGAGGGCCTCCGCGAGGGCTTCGACCGATGCCTTGGGGGCCACGACGTCGACACGCAGACCGAACTCGATGGCGGTCTGTTCGGTTTCACGACCGATCACGGCGATCGCGGTGGTGTTGTGCGGCTTACCGGCGATGCCCACCAGATTACGGACCGTGGAGGAGGAGGTGAAGAGCACCGCGTCGAAACCACCGCCCTTGATGGCCTCGCGGATCGGCTGGGGCGGGGGCGCGGCGCGCACGGTCCGGTAGGCCGTGACGTCGTCGACCTCCCAGCCCAGGTCGACCAGGCCTGCGGACAGGACCTCGGTCGCGATGTCGGCGCGCGGCAACAGGACCCGCTCGATCGGGTCGATCTCGGCGTCGTAGGGCGGCCACACCGATACCAGACCCCGGCTGGACTGAACGTCCTCCGGCGGTGCCAGGTCCGGCTCGATACCGAAGTCACGAACGGCCTGCGCGGTGGCGTCACCGACGACGGCGACCTTGACCCCGGCGAAGGCCCGGGCGTCCAGACCATAGGACTCCAGGCGCTCACGGATGGCCTTGACCGCGTTGACGGAGGTGAAGGCGACCCACTGGTAGCGGCCGGTGACCAGGCCGCGCACGGCGCGCTCCATCTGTTGCGGGGTCCGGGGCGGCTCCACCGAGATGGTGGGCACCTCCTCGGGCACCGCGCCATGGTGACGAAGCTGTTCGGACAGACTGGCGGCCTGTTCCTTGGTCCGGGGCACCAGAACACGCCACCCGAACAGCGGTCGGGTCTCGAACCAGGACAGTTCGGACTGGCGTGCCACCGGAGCACCCACGATCATCAGCGCGGGGGCGGTGACGTGGTGGTTCTTGGCGTCGGTGGACTTGAGTTCGGCGACCAGGCGGGCCAGCGTGGAGGTCACGGTGGTCTGCTTGGTGGTACCGCCCGCGCGCACGACGGCGACGGGCGTGGTGGCCGGACGGCCGCCCGCGATGAGGGTCTTGCAGACCACGTCGAAGCCCGGCCCCTGGTGTTCGGGGGCTTCGCCCGCGGGTGCGTCCGCGCCCAGGATGACCAGGGGAGCGTCGCTCGCAGCGGCCTCTTGCCAGTCGACCTCCTTGTCACCGTGCGGACGCGCGTGCAGGACGCGCAGTTCGGGCGTGCCCTCCCCCAGGAGCGGTATCCCGCCGAAGGTGGGCACCGAGGTGATCGAGGACAGGCCCGGGGCGACCTCGACCTCGATGCCCGCCTCTCGACAAGCCGCGACGAGCTCGGCGCCACGGCAGCCGACGAAGGGGTCCCCCGAGTACAGGCGCACGACCCGCTGCCCCTCACGGGCACGGGTGATCGCCAAGGTGTTGATCTGCCCACCGCACTCGGTGGCCTCCACCACCGAGACGTCCTCGGGGCACAGGGCGAGGAGTTCCTCGCGGAAGGGGGCGAGCTCTTCCGCCGCGGGCTCGCGCAGGGTGATGACCACGTCGGCGCGACGCAACAGCTCGGCGGCGCGCAGAGTCAAAAGTTCGGCGCCGCCGGGACCGGAACCGATCAGGGCGACATGACCCCGCTGACGCGTGCTGCGACGCGGTTCCTCCGGTCGGGGGTTGGCGTTGGCGTTCACGTACTCGCTCCTCGTGTGTGGGTCGCCTGCGCCCCGGAGTGCGGTCTCCGGGGCGGTGACGGACGGGGGGCGACCCGCGCGGGTGTTCCCCCGGCAGCGGCAGGTGCTGCCCAGGTGATCTCTAAGGGGTGTCCCTTTCGGCGAAGGCCTCGGCGACGATGCGGTCGGCGCCCTCGGCGATCATTTGCCGGGCCAGGTCGCGACCGAGCGCGACGGCGGTGTCGAGGTCCTCGGGCGAGGACAGGTCCACGGTCCGCTCACGGCGAATGGACTCGGCGCCGTTGGTGGCGACCACGGCCGCGCGCAAGCGCAGACGGTTCTCGGAGTACTCGGCGTAGGCACCGACCGGGGCGGCGCATCCGGCTTCGAGTTCAGCGAGGATGGTGCGTTCGGCGACGACCGCGATTCGGGTCGGCGCGTGGTCCACGGCGGACAGGTAGGCGAGGTCACCTTCGGCGCGCTCGGTGCGGCACTCCACGGCCAGGGCCCCCTGGCCGGGGGCGGGCAACATCTGTTCGGGTTCGAAGACGTCGGTGACGGCTTCGCCGCGACCCACGCGACCCAGGCCGGCGTAGGCCAGGATGACGGCGTCGAGTTCACCGGAGGTGACCTTGCCCAGCCTGGTCTCGGCGTTACCCCGAATGGGCACGTAGACCAGGTCGGGGCGAAGGGCGGACAGTTGGGCGACACGACGCGGGGAACCGGTGCCGATCTTGGAGCCGGCCGGCAGGTCCACGAACTTCAGCCCGTCGCGGGCGCACAGGGCGTCGCGCGGGTCGTCGCGTTCGGTGATGGCGGCCAGGACGAGCCCGTCGGCGGGCGTGGTGGGCAGGTCCTTGAGCGAGTGCACCGCGAAGTCGATCGTGTCGGCGTTCAGCTCGTCGCGCAGGGCGTTGACGAACACACCGGTGCCGCCGAGTTGGGTCAGGTGGGCCTTGGTGACGTCACCGAAGCTGGTGATCAGCTCCAGTTCGATGGCCTGACCGGTGCGCTCGGTGATCGTGTCGGCCACCTTCTGGGACTGATTGGTGGCCATGGTGCTACGGCGGGTGCCGAGCTTGGCGGGTGTGGCGTTCATGCCTTCTCCTGTGCGGTCCGCGCGGCGTCGTGACGCCTGGCGCCGGCCACGGTCCGTGCGACCGTCGGCTTCTGTGAGTTCTGGGGTTCGAGATCGAACAGCCGGCGTAGGGCGACCTCGTAGGTCTCACCGTCGGGGGCCGCCGCCAATTCCTTCACGCGCACGGTGGGTCTGTGCAGCAGCTTGTCGGCGACACGGCGCATGGCGCGGCCGATCTCTTCACGGGTGCGCTCGTCGAGGTCCTCGGGCAGACGTCCGTGCAGACGGCTGAGTTCGGCCTCGACGACGTCACGGGCCTGGGCACGCAGGGCCACGACGGTGGGGGCGACCTGGTCGGCGCGGCGACCGGCCTGGAACTCGTTGACCTCCTCCTCGACGATCCCGCGCACCATGGCCAGGGCCCCCGCGCGTTCGGAGTCGGCCTCGGTCTCGGTGGAGGAGGCCTGGCGCAGGTCCTCGATGTCGACCAGGCGGGCGGTGTCGAGCTCGCGCACGGCCGGGTCGATGTCACGAGGAAGCGCGAGGTCGAGGAAGACGAGGGGGTGGGCGCGGTCTTCGGTGGCGGCGGCCACGGCGTCGGCGGTGAGGACGAGGCCCTGGGCCCCGGTGCAGGAGATGACCAGGTCGGCCTCGGTGAGCGCGTCGGCGGCGTTTTCGAAGGGGACCGCACGGGCGTGCACGGTGTCGTAGGCCTCGTTGAGGCATTCGGCCAGGCGTTCGGCGCGCTCGTGCGTGCGGTTGGCGACGATGACCGTCCCGGCGCCCTGGCGGGCGACGGTGTTGGCGGACAAGGCGCTCATGGAACCGGCGCCCAGGACCAATACGCGGGTCCCGGTGAGCGGGCCGGTCGGAAGTGCGTCGATGAGGGTGCGCGGCGCCTCACCCTCGGTCTCGGGCGAACCCTGCCCGGACATGGGGCAGCCCATCGGTGGAGTGATCGCGGTCGCCGGAACGCCGGGCCTGGGGGTGACCGCGAGGTCGCGGGAGGCGATGGTCAGACCGAAGCCGACCATGTCGGCCCCGGCGTGGTCGAGATGGGTCTCGGTGTGGGCTCGCTTGCCCACGCGCAGGGCGCGTTGGCCGAGGTCGTTGAGGACCCGGCCCACGGAACCGATCCTCTGCCCCTCCTTGAGGGAGTCGCGGACCTGACCGAGGATCTGGCCCTCGCCGACGACCATCGAGTCCAGACCACAGGTGACGGAGAACAGGTGCTGGATGGCGCGCTCGTCGTAGTGCACGTAGACGTGCTCGGAGAGTTCGGCCAGGCTCACCCCGGTGTGCCAGGAGAGGAGTTCGGTGATCGCCGCGACGCCGCCGTGGTAACCCTCGACCTCGGCGTAGACCTCCGTGCGGTTACAGGTGGAGACCACCATGACCTCGTTGACCGCCTCGGAACCGATCATCTCCCCGATCGCCTTGACCCGGGTCTCCCCGTTCAGCGCGACACGCTCGAGGAGCGCCACTGGCGAACTCCGATGGCTCAACCCCACGGCCAGGACACTCATCCGCACTCCTATGCAGGCATCTACGCAGGCTTCATACCTTGTCAATGTTCGGATAGGGCTGAGGCCCCCGCCATCAGCCCTACCGGAACGCGGCGCACGCTCGCTCTTCGCCACCGCCTGGGTGGGCCCTCGGCCCCTTGCGTCTACGTCATTTCCAGCCCCGCCCGTTCCGCTTCACGGCCGTCGCCATCGGCCCTGCGTTGCGCGTGAAAGGCGAGGATCTGAAGTTCGATGGACAAGTCGACCTTACGCACATCGACCCCGTCGGGCACATTCAGCACGACGGGAGCGAAGTTGAGGATGCTGGTCACTCCGGCCTCCACGAAACGACCGGCCACCCCTTGAGCGGAGGCCGCCGGTGTGGCGATGACCCCGATCGACACACCCCTCTCGCGTACAACCTCTTCCAACTTGTCAATATGCCCCACGTCCAGCGATGCGACGCGCTGCCCGACCACCCCTGGATCGGCGTCGAGCAGGGCCGCGATCCGAAACCCCCGGGTGCCGAAACCCCCATAGTTGGCCAGAGCGCGGCCCAGGTTGCCGATCCCCACGATGGCCACGGACCAGTCCTGGGTGAGACCAAGTTCACGTGAGATCTGGTACACGAGGTACTCCACCTCGTAACCCACGCCACGTGTCCCGTAGGACCCGAGGTGCGACAGATCCTTGCGGAGCTTCGCCGAGTTCACGCCCGCGGCCCTGGCCAAGGCCTCCGAGGAGACGGTGGCCGTACCACGATCCTGCAGGGTTTGGAGGGCACGTAGGTACACCGGGAGGCGGGCGACGGTGGCCTCCGGGATTCCCCTTTCCCGGGGCCGGGGCGGGCGACTGATCACAGGCGGGCGCTCCTGGGGGCTGACGGTTCGGGCGGGGGCGCGGGCCACGCCCGTCCCCGGCCTGCTCGCCGGATCCGCGCGCTTCCCCCGGCCTACGAGACGTAGGGGACTCCAGATTACGCGCTTGTGAAAGCACGCACAAAGTGGGGTGCCGTGTGAGACCCCGCCAAGGAGTTCACACGAAATCATGTGCTTCGTGGACGTGCCCAAACGACGGATCCCATGGACGGCATTCCGCCGGGAAGAAAAGCGCGCACCCCTCGTGCAGCCCCTTACGGGCACTCGGGAAGGGAAATGGGAAGGGGCACGAAAGTCCGGAGGAGCGGGTTCCGGGAGAAGGGCGGAGTCCTCAGCCGGAGAGCGCCGAACGCAGCCTCTCCTCGCAGACCCGCCAGAAGTCATGACGACGACCATCGACGAAGGTCACCGGGATCTTGTCCCAGAACTCCTCCTGATCCGCTTCCGACACCGTCTCGAGGGATTCCTCCGCGCGGTCCACACCGAGGTCGTCGGTCACCCGGCCGATGACCGACCACGCCTGTTCACACAGATGGCACCCGGGCTTGCCGAGCATCACCACACGCGCACTCTTCGCCCAGTCCGGGGTTTTTGTCATGTTCCGCTCCGATTTCATGGTCGTTTCCGGCCCCTCACCCGCCTGCGAAGGGCGGTAGGACCTCGATCACGGTCCCTTTCGCCACCGTGACCTCATCCCGTGCCCTTCTACCGACCGGCCGCTCGTCCACCAGAAGCGACGAAGCATCAAGAACACGGAGGAAACGGTCATCCGGATGCAGTCGACGCGCCGCTTCGAGAGCGCTCTCGAGCGTGTCGGCATCGACCGTGTCCTCGGCCGTTCCTGCCGCTTCCTTCGCCGATGCCCAGTACCTGATAGTGCACTTCGCCATCTGTTGATTATCCTTGATGTTGCTCGGAGGCGACATATTAAGAAATCTTCACCGGGGGCAATGGCGCCTTCGATCGCCCGCCACGAGCGGGCCGACGAGAAGAGACGCATGAGCCATCTGCTGTTACTCACGAACTCGAACGAACCGTCCGACCACGTTCTACCCGCACTCGGACTCCTCCTGCACTCGGTACGCGTCGCACCCGCCGAAGCAGGTGCCCTGCTCGCCTCGACCTCGGGTGGCACCGGGGGTCCGGTCGACGCCATTCTGGTCGATGCGCGCACGGACCTGGCGGCGGCCCGCAATTTCTGCCGTCTACTGGACACCACCGGCTTGGACTGTCCGCTCTTGGCCCTCCTCACCGAGGGCGGTGTCGCGGCGCTCACCCCCGACTGGCGGGTCGACGACTTCATCCTGACCACCGCCGGCCCGACTTCATCCTGACCACCGCCGGCCCCGCCGAGGTCGAGGCCCGCCTCCGCCTGGCCGTCGGGGCCTGCGACTCCGGGACGGACGACCCCGACGAAATCCGCAGGGGCGATCTGGTGATCGACGAGGCCACCTACATCGCCCGTCTACGAGGCCGCATCCTCGACCTCACCTTCAAGGAGTTCGAGCTGCTCAAGTTCTTGGCCCAGCACCCGGGCCGTGTCTTCACCAGGGCCCAGCTGCTCCAAGAGGTCTGGGGATACGACTACTTCGGCGGTACCAGGACCATCGACGTCCACGTGCGTCGGCTGCGCGCCAAGCTCGGCACGGAGCACGAGTCGTTGATCGGCACCGTCCGCAACGTGGGCTACCGATTCGTTCCGGACACCACTGGCAAGGCACCCGCGGCACCCGCCGTCGCCGTCGAGCGTGCGCCCGCCACCCGTTCCGCGAAGGCCCCGGCCGAGTAGCCGTCCGCCCGGCCCCGTCTCGGGGTGCCCGTCCGCGCGGAAGGGCGCCCCGGCGTCACCTCCGGGGCCCACCCGATCGAATTCATGACGACGATGGCTGGAACAGGGCTCGAACTCGACCGGATCAGAGCTTAGGATCGAGACCGCACCCGGCGGGTTACGACAGGCGCGGCGGAAACCCTCGGATGCGAACCGAGTCGCACTGGCGCGCCACCCAAAGGAGTGAGAACGCACCGATGCCCGTCCCCGCCGCGACCACCCCCGCACCCTCCACGACCACTGGACGCCGAGTTCCCGCGTTGCTCGGGGCCGTCTTCGTCGGTTCCACCCTGGTCGCCACCCTGGCGCCCGCCCATGCCGCACCGACCCCGGTGACGTTCTCCTTCGCTCGTGCCTCGGACACGATCGAGCTGGGCGAGGCTGCGCCGGCCAACCCGGTCCTGGTCTCCAATCAGGGTGACCTGACCATCTGCTTGGTCGAATTGAAGGTCGACGACCCCGAGTATCGTGTGCAGGGTTTCGAGGGCATTCGGATCGAGCCGGACACGGAGTCCCTATCGGTCGGTTCCGTCAGCGGTGCTCCCCGGGACGACGACATGGTCACCGCCACCCTGACCTACGCTCTGGCCAACGAGGAATCGGGGACGTGCGACGGTTCCTCCGAGACCAACGCGGTCTCCGCCACCTGGTCGATCGAGGTCACCGAACCCGAGCCGAGCCCCACACCGACGCCGACGCCGACGGAAGAGCCCACCGGGTCACCTTCGCCCACTCCGACCCCTACCGAAGAGCCCACCAAGTCACCTTCACCCACGCCCACCCCGACCCCCACTCCACCCCGGAGCCCAAGCCCCACTCCCACCGAAACCCCCACCGAAACCCCGAGCCAACGTCCCACCGAAGACGTGGAGGCCGAGAGGCCCTCCGCCACGTCCTCCCCGCCGTCCTCGCACGGCCCGCCCACCTCGCCCGACCGAGGCTCACCCGGCCAAGGCTCGCCCGGCCAAGGCTCGCCCGACCGCACACCGCCCCGGAGCGACGTGCCCACCAGCGGAACGGACCTGGCCGACCTGCCACGAACCGAGGCCGACCTGCCCGACCTCGCTCCGGGCGAGGCCGAGGATTTGGCCGACCTGCCGTTGGTCACACCCACCTCCGAGGAGGACGACACCGAGACCGAGATCGCCGCCGACCACGACGAGATGGGCTCCTCGGTCACCCCGGCGATCCTGCTCGCCGCGTTCCTGCTGGCTCTGTTGCTGGCCGCACCGGTGGCGCCCGCCCGTCGGGTCCGGTTGGGACTGAGCGGCGGTTACCAGGGCAAGCGACGCAAGGGCTGACCCGTCCTACGCCCCGACACGGCTCCGAAGGCGTCGACGTGGACGGGACCGTCAACGACGTGGCCATGCCTCACGGGTGTCGCGCGACCACCCGTCGAACAGGATCTAGGATGGCGGCTCATGAACACCCCGCTAGTGACCGACGACCTCGATTCCGAGCTGGTCGAACCGATTCTGACCCTGGCCGATGCGGCCCGCGCCGCGGATGGGGTCGCTCCTCTGTCCGAACACACCGTTCTCCGGGTCAGACACGGCGCTCCCGCCGGCAGCGGCCGTTTCCACCTACTCCGTGACCCCTCAGTCCCTGACCGACTCGTAGGCTTCGCCTTCATCGAACGAAGCGAGGACGAACCCGACTCCGGGGAGGTCGTCGTCGACCCCGCCCATCGGGGTCGCGGGTATGGTTCCGCGCTGCTGCGTTCGGTCCACGAGGACGCGGGACCGAGGGGGGTACGGGTGTGGGCGCACGGGCGCACCCCCGGAGCCGTCTCGGTGGCGCAGGCGGCCGGCTGGTCTTCGGTCCGTGAACTCCACAAGATGCGGATGCCCCTACGAGACCTGGGGCCAGAGGTACCCGGTGGCCCTTGGAAGGCCCCCGAACTGCCCGAACCCGAGTTGCGTCCCGAGGTCGCCGAGAAGGTGCTGATCCGGCCCTTCGTCGTCGGCCAGGACGAACAGGCCTGGTTGGACGCGAACGCCCGGGCCTTCGCCGCCCACCCCGAACAGGGCTCCCTCACCCTCGACGACCTGCTCCAGCGAGAGATCGAGGATTGGTTCGACCCACGGGGTTTCTTCGTCGCGGTGACCAACACCGGCGCGATCGCCGCCTACCACTGGACCAAGGTCCACTCCGACGGAGCCGGTCTGAGCGACGACGAACCCGTCGGCGAGGTCTACGTGGTGGGGGTGGACCCCGCCTGGCGGGGCACCGGCCTGGGACGCGCCCTGACCCTGGCCGGACTACGGTACCTGCGCGACGCCGGGCTCCCCTGGGTACACCTGTACGTGGACGGTGACAACCGGACCGCGGTGCGCCTCTACCAGACCCTCGGGTTCTCCATGTGGGACACCGACGTGATGTACGCGCCCGGTCGAGGGGCCTGAGGGCGCCGCGACGTCCGACCGCGACGCCCAGCTCCACGTGGGGGATGTCACATTCACCGGGCGAACCCCTTGGCGCCACGGGTGTGCGGCGCGGCGTTCACCTCGCGTTCACCTTCTCTGGGAGAACTGGTCACTTCTGAGGCCTACCTTCACATTCGGCGCGGTATGGACGTCCTCCGCGCGCCGACCGCGATTCGGCGGTCGTCTCCAGCGCGGTCCACGGCCGTACCGGCGAGATCCAGGACCCGAGTGACCGGCCCGAAACCACTTTCCGAACCGGAGAACCCATGACGACCACGGACGCGCCCAAGGCGGCACCACCGCCCACGGGCAAGCGCCGGATCGGCGATGTCGTTTTCGCCGGGCTCGCCCGAGGCTCGGGCCTGCTGATCCTGGTGATCCTCGCCGGTGTCGCGGCCTTCCTGGTGATCCAGGCCTGGCCCTCACTGCTGGCCAACACCTCGAACTTCCTGACCGACCAGTCGTGGGAGGCCAACACCCGGGAGAACCCCTCCTTCGGTGTGGCCGCCCTGGCCTTCGGTACCGTTCTGGCGGCCTCGATCGCGCTGTTGCTGGCCACTCCGATCGCCATCGGCATCGCCCTGTTCATCGTCTACTACGCGCCCCGCAGGCTCGCCGCCACACTCGGCTACCTGGTCGACCTGCTCGCCGCGATCCCCAGCGTGGTCTACGGCCTCTGGGGCATGATGGTGCTCGCCCCACAGCTGGTCCCCGTCTACGAGGGCATGACCCGCTACCTGGGCTGGATCCCGTTGTTCGCCGGCCCTTCCTCCACCTCCGGTCGAACCCTGCTCACCGCCGGCATCGTCTTGGCCGTCATGATCCTGCCGATCATCACCGCGATGTCGCGCGACGTGTTCCATCAGGTCCCGCAGGGACACCGTGAGGCCGCGCTCGCCATGGGCGCCACCCGTTGGGAGATGATCCGCCTGGCCGTTCTGCCCTTCGGCAAGTCCGGCATCGTCGGCGGTGCCATGCTCGGTCTGGGGCGCGCGCTGGGCGAGACCATGGCCGTCGCCATGATCCTCTCTCCGTCCCTGGCGATCTCCTTCAACCTGTTGCAGAGCGGTAACCAGACCATCGCCGCGCACATCGCGCTCCAGTACCCCGAGGCCACCGGCTACGGAGTCTCCGCGCTGATCGCCGCCGGCCTGGTGCTGTTCACCATCACCCTCGCCGTCAACATGGGCGCCCGCTACGTCGTGGCACGGGGCAACAAGGAGTCCGCATGAGCACGAGGACCACGCAGCCTCCCGCCCCCGGTTCCAAGACCGGCGGCAACAAGTTCGACCTGCGCTCCGGTACCCTGCCTCGTCGCTTTCCGGCCGCCCTGTTGGCCGGCTGCGCCGTGGTGGTCGCCGGGGTATTGACCCTCTTCTCGTCCTTCGGCCTGATCCTGTGGGCCCTGATGACCGCGGTGGCCTACGCGGCCATCATCGTGGCCACGTCCGTGCGCGTGGAGGGCGGACGCAAGGCCAAGGACCGTCTGGTCACCGCTCTGGTCTACGGCTGCTTCCTAGTGGCCATGACCCCGCTGGTGTCGTTGCTCTACACCGTCGTGGTCCATGGGATGGATCGCTTCAGCCCGTACTTCCTGACCGTGTCGATGAACGGTGTCCTGCCGAGCATGGACGCGGGCGGCGTGTATCACGCCATCGTCGGCACCCTGGCCATCACCGGCATGGCCACGCTGCTGGCCGTACCGATCGGTGTACTCACCGCCGTCTACCTGGTCGAGTACGCCCAAGGCCGGATCAAGAAGGTCATCACGTTCTTCGTGGACGTCATGACCGGTATCCCGTCCATCGTGGCCGGTCTGTTCGTGGTGGCGCTGTGGATCATCCTGTTCGGCCCCGGGCACACCAACGGGGCCGCGGGCGCGCTCTCGCTGACCGTGCTGATGATCCCGGTCGTGGTCCGTTCCAGCGAGGAGATGTTGCGCCTGGTCCCACGGGACCTGCGCGAGGCCTCCTACGCCCTGGGAGTACCCAAGTGGCGCACGATCACCAAGGTGGTGCTCCCCACCTCCGCCGCCGGCCTGACCACCGGAATCATGCTGGCCATCGCGCGTGTTATCGGTGAGACGGCACCCCTGGTCCTCACCGCGGGTTCGTCGGCCGTCTCCATCAACTGGAACCTCTTCGACGGCCAGATGATGAACCTTCCGGTGTTCATCTACTCCCAGTTCCGCATGGGTGGGGCCGTCAACTACGAGCGGGCCTGGGCGGCGGCGCTGACGCTGGTTCTGATCGTCATGCTGCTGTTCATCCTGGCCCGTCTGGTCGGCCGCTTCTTCTCACCCAAGACCCGCTGATACGAGGAACATCCTGTGGCGAAACGAATCGACGTCTCCGGACTGCACGTCTACTACGGCGACTTCCTCGCGGTCGAGGACGTGACCATGACCATCGAGCCGCGGTCGGTGACGGCGTTCATCGGCTCCTCGGGCTGTGGCAAGTCCACCTTCCTGCGGACCCTCAACCGGATGCACGAGGTCACCCCTGGCGCCCGGGCCGAGGGCAAGGTGCTCTTGGACGATCTGGACATCTACGGACCCGACGTGGACCCGGTACTGGTCCGCAGCGAGATCGGCATGGTCTTCCAGAAGGCCAACCCCTTCCCCACCATGTCGATCTACGACAACGTGATCGCCGGGGCACGGCTCAACAACAAGCGGATGTCCAAATCCGAGGCGGACGACCTGGTGGAGGAGTCGCTGCGCGGCGCCAACCTCTGGAAAGAGGTCAAGGACCGGCTGGACAAGCCCGGTGCGGGCCTGTCCGGTGGCCAGCAACAGCGTCTGTGCATCGCGCGTGCCACGGCCGTCAAACCGTCCGTGTTGTTGATGGACGAACCATGCTCGGCGCTGGACCCGATCTCGACGCTGGCGATCGAGGACCTCATTCACAACCTGAAGGAGGACTACACGATCGTGATCGTCACCCACAACATGCAGCAGGCCGCGCGAGTGTCCGATCGAACCGCCTTCTTCAACCTCTCGGCTCCCGGTAAGCCCGGCAGGCTGATCGAGATGGGTGAGACCAACCAGATCTTCACCCGCCCCGAGCAGAAGGACACCGAGAACTACATCACCGGCCGCTTCGGCTGATCCGACATGACAGCGGTTCGGCGCACCGGCCCGGTGGTACGGAAGACCGCTTCGGCCACTTCTACGAACGGAAAACCCATGGCCACCGCGCTCATCATCGACACCGACACCGCGCAGGACGACTGCGTGGCCTTGCTGGTCGGGTTGCTCGACCCGCGGGCGGACCTGCGGGCGATCACCATGGTCGCCGGGAACGTGGGGTTCGAGCAGCAGGTGCGCAACGCGTTCCTGACGCTGAACGTGGCCGGGCGCTTCGGGGAGGTGCCCCTCTACCTGGGCTGTCGGCGGCCTCTGGTGCGCGAGTGGGTGAGTGCGGAGAACGTGCACGGTGACGGCTCCGGTGGCCTGTACATGGACCACTCCGGGCCGGAGCCCGACTCCGAGCACGCCGTGGACGCCCTCGTCCGTATGGCGGCGGAACGGCCCGGGGAACTGTCGATCGTGGCGATCGGACCCCTCACCAACATCGCCATGGCCTCGGCGAAGGACCCCGCCTTCGTGGACAACGTCAAGTCGCTGTACGTCATGGGCGGCTCCAACAACGGCCGGGGCAACATCACCGCCGCAGCCGAATTCAACTTCTACGTCGACCCCGAGGCCGCCAAGGCGGTGTTCTCGGCCGGGTTCGACATCACCGTGGTGCCCTGGGACCCGCTGACCCTGCGCCAGGCGGTGTTCGGCCGGCGGAAGCTGGATCGGATCGCCGCGTTGGGGACCCCATTGTCGGCCTTCTTCACCCGAGTGTGCGCGGCCACCCTGGACTTCGACCGCAAGGTCGGTATCGACGGCACCACGCATCCCGATTCCCTGACCGCCGCTCTCCTGCTCCACCCCGAACTGGTGCGAAAGGTCTCGCCCTACCACGTGGACGTGGAGACCGCCGGGGAGCTGACTCGCGGTTACTCCGCCATGTCCTGGGGCGTGCATGGCCTTAAGGCCAACGCCCAGGTCATCGAGGAGATCGACGCCGAGGGTTTCTACGAGTATCTGGTGGCGTTGTTGTCCCGATCCACCGAGCCCGCTCATGCGATCCAGGGTTTGTGATCCTTCCCCTCACCGTTTTGGTTGCCCCATCGGACACTTTCGTCCAATCCTGGCCAATTGACCCGATTATGACGCTTTGAGGGCTAATGTCCCCTTTATTGGAGGGGAGGGCTCATGCGTGTCTCCATGATGGCTCCGGGCGCGGCGTTCCTGCTCGTCGTCACCGGGGCCGCCTGCGATTTTGGAACCATCACGACCACCGGTGAAGAACAGCGGTCCGACGAGGACTCCGCTGGCGGCGGCTCCGGTTCGGGAGGCGGTGGCGGCCAGGGTGGCGAAGGCGGTGGTGGAGGCTCCGGTTCGGGAGGCGGTGGCGGCCAGGGCGGCGAAGGTGGTTCGGGCGGTAACGGTAACGGTTCCGGGTCAGGGGGCCGACACACACCCCCCGCGACCGGTGACGAGGAACCGGACACCCCCGAAGGAGGCGAAGGAGAGACCACCCAGGAGGAGGGCTCCGAGCCGATCATGCTGGAGCTCGGCGGGAGCCATCGCTTCGAGGACGGCTTCACCGTCACCATGAGCCCCGTGGAACGCCGAACCGAGCCGACGCCCGAACGCTCCGACGCCACCGGTGAGGAGGACCCGGCCGAAGAGGCCCCGGACGGGGACGGATCCACCGATGACGAATCCATGGAAGGACTCGATGAGACCGAGCCCGTGGAGGAGGAGACGGCCGAGGACTCGACCGACGATCCCACCGCCATCGAGGGGGAGTCCCCGGAAGAGGAACCGGGCGAAGAAGGGTCGAGCGACGAGGGTCCCCCCACGGTGGAGGACGACCCGCTCGATGAGGAGTCCGCTGAGGGGGAAACGAGTGAAGAGGAACCCGTCGAGGAGGGGTCCGAGGACGAAGGGGACGACTACTACGCCTGGACGATCGAGATCACCAACGGCACCGATGAGCGGATCCACACCGGATCGATCCTCACCGACTGCTCCGTGGGCGATCCGTTGCGGGAATCCTCCGGACCGCTCTTGGGCGAGGCCCTCAATCCGCCCATGTTCTTGGCCCCGGATGAGTCCGGGAGCTGGGACGAGGACTGTTGGGCCGCCGAGGACGACCCGACGCTCCGATGGAGCCTGGAGTTCATCGACGAACAGGGACGCTCGCTCTACCCCGCCTTGGTCTTCGAAGGCCAGGCGCCCTGAGGGCGACCAAGGGCCGCCCTGGCGGGCGGCCCTCGATCGTCAGGCCTGGTACGGCACCGCGTCCACCAAGGTCACGCGAACGGTCTTGCCGCTAGGGACCTTGTAGGAGCGTTCCTCTCCCCGGGCGGCGCCCAACAGGGCCTGACCCATCGGAGACTGAGGCGAGTACACGCTCAGCTCCTCCTCGTTCGCGCCTTCGCGGAGCCCGAGCAAGAAGGTCTCCGTCTCGGTCTCGTCGCCATGGCGCACCGTCAGGACCATGCCGGGTTCGGCGACACCATCGTCCGGCGGGGCCTCACCGGTCACCGCGTCCTTGAGAAGCTCCTCCAACTTGTGGACGCGTGACTCCCGGGCCTCCTTCCCCTCGGGAAGGCGAATCCCTAGAGCCTCCGCCTCGGCGGGGTCGGCGGTGCCATTGAGGATCGCCAACTCCACAGTGAGCCGGCGGTGGGCGCTCGGCGTGAGCCAAACGCGGTCGGCGTGTGACATCGTGTTCTCTCCTTGGAAGAGGAAGGGCGCCCCGCCGGTGTTCGGTGGGGCGCCCGGTGGACGAGGTTCGTCGTTCACCGGAGTGGATCGAAGGGGCGCATGGACGCCGGGGTGTCGCCGGTCGCCACCGCTCGGGCGAGCAGGCGGCCGGTGGCGGGGCCCTGGGTGAATCCCCACATCCCGTGGCCGCCGGCCACGTACAGGCCGGGGATCCGGGTGGCCCCGATCAGGGGTAGGCCGTCTGCGGTGACCGGGCGCGATCCCACCCACTCGTCGGTACGCCTGTCCAGGTCCACCCCGGTCAGATATGGGGCGGCCGAGGTGGCGATGGAATCGATCCGAGCCTGGTAGAGCGGGGCCTCGATGTCGCGGAACTCCATGGTTCCGGCGACCCTCAGCCCTTCGGCGAGGGGTGTACAGGCGACCCTGGCCTCAGGCAGGTAGAGCGGCCCGGGGACCGAACCGGTGGTCGGAGAGGTGAAGCTGTAGCCGCGGCCCGCCCGTAGGGGGACGGTGACCCCCCAGGGGCGCCCTTGGCGACCGAGCCAGGCACCGGTGGCGAACACGACGGCGTCCGCGCTCTGGCTCTCCCCATGGGCGGAACGAAGTCGAAGCCCGTTCCCGTGGGCCTCCACCCCGGTGACCCTGAAGTTCTCGATGATGCTGCCGCCGCGGCCACGTACGTGGTCGGCGAGGGCGTGGGTGAACAGTCCCGGGTTGACGTAACGCTGTCCGTCGATCCGCACCCCCGCGCGAACGGCTCCGGAGATGAACGGACTCTGTTCACGCACGGTGTTCCGGTCCAGGGCGGAGTAGGACAGCGGAAGCCCCGTGGCACGCATCTGGTCCAGTTCCATGAGCAGGTGCGCGGCCCGCTTCTCACTGGTGAAGAGCGCGGTGATCGGCGCTTCCTCGGTCTTGGGCCCGTCCTGCATCCCAACGCCCGCCTCGACGAGTTCGGTGAAGGCGTCCAGGCTCACCGAGCTCAGCGGGGTGTTGCCGTTCAGGGCCCGTTCCCACGTGGAGCGTCTGCTGTTGAGCGCGAAGGCTCCCAGGAAACCCAGGAGGCCGGTGTCGGTGGTGGGCGGGATGGACAACGCCGCGTTCGGGTCGAGCAACGCGCGCAGACCGTGGCCGAATACCGCAGGCTCGTTCAGGGGGATGGTCAGACCAGGAGCGATCCAGCCCGCGTTGCCCCAGGACGAACCCGAGGAGACCGTGTCACGCTCGACCACCGTGACCCCGACTCCATACCGCTGGAGGTACCAGGCGGTCGAGAGGCCCACGATTCCGGCGCCGACGACGATGACGGTACGCGGCACTCTCGCGCCCTTCCCGGACATGGGCATTGCTCCCTGTGCACGACGACGGGGGGATACGGTTCCGCATCCCCTATCGAGTTTGCCCCTCACTCTCCGCCTTGATCTTGTTCCGGCAGGACAATCTCGCCCTACTCTGGAGTGGAGTCCGAACAATGGGAGGCGGCGCGATGGTCCTTTTGGACCGGTTGGTCACCATCCTGGGCACGTATGGGGCCCGATTGGTGGGGGCACGGCCCCCATCCGGGACGGCACTGCGCGGAGTGGCCCTGCACGACCCCGGAGGCTCGGAGGAGGGCGACATCCTCTTGGCGGTAGGAGTGACCGACCCGTTGCGGGCGGTCGCGCTCGCGGTGCGCGCCGGCGCGGTGGCCGCGGTGGCCCGTCCCTCGCACGTCCCGGAGGCGGACGAGACCGGGGAGCCGTTCTCGGAGGCCGCGGCCGTCGCACGGAAACGGGGGGTGGCTTTGTTGATCGTGGACCCGTCGGTGGCCTGGGGCCAGATCGCCGGGGTGGTCTACGGATTGGTGCTGGAGGGTGGCGAAACCGAAGCGGGACGTGGGCCCGCCGACCTCTTCGCGCTCGCGGACACCATCGCCGACCGGGTGGCGGCCCCGGTGACCATCGAGGACCCCCGTCATCGACTCCTCGCCTACTCCCAGCGTCAGATCGACACGGACCGGGCCCGCTTGGACACCATCCTGGGCAGGCGCGTACCCGACAAGATCCAACGCCACCTGGAACGCGCCGGGGTCACCGCCCACCTCGCGTCCTCGTCCGAGCCCCGATACCTGCCCGCGGAACCGGAGCTGGGCCTGGGCGCGCGCACGGCCGTGGCGGTGCGCGTGGGCCGCGAGTACCTGGGTTCCTTGTGGATCGTGCGCGAGAGGCCCCCGGACCCGGAGTGTTCCGCGCTGCTCTCGGAGGCCGTGCGGACCGTCGCACTGCACATGTTGCGCACCAGGGTGAGCGCGGACCTGGAACGTCAGGTGGAATCGGATCTGGTCAGCCGGTTGCTGGAAGGGGCCGTGGACCCGACCGAGGCAGCGGGGCGGCTGGGCCTGGCCTTGACCTCCCACCGGGTCATCGCGTTGCAGGCGCACACCCCCGACGAACGCCACTCCGCCGCGTTGATGACCTTCGAACGCGCCACCACCGGGTTCGGGTGGTCGCGCCCGGGGCGCAGTGCGGTGTTCGGCAGCACGGTCTACACGGTGCTGCCCTGTGGCGCGGACCCGGCGCCGGCCCGAGACTGGGTGAGTCAGACCACGCGGGGACTGCCGGTGCACGTGGTGGTCAACGCCGGTATCGGAGCCCCGGCGGACCTGGCCCGTCTCCCGGCCAGCCGCCGTGAGGCGGACGAGAGTCTCGCCCTGCACGCCTCCCGACCCGGTGGTGCGTCGCGACCCGTACCGGCCTACGACGAGTCTTGGGACGAGGTGTTGGTGCACCGGTTGCGCATGGCCTCGGCCTCCGGGCGCCGGCCCGCGGACGGCCCGGTCGCCGAGCTCGCCCGGCACGACACCGAGCACGGCACCCGGTACGCCGAGACGCTGCGTGCGTGGCTGAGGGCTCAGGGAGATCCGAACGAGGCCGCCGGCGAGCTGGGGGTGCATCCGAACACCGTGCGGCACCGGATGCGTCGGATGGCGGAAGTGGCCTCGCTGAACCTGGACAGTCCACGCGCCAGGTTGGCCTTGGCCATCACTTTGGAGGCCTACGTCGACCAGGACGGGATTCCGGAGCGACATCCCTAGCTGTTCTTGACGACTATGGTCTCCACCGTGTTGGCGACGTGCTCGAAGGCGTCGGCGGCGGTCTCCAATTCCTCGATCACGTCCTTGAGCTTGAGCACGGTGAGGGCGTCGTACTCACCGCTGAAGAGGTGGGCGAGGAGTTTGCGGTAGATGCGGTCGGCCTGGTTCTCCAGCTGGTTGATCTCGATCCAGTACCGGGTCAGGTCCTTCATCGATCGCAACCGGGGCATCGCCTCGGCGGTGAGTTCGGCCGCCCGTTCGAGCACCTCGATCTGGTCGATGATGCCCTTGGGAAGCCGCTCCAACCCGTACAGACCGATGAGGTCGACGGCGGCCTCCATGGAGTCCATGACGTCGTCCAGGTTGGAGGCCAGCCGGTAGATGTCCTCACGATGCAGCGGAGGCGCCGAACTCTTGTTGAGTCGGCGCATGATGGCGTGGGTCGCATCGTCACCGGCGTGCTCGCAGGCACGCATCTTCTCGGTGATCGCTTCTCGGTCGGCCCCATCGCTCATCAGTTCCACCAGGAGGCGGGCTCCGATGACCAGGTTGTTCGCCGAGTCGGTGAACATCTCGTAGTAACTGTCATCACGCGGGCGCAAGCGCAGGCGCACGTCGTTCTCCCGATGGTGCGGTGGTCTTCCTTGGTGGATGCTAAGTGCGCTGATCAGTTGTTTCAGCACGACAGTGTGGGATCTGCCCGGTTCGGCCCCCGCTCGGGGGAGACCTGGGCCGGCCCGGGTCACCCTGTGTTCATCTGCCTGTGTCGGTACGGGGAACGCCACGGGGCGCGGGTTCCACCGCAATCCTCCCAATCTCAACGACACCGGGACGCTTCGGGACGCTACCTTGTCCGGCCTCCGCCGGCCAGCCGCGCACTGAGACAGGAATCACCCAGAGGGACGAAGAAGGGTCGACACTCCCTTGTGGCTTCCCGATGTCCACCTTGGGTCCATTCATTGGCCATGACAAGTACCCTCCTCGTTCATCCATCCGATGGTCGGTGATCCGGGTTCCGGTCCATACCACCCGTAGGCTTCGCACATGCCTTCCGCGCTCACCCCGAATTCCGTGCGGCGCCTGCGCACGGCTCTGGACGAACAACTCTCCCTTCTCGACGAACCCACCTTCTCCGGTTCCGACGAGGAGGCGGTCCAGGCGTGCGCACGCCTTGCCCTACGCCTGGAGAACCCGCCCCGGGCACTGCTCAAGGCCGCCGTGCGATGCAGCCTGGCGGTGCTGGCGGACCGATCTCCGGGGCACAGCCTGGAGGTGCGGGTACCGCCGTACGGGGCGGTCCAGGCCATCGAGGGCCCTCGCCACACCCGAGGCACCCCGCCCGGGGTGGTCGAGACCGATCCGATCACCTGGCTGCGGTTGGCCATCGGTCGAAGGGACTGGGCCGATGCGGTCACCGAACACGACGTAGGGGCCACTGGAGTGCGCGCCGACCTGTCCGACCACCTACCCCTGTGGCGGAACGAAAGGGACGTATGACCCCGGTTGGCCGGTCCTCCCTCTCCAACGGATAAGCTTTGCGTGTGCCGTACTCCGACGGCCGGCTCTCCACGGACCTCGATCCGCTCGAACGCGGACCGCAAGACGCCTGCGGTGTCTTCGGGGTCTGGGCACCCGGCGAAGAAGTCAGCAAGCTCACCTACTTCGGTCTCTACGCGCTCCAGCACCGCGGACAGGAATCCGCGGGCATCGCCACGAGCGATGGAAAGCGGATCGTCGTCTACAAGGACATGGGCTTGGTCTCCCAGGTCTTCAACGAGGCGACACTCGACTCCCTCAGAGGCCACCTCGCGATCGGTCATTGTCGTTACTCCACCACCGGGGCACCCGTGTGGGAGAACGCGCAGCCGACGTTCTACACCGCACGTGAGGGTGGCCTGGCACTCGCCCACAACGGCAACCTGGTCAACACTCCGGAGCTGGCCTCGATGCTGCCCGACCGGCGTCACGGCGCCGGCACGGACACCGAGGTGGTCACCAACCTGCTCGCCGCGCGGGCCAAGGACGGCCAGCCGGTGGAGGACGCGGCGATGGAGCTACTCCCCCAGGTCAAAGGCGCCTTCTCACTGGTGTTCATGGACGAGGACACCCTCTACGCCGCCCGTGACCCGCAGGGCATCCGACCCTTCGTACTGGGCCGCCTCGGCCAGACCTCCGGCGCCGGAGGCTGGGTCGTGGCCAGTGAGACCGCCGCACTCGACATCGTGGGCGCCACACTCGTGAGGGAGATCGATCCCGGCGAACTCCTGATCATCAACGGCGACGGTGTGCGATCTCGACGTTTCGCCGAGGTGCAGCGCAAGGGCTGTCTGTTCGAGTACGTCTACCTGGCCCGTCCGGACACCACCATCACCGGACGCAACGTCAACTCCACCCGTGTGGAGGTCGGACGCCGGCTGGCCCGGGAGCACCCTGTCGACGCCGACCTGGTCATCCCGGTCCCCGAGTCCGGCACCCCCGCCGCGGTGGGTTACGCCGAGGCCAGTGGCATTCCCTTCGCCCAAGGTCTGGTGAAGAACTCCTACGTGGGGCGCACCTTCATCCAGCCCAGCCAGACGCTGCGCCAGTTGGGTATTCGACTCAAGCTCAACCCGCTTCGCGAGGTCATCGAGGGTCGCCGTCTGGTGGTCGTGGACGACTCGATCGTGCGCGGCAACACCCAGCGTGCCCTGGTCCGGATGCTCCGCGACGCGGGCGCCGCCGAAGTGCACGTGCGGATCTCCAGCCCGCCCGTGCTGTGGCCTTGCTACTACGGCATCGACTTCGCCACCCGCGCCGAACTCATCGCGGCCAACCTGTCGGTCGAGGAGATCGCCGAGTCCGTCGACGCGGACTCCTTGGCCTACGTGGACCTGGACGAGCTCATCGCCGCCTCGGAGCAGCCCAAGGACCAACTGTGCCGCGCCTGCTTCGACGGGGTCTACCCGCTCCAGGTCGATGCCGACTCCCAGGGAAAGTACCTGTTGGAGAAGGTCTGCGGTACCCCTGAGGGTTCCACGCTGGCGAGCAGCCCCAAGTGACTCGCGCGTGAAGGGCCGTCCGGCCCCTCACGTCCCATCCGTCCGGCCGGATCCTTCGATGTGCCCTCCGAACGAGGCGACGGAACGACCCGAGCAGATCACCGAAAGACATGAGGAGAACTCGCGGGGCAGCCGACAGCACAGGGACGACGGGCGCGTACGCGGCGGCGGGTGTCGATATCGCCGCCGGTGAACGCGCCGTCGACTTGATGAAGCGTCACGTCGCGCGTACGCGCCGACCCGAGCAGGTCACCGACGCCAGCGGTTTCGCGGGCCTGTTCCGCTTGGACACGGCCAAGTACAAGGACCCCGTCCTTGCCACCTCCACCGACGGGGTGGGCACCAAGATCCTGCTGGCCCGGCAGATGGACCGGCACGACACGATCGGCGTCGACCTGGTCGCGATGGTCATCGACGACCTGGTCGTCAGTGGCGCGGAACCGCTCTTCATGACCGATTACATCGCGACCGGCGCCGTGGTGCCCGAGAAGATCGCTGAGATCGTCGGCGGGATAGCCGAGGGCTGCCACCAGGCGGGGTGCGCGCTCATCGGTGGGGAGACCGCCGAGCACCCGGGGGTGATGGAACCCGAGGAGTACGACTTGGCCGGCGCCGGCACCGGTGTCGTGGAGGGCGACGCCATCTTGGGACCGGACCGGGTGCGTGAGGGCGACGTCGTGATCGCGATGGGTGCCTCGGGCCCGCACTCCAACGGTTATTCGCTGGTGCGGCGCATCGTGGACAGCGCCGACCTGGACCTGCACGCGGCGGTTCCCGAGTTGGGTGGGGTGTTGGGCGAAGTCCTGCTCACCCCGACCCGGATCTACGCCAAGGACTGTGCGGCGTTGACCGACGCGGTGGAGGTGCACGCTTACTCCCACATCACCGGTGGTGGGTTGGAGGCCAACCTCTCCCGTTCGTTGCCAAAGGACCTGGACGCCGACCTGGACCGCTCCACCTGGGCCCCACTTCCGGTCTTCGATTACCTGGCCGAGAAGGGCCGGATCTCCCGCGAGGACATGGAGGCCACGTTCAACATGGGCGTGGGGATGGTGGCGATCGTCGCGGAGCAAGACACCGAACGCGCGCTCCGGTTGCTCACCGAACGCGACGTCCCGGCCTGGCGGCTGGGCATGGTGCGGAAGGGTTCCGGCCGCGCCGTACTGAACGGCGAGTACCGGACCGCGTGAGAAAAACGGACGCGAATATAGCCGGTGCGAACCACTCGCGTGGTTCGCACCGGCTATATCCACCTGTCCGCGACGGTTTCCATCTGGAACCCGTAGCCGCTACAGGTCAGCGGTTGTTGTCCGAGCGACCTGAAAGTCTCAGCGACGTATGACTACTTATCGGAATCCGAGTACTTATCGGCAAGATCCGCGTAACGGTCGACCAGGTCGTCGTGAGGTTCACCATAGGGGTCGTCCGGACCTGACGGCCCGACGGTAGACCCCTCGTTCTCAGCGACACCCAGCTCCGACCGCAGCCGATCAAGGTCGGTCCCCCCGGTGCTGTACTTGAGCTTCCGGGCGACCTTCTGCTGCTTGGCCTTGGCTCGGCCGCGCCCCATTGGCTCGACCCCCTCAACGATTGGGTTCCGACGAACCCCAGATCACTTACTAACCCGCAGTACCAGGCTGACCGCCGTCAACGCGACTGACGTCAGGCGTCAGCTTACGTACACACACAACCGTACCTGGTCGGACCGCGCCGTGCCTACGCCCCCCGGGTGTGATGGGTGTGGTGCCCACCCGAAAGGCCTTCCTACCAGGCACGACTCACGGTTGGTGCCAGAGGCAACGATCTGTGCCACGATGCGATCGTGTTGCCCTACACCGCTTATCTCCGCGTCTACCAGCCGATCACGTCCTTCTCTCCTTATGACCGTGAGTACTGGGAGAGGTACGCGGCGTCCAAGGGTCTTCCTGAGCGGATCAACGCGCTGGCCGCCGAACAGACCGAGAGCCTGGGACGAATCATCACTTCACCACCAGTGGTGGCACCGGCCCAGGAGAGTCGGGAGGCCTACCTGCGCCGCGTGGACGATCGGTTGTACGTGTGTCCTCGGCAGACGCGGTTACGCTCTTGGCGGGCCTTCGCCGAGTTCTCCTCCGCCACTCCCAAGCCCTTGGCCGAGGCGTTCGTCCCCTCCCGGGAGGCCCTTCGAGTCGCGGCCGATTACCGCCGGTGGCGTGGGTCGGGGGCACGGACCCCACCGGGCATCCTATCGAGCAACTGGACGATTCCGGTGCCATGGTTCGTTCCCTTCGAGCACCAGGAGCGGTGCCTGGTGCTGTCATCGGGCACCACCAGGACGCTGCTGTACCTCACCCGGACCGCGCAGGCCCGACACAGGTTGGAGCACACGGCCATGGTCCTGCGCGACAACATCGGAGAGCACGCCGTCTCCAAGTCCACGGAAGAACTCATGACCTGGCTGGAGGCCGTGGCGCATCCCGCGTCCCTCCTCGAACTGGACTACGGAGGACTCCCCCATCTGCTCAGCGACGACCACCTGAACGAGGACCGTTCGGTGGCCGAAATCTCCGACGCGATCGAGGCACTGGCCAAGGGCGATGGTGGACGGGTGGTGCGACTGCGAAAACGGATCACCCATCGTTGGAGGTCGGTGCGAGCCCTGGAGCACGCCAACTGAGAGTTACGAGATCGCCGATTTTTCAAAGACGATTCTCTGGTGATGTCGTCATCTCAGGGCGGAAGACATCGAACGCCACGCCGGGAAGCAACCTGGTACACCAGGTTTCTCGTTCTTCTTCGGAGGTCTTTGCGCACGTGGTGATGGCGTGGGGCCCGGCCCCTCCCGAGCACGCCATCAAGCGCGGTGAAACTGGGCATAACGCCCGATAGGGATCGGAGTAGACTGTAGTGAGTCGGTCACTGTCCGCACCCTGAGTAATCACGAAAGTCCTACCACGCCGCACATCCACGTGACCCGACCCATCAGCGAAAGCGACCGGGCGCCCAAGGCGCCGAACCGCTCCACCCCTCCCCCAGGGTGGCCCGCCATGACTCCACCCCACCCCTCCACACTCGGCGCACGGATTTCGGTCAGGTCCGCCCTAGCACTTCGGGCACTCCGGATCGAGAAAAACGAGGCCTGAGAACGAAGTTTTGACCGAATACGCCACATGCCACTAAACGTGTCGCTAGAATCACTTAGCGTGACGCGACCACGGGCGGCTTTCGTTGGCCTCCCGCGTGCAAAGTTGCTTGGTGTGGTCGCGCAATCACCTCGGGTGGTATCAATATGGACCTAGAGAACATATTGGACATCCGGGCCAAGTGCCAGGAAAAAGGCTCAAGGATCGGCACACAGATCCAGGAGGAGAGGCCGTACACATGTCGACTCGCACGCCCGAGGCGGAGCCCCTGTTGACCCCCGCCGAGGTTGCCACCATGTTCCGCGTGGACCCCAAGACCGTGACACGCTGGGCCAAGGCGGGCAAGCTCACCTCGATCCGCACCTTGGGCGGCCACCGCCGCTACCGCGAGACCGAGGTCCGTGCCCTGCTCGCCGGTATCCCCAGCCAGCGCACGGAGTGATCTCCGCGGTCTGTGCCGATTCCGGGGGGAGCAGCCGGACGCCCTCCGGCTACTGACAAGAGGTTTGCGGGGCGGATCACCCGAACACGGTGTGATTCGCCCCTTCTTCTGTCTTCCCGACGAGACGCCCTTGGGGCTTCTTCCCGGACATGACCAGCAGTCGATGTCGAGCAGCGGCCTCATCGTCATTCCTGTCCGGAACCAGGGTTCGGGTTCCGACCGGAATTCCCCGCGCGGTCGGCTTCAGTCCTCGATCCGATCGTCCATGGCGGTGGTGCGCTTACGGGCCAGGAAGGTCGCGCTCACACCACCACCGACCGCCACGACCGCCGCGGTGATCAGCGCCGCGACCGAGCCGCCGGTGGTCGCCAATCGGTTGCTCGGGGATGTGATCCGATCCTGAGCCGCATCGGCGGGCTCGTCGCCATCCGGGTCGGCCTCCGCTCCGACCACGTGCGTGGAACCGATCGCCCAGACGTGGGCGAAGTCGACCGCGAACCCCTTGCCGTCCTCAGGGTCACCGATCTGAACCCACACCGTGAGCGCGGAGCGGATTCCCCGCCCCTCCCAGTCCTCGTGGTCGTCCTCGAAGGTACTTTCCTGGACCAGGAAACGAATACCGACGGGCACCTCGTCGACCGTCTCACCATCGGCGTCGAAGACCTCCAGGACCTCTTCCGCCACGTATTCGCCCCCTTCGTCCCCGGCCCCGGGGACGGGGGCGCCGAAGGCGGTCAGTTCGCCGTACTCCAGGCTTGCTTCGGTTCGACCGTCATACCCGGCGGTCGCGGTACCACGCACGTCCTCGACGGTGAACTCGACCGTGTTGCCGTCCGTGGAAACGTTCTCCGACTCACCTTCGCCGAGGAGCACCACGTCCTCCGGCGTCGGTGAGGCACTGGGCGAGGTCTCCGATTCCGGGAAGGGGGCCCGCGGCGCGGGCTCGTCCGCCCGTTGCCGTTCCCCATCGTCGGAATCATCCGTGGGGGCGTTCGGCCCCTCCGAAGTCCCCCGCTCACCCTCGGTCTCCTCCGGCCGTTCCGAGGTTTCGACCGACGGCTGATCCACGCCTTCGGGCACGCCGATCATGCCGAGTTCGATCAGGTCCTCCACACCGACCCGGACCCGGGCCCGATCGACGCGGGCCTGCGCGCTCGCACCGGAACGATCCTCCACCAGGCTCCGACTCTCCCCCTCCACCCGCGCGTACTCGGCCAGCGAGCCCGAGAGCGGATCGGAGGCGCTTTGGTCATCCAGGTCACCACTGAAACCGATCGCGGTGGAATAGCCGGTGACCAGGTCGCCATCGGCCACCCATGCCTGTGCCTTCGCCCAGATGAGAGGGGTCGCGGAGACGGGGACCGCGGAGGCGACACCGAACACGCTCAGCGCCATGAGAAGGGTTCCTCCGGCGAGAACTCGACGAACGGACGTCTTGGCGGGAGTCACCACAACACTCCTGTTGTATCGGGGGATGCCAGGCCCGAGGACCGGGCCCGCCCTGACACCGGTGCGTCGGGACGGGAGTCCGCACGACCTGATGGGCCGGACGCGGTATTTCGCGGATGGCGAGGTGGAAGAGGTCCCCGACCCGGTCGATGCGCTGAACGTGTGGAAGACCGCGCGTGGACGGCCCACAAGGTGAGCCTAGCCTCTTGGTCACAAAACGGAAACCGTCCGCCAACGAAGAAGTCATGACCGTGAGAAGGCGGGCTTCGTTTCCGAAGCTTCTCGGTACGGTCGGGCCGCCTTCAGCGGCTAAGTTGTGGGCATGCCCCATTCCGCACCCTCAGGGCACCGGAATCGCACCGGCCGCGCCCTGGCCTTGCTGTCGCTCACAGTGCTGTGGACCGCGGCCTGCTCCCTACCGGCCGGCAGCGCCCCGAACGGTGACCCCACGGCGGCTCCACCGCTCCCCGGCCCCGAGGACGGGAACGGAGAGGCCGGCGAGGAAGGCCGGACACATGGTTCCGCACAGGACTCCGCCCCGCGAGGGGACGGCCCCCTGGGCGACCGGGTGGTGGTGATCGACCCCGGCCACAACGGCGGCAACGCCGACTCACCCGACGAGATCAACGCCCGAGTCGACGTGGGCAACGGTAGGAAGGCCTGTGACGCCGTGGGCGCTGAGAGCGTGAACGGCTACGCCGAACACGAGTTCAACTGGGAACTGTCCCTCCTCGTTCGGGAACGTCTGGAAGCCGATGGGGTCACGGTGGTCCTGACCCGCGAGGACAACGACGGTGTCGGCCCCTGTATCGACGAACGCGCCGCGATCGGCAACGAGAACGAGGCCGACGCGGCCCTGTCCCTCCACGCGGACGGCGGACCCGAGTCCGGACGAGGCTTCCACGTGATCGCCCCGGGAACAGTGGACGGGCTGACCGAGGAGATCGTTGAGCCCTCCGCACTGCTCGCCGAGGACATCCGACGGGAGTACCTGGAGGGCTCCGACATCCCGTACGCGGACTACCTGGCCAACGAAGGTCTGGACGAGCGCACGGACCTGGGCGGGCTGAACCTGTCCACGGTGCCGAAGGTGTTCCTGGAGGCCGGGAACATGCGCAACC
>NZ_ANBD01000027.1 GCF_000341005.1 Nocardiopsis alkaliphila YIM 80379 | reverse complement strand
GGAAACAACCCGCCGATGCCATCGCACGTGGTGTGGCCGCGTACCTCATGCGGCAGTAGCCCGGGCCCCGGCGGCCCGGGTTGCTCCACCGGCACGCCGAAGGGCCTCGGGATCGGATGAACCGTTCCCGAGGCCCTCATGCCTCACATCGTGTTCAACGTCTCACGACGCCGCACGCGGACCCTTCGAGCCCTCAGCCCTCGGTGGTCTCGGCCTCGGCGACCTCGTCGTTGTTCTTCCTGCGGCGGGCCAGGTAGGCGGCGGCGCCACCACCGGCGGCGATCGCGGTACCGGCGGCGATCAGCCCGAGGACCGGGGAACCGGTCTGGGCGAGGGGCTCGGCGTCCTTGACGTCCGTCTTGGGGAGCGTGTCCTTGTCGCGTTCCTTCGGCGGGGTCTTGTCGTCGCCCTCGGTGCCACCCTCGTCGCCCTCGCCACCACCGGTGTCGCCCTCGGCGGCACCGATGGTGATGCCAGCGGCGCTCTCGGCGAGCGGGTAACCGGCGACGACCTCACCGTTGACGGCGAAGCCCACGTACAAGCTGGTGTACGCGTCGTTCCAGAGGAAACCGGCGTCCTCGCTCTGCACGACACCCTCATCGATGAGGGGCACGATATCGACCTCGACCCGCTCACCGTTGGAGAGGACCGAGGCCCCGGACTCCTGGAAGTCACCCTCGAAGGCCGAGTGCGAGACGTCACCGTCCCAGGTCTGGGAGGTGCTCACCGTGGCACCGGTGATGGTGCCCTCGATGACGATGGTGTCACCACCGTCGACGAGCTCGGAGTTCTCCTCGTTCAGCTCGATGACTTCGTCCTCGACCGCAGCCGTGTCGACGCTCTCCTCGTCGCTCTCCACGTTCGCGGGAGAAGGGGACGGGGACGGGGTGGGGTCTTCCGCCGGCGGGGTCGTCGGCTCGGGCCGGTCACCCTCACCATCGCCACCACCCTCGTCGTCGGAGTCGGTGTCCTCGGAACCGCCGTCCCCACCACCGGAATCGGCGTCCTGGCCACCGCTCTTGTCGGAGTCGGAATCGGCGCCCTCACCACCGGTCTCCTCGCCCTCTTCGGAGGGCTCGTTCTCGTCGTCGTCGCCCTCGTCGTCGCCCTCGTCGTTGTCGTCGCCCTCGTCCTCGTCCTCGTCCTCGTCCGCTTCGGGGTCGAGGATCTCCTCGAGGTCGTCGAGGGTGATGCGCACCTTGGCGGTGTCGATGACGGTGGTGCCGGTGGCACCCTCGGCGTTGACCGTGGCGGTGGTGGTACCCGTGACGGTCAGCCAGTCACCGATACCACTGCTGAACGACTCGGAGACCGTCTGGTCCTGCGTGATGTAGGTTTCCGAAACGGTGTTCTCAGCTCCGACGGCGGAAGCGTAGCCCCACCCGTAGGTGTCGGCGTACGCGGGCATCGCCGTGGCCAGGCCAAGGGCGCCGAGGGCAGCGAAGGCGGCGCTTCCCTGGAGCAAACGGCGAGCACTGAGTCGAGTGTTCTTCAAAATCAATCCTCATTCGGATCATCCGGCCCCGAATGGTTCTCGGGCCGGGCCTGGCAGCGGTTTCCACCGCGAAAGAGCACGGGACAGGGGGAATCTCGTGGATCATGACCAGGGTCGGATGTGGGGGTGGACATGGCACGCAGAAGCCATGACCTGGCGCATCGAAGCAGGGGACCGGCTACGGCCCGCAGACGGTAAGAGCCGGAAAAGCCGATTTAATCGCTTTCGTCCGCCTACGACCAAAGATACACACTCGAAAAGCGAGTAATTCAGTACAGCGATATCAAAATGGTCACGATGGCGATCTGAAATCACCAAGATTGCGAGCAGGTAGCGAATTCCGTAAATATTTTAACTTCAGGTAAACCGAAACCCCGGACAGGCGTCCTACTAGAAAGGACTTTGTCGGACTCGATTCCCCGTACCACATATCGCCACCATCGACGGAAAACGAAGCCGGCGTCCACACCCGGCCAGGATCGCTACCGGTATGGCGCACGCCACCCCCGCTCGGCATAATGCGGGCCATGCACTCCCTGGATCGACCACTCCCTGAACCCGAGTTCGATGTGGTCTTCCCAGAGCCCGACCGGACACGGGCCGGGGCCCACCTCGGGCCGCTCACCTTCCGGCTCGACGACGCCGAAACGCACACGGGCTCCTGAGGACGCCCCTTCGAACCGCATGAACTGCACAATGGGGACCATGTCTCTGACACCGGCGGACATCCGCAACAAGAAGTTCCACACGGTGCGCCTGCGCCCGGGTTACAACGAGGAGGACGTCGACGCGCTCCTCGATCGGATCGAGGCCACCCTGGTCGCTTTGGAGGGCGGGCCACGCCGGGGACCACTGATCACCGCCGAAGAGGTCCGCAACTCGCGCTTTCGCACCACGCGCATGAGCCCCGGGTACCGCGAGGACGAAGTGGACGACTTCCTCGATCTCGTCATCGCCGACCTCGCCGGGCGGGGCCTGGGCCAGTCCGTCCCACCACCGTTGCCACCCCACCCGAGCCAGGTCGATCCCCGGGGGCCCGCAGAACCCTCTGGTCGGCCTTCACCGGATCGACCCGCGCCGGCCGCCCTCCGCGGTGGGTCCCCGTCCGGCCCCCGGATGACCCCGGACGACATTCGCGACCAACGCTTCGCGACCACCCGGTTGACCACGGGCTACAACGAGCAGGAGGTGGACGAGTTCTTGGACCGCGCCGAGTACACCCTCGGCGTCCTCATCCAGGGCAGGCCGGATCGGGCCACTCTCACCTCCAGCGAGGTGGAACGGGTCCAATTCGCCACTACTCGGGCCCGCCCGGGCTACGATCCCGCCCAAGTCGATCACTTCCTGGACTTGCTCGCCGACGAACTCCGTCTCTACGAGCATTCCTGAGCCGGAACACGCCGGCATCGTCACTCCATGCCAGGGGAATCGGAAAGTAATATTTGAGCACAGAGAGTAGTGATCCCATGCCGCCGGTGGCCTGAGGGAGAGCGACATGCCACAAGCGACGCCGCACAGAAGACCCGCCCCCGCGTTGTGTGCCGTGGAGGTGGTCGAGGACGTCGTACCACCGTCCGGGCATCCTTGGGAGAAGCCGCTGTTCACTCTGTGCGCACTGGTCTCACTGCTGATGATCGCCGCCCTGGCTCACCTGGCCTGGTCGGTGCCCGAGACCTCGGTGTGGGTTCTGGCCGCGTTGATCGCACCACCCGTGATGTGTTGGTGGACACGTGGTCTGCGCTACGCTCGCGAACGATCCGAGTCGGTGCGCGTCTCCCCCACCCAGTTCCCCGAGGCCCACCGGTTGGTGGTGTCGCTGGCCACCGACATGGGCGTGCCACGAACACCCGAGGCCTACGTCCGCGTCGGCGCCCCCTCGCCCCGTGCCGACGCGGCCGGACACGGGCTGCGCCGCTACCTCGTCCTGCCGGCGGCCCTGTTCGACGAACTGGGCCGACTACGGGACCCGAGCGCGACGGCCTTCCTGATCGCTCACCAACTCGGGCACGTCGTCGCGGGACACACCGGATACTGGCAACGCCTGCTCACCCTGGGCGCCGAACTCGTTCCCGGATTGGGGGCGTCGCTGTCCCGGACACGTGAGTACACGGCGGACGACCACGCCTGTGCGCACGTGCCGCAGGGAGTACACGCGGTGTGCCTGTTCGCCGGAGGATCCAACCTGTACACGAGGGTGAACCTGGGTGAGATGGCGGCCCGGGCCTCGGCCGGTCGGACTCCCTCATCGCTGCTCTATCACCTGCTGTCACGCCATCCGGGCAATGCCCGACGCATGGCCGCCCTACGCGATCGCACACGCAGGGGCCGGGTACTCCTTTGAACCCTCCGGCGCCGATTCGACCCACTTCATGGTCCCTGCTCCGCGTGTCGGCCCACGCACAGCCCCACCTCCCCCTAGGGTGTTCGCGAACCAGCGGAAAACTCGTCTTCTTCGAACGTATGCTCGATAGGCTGTGATCGTGAGTCTTCTGAACGAACAGATCGACGTCCGTTCCACCGACCGAGGAACGCCCGCACGGTTCACCTGGCGCGGCCGCACCTTCTGGGTGCGCAGAGTCATCGGGGACTGGCCCGTACGCTCCGGCTCCCCCGGGGCGTCGGAAACCGGGATCCACCTGCTCCGTGTCTCGGCGGAGTCGGACTCCGGCGAAGCCAGCATCATCGACATCAGCAAGGACACCGGCTCGAACCGGTGGACCATGCGCCGCCGGTGGAACTGACCCACGCCCGGAACCGCTGCCCGTCGGGGGGCGCCCCGGCGGGCCGAAAGCGGGTCAGCGCAGGAAGTAGGGTTCGCCCTCGGCCCGACGGGCCCACTGAATGCGTTCGAGTACACGTTCGGCCATGACGGGCATCTCCTCGGGGGCGAACCAGGCCACGTCCAGGCTCTCGTCACCATCGGCGCGAGGCTCACCACCGACGGGACTACAGCGAAAGGCCAGGTCGAGGAACTGCACCCGGTCACCGTTGGGGTAGGTGTGCGGTTCCTGGGTGACCACGGTGGCCAGCCTCTCCACTCGGACCCTCACCCCCGTCTCCTCCCGCACCTCCCGGACCACGGCCGGGGCGGGCTGTTCCCCCGGTTCGAGGATGCCACCGGGCGTGGCCCAGCGACGATCGTCGGAGCGTTGGTGCAACAGGACACGGCCATCGTCGTCGAGCACCACCGCGGTCACCCCCACCAGAGGCAGAAGGCCATGACCGACGTGTTCGCGCAGCCGCTTGAGGAAATCGGGAACGGGCATACTCCGACGTTAGCGGCGCGTCCGGGTCACCCCCGCGCGGCACGCGGTTCGGCGTACTCCTCGGCGAGGATCGACATCAGGACCGTGTCGTGCCACTCGCCGTCCCAGCGCAGGTGCTTACGCCACACGCCCTCACGTACGAAACCGGACTTGCCGTAGGAGCGTTGCGCCCGGGTATTGAAGGCGAACACCTGCAACGCCACCCGGTGCAGCCCCACGGTTTCGAAGGCGTACTCCAAAACCGCGTCGGTGGCGGCCGTGCCGTAGCCCCTGCCGGTCAGACGCATGCTGTTCAGGGCGATCCGGTAATCCACACTCGCGTTGTCCGAATCCAGGTCGATAAGGGCGCAGTCACCGAGGCATTCGCCCGTGTCGCGATCGTAGATCAGCCAATCGGCACGGTCGTGGTGGTCGGGGCGGCTCGCCGCGAAGGATCTGAGTCCTTCTTCGGTGAACACCTGGTGGGTGCCGGTCAGACGCCGCACCTCGGGATCCAGGTCGAGGATGGTCGGGATGAAATCGTCGGCGTTGCCGGCGCTGAGTCGAACGAGGCGGACCCCACGACCGAGAAGGGTCGGCTGGTCGCGGAAGGGGTCAAAAGGCAGCATGATGGGGATCCAAGCAGCGGTTCCGGAGGATGGACAACCGGTTTTCGAGGGGGTGGCGGGTGGAGAAGGTGAGTTTCCAGACCGTCCGTGAAACCAATCTTCGTTCTGTTCTGCGCACCGTACGCGAGCTGGCCCCCTGTTCACGCGCGGCCGTAGCCGCCGCGACCGGCCTGAACAAAACCACCGTCTCCAGCCTGGTCGTCGACCTGATGGGACGCGGCCTGGTCCGGGAGACCGGGGAGACCTCACAGCGGCGGGTGGGGCGCCCCGGGGTGTTGCTGGCGCTGGACGATCGGTCGGTCGCGGCGATCGGGGTGGAGGTCAACGTCGACTACCTGTCGGTGGTGGCCGTGGACCTACTCGACCGTGAACTGGTCGAACGGCACGTGCCCCTGGACGCCCGGGCCGCCGGAGCCCGAGAATGCGCTCGACGGATCGTGGCCGCGCTTGAGGAGACGATGAAGCTCCCCGAGGTGCGCGACCGCACCGTGGTCGGGGTGAGTGTGGCCGTGCCCGGTCTGATCGACGTTCCCTCCGGTGTCGTGACCCGGGCCCCCAACCTGGGCTGGCGGAACGTGCCCCTGGGTGACCTGGTGCGTGAGTGTCTGGCCGGGATGCCGGTGCTGGTGGACAACGACGCGAACCTCGGGGCGATGGCCGAGTACCGTTTCGGGCCGTGTTCGGGGACATCGGACCTGGTCTACCTGACCGGGGAGGTGGGCATCGGCGCGGGCGTGCTGACCGGTGGGGAACTTCTGCGCGGCGCCGGTGGATGGGCCGGGGAGATCGGTCACCTGGAGCTGGAACCGAACGGGCCCGAGTGCTCCTGCGGACGGCGTGGGTGCCTGGAGGCCTTGGCCGGGGTGGAGGCGATCCTGCGTGAGGCGCTGCCCGATCGGGTACCGGATCATCCGCTGTCCGGGGGTGATGTCGCCGCTTTGGTGGGGACCGCCGTGGAACGGGCGCAGGCGGGGGACCCAACGACCGTGGCGGCCTTGGAACGGGCCGGAACATGGCTGGGACGCGGGGTGGCGGCCCTGGTCAACGTGGTCAACCCGGGGGCTCTGGTGTTGGGTGGCTACTTCGTGCCCCTGACGCCGTGGCTCCTCCCCCGGTGTCGTGAGGCCGCGCTGGCACGTTCATTCGCGCCTGAGGCGGGTGGTTGCCGAATGGAACCCTCGGACCTGGGCCTGAGCGCTGCGGCTCGAGGCGGCGCCGCGGTGATGATCCACGCCCTGGACACGGGCGCCCTGCCGCTGCCCAAAGCCACGGCTCCGGCGTAGGGCCGGCCCCGGACGGAGCCGTTTGCGTCCGGTCACGGGTGGGGACGCCACCCGGCACATGTTGGATCTGTCCTGGCCGTACCCGTTGACAATTAGTTGTGTCTCTAGACAAACTAATCGCGTCCGGCCCGGACCGAACCCAGGAGCGCAGCCATGAACGACTACCAGCCCACCCCAGAGGACAACTTCACCTTCGGTCTGTGGACCGTGGGGTGGCAAGGCGTCAACACCTTCGGGGACGCCGTTCGGCCCCCACTCGACCCCGTGGAGGCGGTCCGACGCCTATCCGATCTCGGTGCGCACGGCATCACCTTCCACGACGACGACCTCATCCCGCCCGGCAGCTCCCCCGCCGAACGCGACGCGATCATCGCCCGTTTCACCGGCGCCTTGGAGCAGACCGGACTGACCGTTCCGATGGTCACCACCAACCTGTTCACCCACCCGGTCTTCCGCGACGGAGGCTTCACCTCCAACAGCCGTGACGTACGCCGATACGCACTGCGCAAGGTCATCCGCAACATCGACCTGGCCGCTTCCCTGGGCGCACGGACCTACGTGTGCTGGGGCGGCATGGACGGCGCCGAGACCGAGGCGGGCAAGGACGACCACGCCGCGCTGGACCGGCTTCGTGAGGCCTTCGACCTGTTGTGCGCCTACGTGCGCGAGCAGGGGTACGACCTGCGCTTCGCCATCGAACCCAAGCCGAACGAGCCGCGCGGTGACGTCCTGCTGCCCACCGTCGGCCACGCCCTGGCGTTCATCAACAGCCTGGAGCACTCCGAGATGGTGGGGGTCAACCCCGAGGTCGGACACGAACAGATGGCGGGACTCAACTTCACGCACGGCATCGCCCAGGCCCTGTGGGCGGACAAGCTCTTCCACATCGACCTGAACGGACAGCGGGGCGTCAAGTACGACCAGGACCTGAGGTTCGGCGCCGGCGACATCAAGGAGGCCTTCTTCCTGGTCGACCTGTTGGAACGGGCCGGCTACGCGGGGCCCAAGCACTTCGACTTCAAGCCGCCGCGGACCGAGGACATGTCCGGGGTGTGGGAATCGGCCGCCGCCTGCATGCGCAACTACCTGATCCTCAAGGAGAAGGCCAAGGCCTTCCGCGCCGACCCGGAGGTGTCCGCGGCTCTGGCCGAGGCCCGGGTGCCCGAACTCTCCGAGCCCACCCTGGCCTCCGGGGAGAGCGTCACCGACCTGCTCAAGGAGGACTTGGACCTGGAAGCGGTCGGACAGCGCGGTTACCACTTCGAGCGTCTGGACCAGTTGGCCTTGGAGCACCTGCTCGGCGTGCGCTGACCTCCCTCGCTTCGGTGCTCCCCCACCTCGGACGCGTACCCGCGCCTGCGAGGTGGGGCCGTTCCAAGGAAGTTCCAGGCCGGTTGGCGCGCCGCTCTCACGGAGCGCCGGTTCCTGCTTCCTAGAGCACCTGACGGCGAGGTCTGGGCCCCTGCTGTGTGTGCTCCGCCCTGATCGGTACCGGCCGGGCCCGATCGGCACCGATCAGGGCATCGCGAACGGGGCGGGGCGTGGGGGCGTGTCCTTGCTCGTGCCGGCCCGGAACCGGGCGCGTGAGGCCAGACCCGTGGCCTCGTGGGCCAGAGGGTGTGAACGTCTTGATGACCGTTCCGGTCCCGGGGCGAAGGCCACGGGACCTGGACGAAGATGTTCGACCGGGTGGCTAGCCGGCCTGTCGTTTGGCCTCCAGGGCCTCCATCGCGGCGACCGCGGTGGCGACGGTCTGGTGGACCGGTACCTGACGGTGCAGGCCGACCAGTCGGACGACCTTGGTGACGCGTTCGTTGAGAGCCGCCAACGACATCGACCCGTTCTGCTCACGAACGGTGCGGTAGGCGTTGATGATGACGTTCAGTCCACTGGAGTCCATGAAGTCCAGGGTGGACAGGTCCAGGATCAGCCACGGACCGTGCTCCTCGATCGTGGCCTTGATGTGTTCCTGGAGGTCGGCGGCGGTCGCGATGTCGAGTTCTCCCTCGATCGCGACGATCACGCTGCGGCTTTCAACCCGCGTGCTCAGTCCGAGCCTGTGCACGTTCACTCCTCCCGGCCCCACGTTCCGATGGTGAGGGGTCCCTTCGCTTAACCATACGCAGCCCGACCGGGAACGACCACCGGGGCCGACTCCACTCCCACGGAGCCGGCCCGGTGAGGGAACGCCGACGCGCCCGTGCGGCCTGGTAAGTCGTTGAACACTCACGGTATAAGCGAACCCTCGTTACGGGAATGCCATCGGGCAAGAAATTTTCGCCTCGTGGGCGAGAACCTCCTAACCGGAGACCGATATCACCCGTTCACACCCGGTTATTTCACGACATGAGAACCGGTGATGTCCGTTGTTCCGCATAGTTCTCCGAGGCCCTCTTCGACCCGGTCACACTCCGTTCACCCTTTTCCAGACCCGTCACCCTGGGTGAAGGAGTCCAGGAGGGTGCGAGCGGCCAGCCCCGCCGTGGTCTCGCCCGAGCGCACCCGTTCCTCCAGGTCCGGAATCAGCCCGGCCACGGTCTGGTGTCTCAGGAACGTGTCCATGAGCCGGTCGCGCACCTGGTCCCACATCCAACTCACGCCCTGGTCACTGCGCCGCTCGGCCAGGGAACCGTCGCTTTCCAGCACCGCCCGGTGCTCGAGCACCTTCTCCCACACCTGGTCCAACCCCTCCCCGGTCAGACCACTACAGGTCAACACCGGTGGTCGCCATTCGGGGTGGACCGGTTGCAGCAACCGTAGGGCCCGGGAGAGTTCACGGGCGGCCTTACGGGCGTCATCGGCGTGCGGCCCATCGGCCTTGTTCACCGCCACCACGTCCACCAACTCCAAGACCCCCTTCTTGATGCCCTGAAGCTGGTCACCGGTGCGAGCCAGGGTGAGGAAGAGGAAACAGTCCACCATCGCCGCGACGGTGACCTCCGACTGGCCGACGCCCACCGTCTCGACCAAGACCACATCGAACCCGGCCGCCTCCATCAGGAGCATGGTCTCCCTGGTCGCCCGAGCCACTCCGCCCAGGGTGCCCGCCGTGGGCGAGGGGCGGATGAAGGCGTTCGGGTCCACCGCCAACGCGGCCATGCGCGTCTTGTCTCCGAGGATGCTGCCCCCGGTTCGAGTGGAGGAAGGATCGACCGCCAGCACCGCCACCCGGTGCCCCCGCGAGGTCAACCGGGTGCCGAGCGCGTCGATGAAGGTGGACTTGCCCACCCCGGGCACCCCGGTGATCCCCACCCGTCGAGCATGGCCGGTGTGCGGCAACAACCGCACGAGCAATTCCTGTGCGGCGCGCGCGTGATCCGACCGACGCGACTCCACCAGGGTGATCGCCCGGGCCAGAGTCGGTCGGTGGCCGGACAGGACTCCCTCGGCCAGAGCGTCCACGTCCACCGAACGTCTCCCGCGCGCCCCCACCGTCATTCCCCTCCCAGATCCGTGTCCCGCCGAGCCTCCAACTGCTCCAGCAGGTCACCGGCGGCTTCGGCGATCACCGTGCCAGGTGGGAAGATCGCCGCCGCACCGGCCTGACGTAGCGCTTCGAAATCACCCGGTGGGATCACCCCGCCGACCACGATCATGATGTCCTCACGATCGAGTGCGGCCAATTCCTCCCGCAGCGCCGGCACCAGGGTCAAGTGCCCCGCGGCCAGGGAGGACACCCCGACCACGTGCACGTCGGCCTCCACCGCTTGGGCGGCGACCTCGCCCGGGGTCTGGAACAGTGGGCCCACGTCGACGTCGAACCCCAAGTCCGCGAAAGCGGTCGCGATGACCTTCTGGCCACGGTCATGGCCGTCCTGGCCCATTTTCGCGACCAGGATGCGAGGGCGACGGCCCTCCTCTTCGGCGAACTCGTCGACCCGACGCGTCACCCGGTCCATCAGCCCCACGGCGTCCTCGCTACCGGCGGCTTCGTCCTTGTACACACCCTGGATGGTACGGATCTGACCGGAGTGACGGTTGAAGACCTTCTCCATGGCGTCGGAGATCTCCCCCACGGTGGCCTTGGCCCGAGCGGCGTCGACGGCGGCCGCGAGAAGGTTGTCGGTGAGGTCCTCATCGGTCTTGGACTCGCGTCCGGCCGCCTCGGTGAGGGCGTCCAACGCGGCGCGCACCTGATGCTCGTCGCGCTCACGGCGCAGGCGACGCAGCTTGTCCAACTGTTCGGCCCGCACCCTGGAGTTGTCGACCTTGAGCACCTCGATCTCGTCGGCGGCCTCGGGCCGGTACTTGTTGACGCCGATCACGGGCTGGCGGCCAGAGTCGATTCGTGCCTGGGTGCGGGCCGCCGCCTCCTCGATCCGCATCTTGGGCAGTCCGGCGTCGATCGCGGCGGCCATGCCCCCGGCCTCCTCGACCTCCTGGATGTGCGCCCAGGCCTTGGTGGCCAGCTGCTGGGTGAGGTTCTCCACGTAGTGACTGCCGCCCCAAGGGTCGACCACCCTGGTGGTACCCGACTCCTGTTGCAACAGCAACTGGGTGTTGCGGGCGATGCGCGCGGAGAAGTCCGTGGGCAGGGCGAGCGCCTCGTCCAGGGCGTTGGTGTGCAAGGACTGCGTGTGTCCCTGGGTGGCGGCCATCGCCTCCACGCAGGTGCGGGCCACGTTGTTGAACACGTCCTGCGCGGTGAGCGACCAGCCCGAGGTCTGCGAGTGGGTGCGCAGGCTCAGCGACTTGTCCTTGGTTCCGCCCAGGCCCCTGACCAGGCGCGCCCACAACAGTCGGGCGGCGCGCAGCTTGGCGACCTCCATGAAGAAGTTCATGCCGATCGCCCAGAAGAACGACAAGCGGGGCGCGAACGCGTCCACGTCCAAGCCGGACCTCTGCCCGGCCCGGATGTACTCCATCCCGTCGGCGAGTGTGTAGGCCAACTCCAGGTCGGCCGTGGCCCCGGCCTCCTGCATGTGGTAGCCGGAGATGGAGATGGAGTTGAACCGCGGCATCCGTTGCGAGGTGTACGCGAAGATGTCGGAGATGATCCGCATCGACGGCGCCGGCGGATAGATGTAGGTGTTGCGGACCATGAACTCCTTGAGGATGTCGTTCTGGATGGTCCCCGACAGCTTTTCGGGGGGTACACCTTGTTCCTCGGCTGCGACGATGTACAGCGCCAGAATGGGCAGCACCGCGCCGTTCATGGTCATGGACACGCTCATCTCGTCCAACGGGATCCCGTCGAACAGCTGTCGCATGTCGTAGATGGAGTCGATGGCCACCCCCGCCATGCCCACGTCACCGGCCACCCGGGGATGGTCTGAGTCGTAGCCACGGTGGGTGGCCAGGTCGAAGGCGACCGACAGGCCCTTCTGTCCCGCGGCCAGGTTGCGCCGGTAGAAGGCGTTGGACTCCTGAGCGGTGGAGAACCCCGCGTACTGGCGGATGGTCCAGGGCTGGTTGACGTACATGGTGGGGTAGGGACCGCGCAGGTAGGGCGGGATACCCGGGAATCCGTCGACGAAGTCGAGGCCGGCCCGATCGGCCGGAGTGTACAGCGGTTTGACGCCGATGCCCTCTGGGGTCTCCCAGTCGGGCACGTCAGGGACCTTGTCGTTGTCGCCTTGACCGGTGAAGGCCGGTGGTCTCGGTGCGACGTCGGAGAAGTCGGGGATCATGCGTTCGCCCCCTGGGTGGAGTCGGTCGTGGTGGTCGGGGGGTCGGTGATCAGGACGTCGACCAGGTCGGTGAGCAGGGTGAGGGCGTCACAGCCCTTGTGCGCGAAGACGTCCACGCCCGCCTCACGGTAGGCGTCGCGCGGGGCACCGACGAGCAGGACCCGACGGGCGCCCGCCCCCTTCAAGGCCCGGGCCAGAGCCGGGGCGTGCTCGGCGTAGATCCGGTCGGAGGAACAGATGACCGCCACCCGATGCCCGGAGAGCGCGAAGGCCGTCGCCGCGGTGTGGGCGTCCTCCAACGGACCGGGGTCATCGGCCGCGATGCCACCGGCGGCCAGGAGGTTGGTGACGAAGGAGGCGCGGGCGGTGTGTTCGGCGACCGGTCCGAGGGTGGCCAGGAAGGCGGTGGGCCGGTGGCCGGTGTCACCAGCCTGGACGTCACAGCGATCACGCAACGCCTCGTAGTCCTGACCGTAGCGACGTACCGGGAAACCATCCGGGGCCGGCCGGGTGCGGGTGAGGTCGGGTTCGCGCACCAACGGGGTCTCGTCCAGGTTCGGGAACTCACTGAGCCCGGTCAGCGGTGCGGTGCGGGTGGCCAGATCATGACGACGGCGCTGCCACACCCCGTCGACGGCGGCACGCAGTTCGCCGTGTTCGATCGCCTCGGCCAGGCCACCGGCCCGCTCCAAGCTCTGGAAGAACTCCCAACCGGTCCGGTAGAGGTCACGGGTGAGGGACTCGACGTAGAAGGAACCACCGGCCGGGTCGATGACCTTGGCCAGGTGGGACTCCTCGATGAGCAACGACTGTGTGTTGCGGGCGACTCGGCGGGCGAAGTCATCGGGCAGACCGATCGCGGAGTCGAAGGGCGCGACGGTGACGGCGTCGGCACCGCCCACCCCGGCCGCGAAGCAGGCCACGGTGGCGCGGAGCATGTTCACGTGCGGGTCGCGACGGGTGAGCATCGCGTCGGAGGTGGTGGCGTGCAAACGCGTGACACGCCGTTCGGCGGGCACTCCCGACGCCTCCAGTACCTGGTTCCACATGGCACGAACCGCACGGAGCTTGGCGATCACCGAGAACTGGTCGGCGTTGGCGGCCAGGCGGAACTCGATCCGGCCGGCCGCGTCGGCCACGTCGAGCCCGGCATCGGTGAGGGCGCGCAGGTAGGCGGTCGCGGCGGCGATGGCCGTGCCGAGTTCCTGGGAGTCAGAGCCGCCGGCGTTGTGCACGAGGGTGCCGTCGGCGATGAACAGGCCCAGGTGCGGGAAGCGAGCGGCGTGTTCGACGGCGAAGCGAGCGGCTTGCTCGACCTCGGAACGTTCACCGGTGAGGGCGGCGGCGGTGAGCGGGTCCAGGCCCAGGTGGGAGATGACGCGCTCGGCGTGAACACCGGCGTCGGTGTGCACGTCGAGCAGGGCCGTGGCGGCGTCGAAGGCCTCTTGGGTGCCGGAGTCCAACACCACCGGGGCCAGGTCCAAGTGGACGTCGGCGAGGACGTCTCCCAGTCCGGAGACCGGCACGGCCCCCTCACCGACCGCGATCCACAGCGAGGAGACACCGTTCATCAGGTCGTCGTGGACACGACGACGAAGCTCGGCCGGGTCCCTGTCGGTGTGACGGGCACGGATGTCCCACCCCTGCGCCATTCCCTCCCCAGACCGACGGCCATGGGCGAAGGGCGTCGACCCCGGGTCGGTCGCGGTCGACTCGCGGGTGTAGAGGGGCTCGATGTCGAACCCATCGAGGGTGGGTGTGGCCAACACCGATTCCGGGTCGTGGGCCAGGCGTTCCTCGGCGACACCGCTCTTGCGCAGTACCCCCGCGACGAGTTCACGCCACCGTTCACGTGTGGCCGTGGGAAAGCCTTCGGCCAGGTCGAGGGCTTCGTCGGCCCCGCTGTCAGGAACGTCCATACTCCGAAATGGTAGAGAAGGGCACTCGGTTCCGAGGAGCCGGGGTGTGCATCGGCGAGGTGAGCTCACAGAAACCACTCACACCAGAAGACGCCGCGAGCCACCCTGCCCCACCTCGAAGTACTCGTTCCACCCAGACCCCGTCCGGTGGAGAGAACCCCTTGGTCATCTCTCGTGACTCCTCCCACCGCTGAAACAACGGAAGGAGTCACGTTCGGCTCTCCTCGGCGCCTGCCGGCGAAGGGTGTCGGGGGTCATGCCCTCGGGGGATGGGGCGTTCGGTGCGGCGTTTCGTTCGTCACCAACGTGCCGGGACAGCACATCCAGGGACTGTTTTTGGATGCTTTCGGTCGGTTCGGCGTTTGCGCCGACCGATGTGAGCGGCCGTCCACGCGATCTCTGGCCAGACGATGAGCGAAGGTCGGCCCGGGCTCGGCCGTCCGAGCGACATCGGCGCCACAAGAGGCGGCGTGGTGGCCGCGAACACGGAATGACCCAAAAACAGGACCTAGCTCGCGTCGTCCTCGGGGGAGGCCTCGGCGTCCTCCTCCGGGACCTCGTGGCCGGGACCATAGACGAAACGCTGCCGGTCCTGGACCAAAATGGCGTGCCCGGTCTCGGTGACCGCCTCCACGTAGGCGTCCAGTTCGTCAGCGGCCACGTCCATGGACTCGGCCTCCAACACCACCTGCTGATCACCGTCCGCGCTGGAACGAGCGTCCCCGTACACGAACCCGGCGTGCGCGAAGGCCGGGGAGAAGGCACCGGCCTCTTCCTCGAGCCCCCATCGGACCTCGCCCGCCGCCAGGTCGACGGCGATCACGGTGGCCCCACCGCTGGCCTGCGGCAGCAGGAGGGTGGCGGTCTCCTCGTCGTAGAGGGCCCCGGACGCGTTCGCCTCGTTGAAGGGGGTGGGGACCGGGTTGGTCCCGGGTTCCTCCAGGGTCCACAAGAGCTCTCCGTCGGTGGTGTCGTGCGCGGACAGGACGGAGGGGGCCTCGGGTTGCGCCCAGCGCACCAACAGGACGTCACGGACGGTCTCCTGTTCGGCGTCCTCGTCCGTGTCCTCCTCCCTGGTCTCCTCGTCGTCGGTGGACTCCGCTCGTGGGTCCTGGGTCGGGTAGACACCGAGCACCCGCGGAACCCTGACGGGCGCTGTGACGGGCATACCGAGGTCCTCGTCGTCGACGGTCACCGACCACAGCGGCTCACCTGCGTCGTCGGGGGAGACCGAGTACGCGTGCAGGGCGGACTTCCCATCGTCGAGCAGGACGGTCTCCCCCCAGGCGGTCACCGGAACCCCCAGCGGGTCGGCCGGTTCCTCGTCGGCACGTCCGTCCTCGTCGGCGTCCCCATCCTCATCGGCCTCGTCCTCGGCCTCGTCGTCCCGGGTGGGTTCGAAGGCATAGGTCCACAGTTCCGTACCGTCCATGTTCAGCACGGTGTAGTCGCCGTGGGGTTCCTCCACGCTCCACTCACCCGGGCGGCGAACGGCGAGCCCGTCCAGGTAGAGGTCGTCGACCCCTTCCGGCTCCCACAGGGTCTGCCCACGGGCGTCCAGCACGAACGGGCGGTCGTCTGCGTCGGTGAGGGCCAGAACCGGTTCGCCCTCGATGTCGACGTCGAAACCACGGAAGCGCGCTTGGCCTTCCCAGAGCAGGTCGCCACTGGCGGCGTCGTGCATCAGGTGGCGGTCCTCGCCCCCGGAACTGATCAGGAAAGCGCCACCGACGGGGCTGATTCGCACACCCATGGGGTCGTCGAGGATCTCGTGAACACCCGCGTCCTCACCATGCAGGTAGCGCAGGGTTTCGCCCTCCACACCGGGAGGGGGTTCACCCTCGAAGGCCGTGGGGAGCGCCGCGGGCTCCTCCTCAGTCGGTGGTTCCGGGGTCTCCGGAACGCCGGTACACCCCGCCACCAACAGCACCACGAGGCCACAGGTCAGGGCCTGAGGCACGCGTGAGCTGCGCATTGACGGTCTCTCCCCAGGAAACGACGACGTTTACGGCAAATCCTAAGCCGCGGAACGGTCGGGTGGGTACATAGAACCGACCACTCGTTATGGGCATGTGAACACCCGGCCCGGGCCGCTCGAAGGCTCTACCGGGGCTCCACCTCGACGATCGTGGTACCCCTCACCTCGAATTCGGCCCGACCTCCCGTCAGTTCGGCCAGTCGGACCCCGAAGTCGGGGAGCTCCTCCTCGGGCAAGGCCACCTCGATGCGTACCCGGTCCTCGTAGGCGACGTCCTGAACGGTGAGCGCGGACTCCCGCAGGTCGCTCTCCAACCGTCCACCGAGGACGTAGTCGGCGTACACGTCCACCACCAGCAACCGTCGGCGCTCCAGTAGCCCGAACTCCTCCACTGCGGCCGACACCGCGTTCCCATAGGCACGGATGAGGCCACCGGCGCCGAGTTTGGTTCCGCCGAAGTAGCGGGTGACCACGGCCACGGTGTCGGTGATCCGCCGGTGCCGCAGCACCTCCAGCATGGGAATCCCCGCCGTCCCCGCGGGTTCGCCATCATCGCTGGAGCGTTGGACACCGCCATCCTCACCGAGCACGTAGGCGGTGCAGTTGTGGGTGGCGTTCCAGTGTTCCTTACGGCGCTCGGCGATGAACGCGCGGGCGGCCTCCTCATCGTCCACCCTGGCCATGGCGCAGATGAAACGAGACTTCTTGATCTCGATCTCGTATTCGCCGCCGCGTCTGATCGTTCGCATGTCGCCTGTTCAGCAGGGATCGTGGTTTCGACTCCCAGTCTGCCACCCACCGGCCTCACACTCGGCTTCCCCTCCGTTCTCCGGCAAGGACACGTCACTTCGATACGAGACCGTGTCCGAGTGAGGCTCCGCCTCATAGCGGCCGGTTTCGGCGGAACCGGCCCTGTTCCAGGTGGTGCGTCCATGCTTCCCTGGAGCCCATGAACGACCCCCGGTTCCACCTCGCCCAGGTCGACCCGGGCCACCTGCGAGCACCCTTGGACGCCCCTGAGATGTCGGGCTTCGTCGAACGTGAGCGCTTCGACCCTTCGGGCACACCACGCCCTCCGCACTCGTAGTCATCCACTATGCGCTTTGGGTAGCGTTGCGGGTGCACGAGCGATCAATCACCGGGGAGTCCCCAGATGCGTTTCACATCACCCGCCGTCGGTCTGGTCCTGACCGCCGTTCTCGTCACCGGGTGCGCGCAAGGAGCCCCCTCCACCGGCGACGGGGCCACGGCCGCCAACGACGGACCCACCACCCGACCCACGGCCGAGCCCAGTGTGACCGCGTCGACCTTCCTGCCTCCGGGCGAGAGCACCGGCGCCGTCACCTACGACGAGACCGCCGTACCCGAGGGCGCCACCGCGGACGTTCAGGTACGGGTCCAGGACGATTCCACGTTCGTGCAGTTCACCGGAACCGGGCTGGAGCCCGATCGCGACTTCGGTGCTCACGTGCACACCCTCCCCTGCGGCGAGAACCCCGAGGACTCGGGGCCGCACTATCAGAACGAGGTCGATCCGGAGGCGACGGAGGACGAACCCTCCACCGATCCCGCGTACGCCAATCCGGAGAACGAAGTGTGGCTGGACATGACCACCGACTCCAGCGGCAACGCCTACGTCGCCTCGACCGTCGAGTGGGAGTTCCGCGAGGGCGAGGCGCATTCCCTGGTCCTGCACGATGAGCACACCGCCACCCACGAGGGCCACGCCGGCACGGCGGGTGATCGCCTGGCCTGCGTGACCGTCGAGTTCTGAGTCACGCGCCTCAGTCGGGGACGATTCGGCGCAGGATGAGCTTCTCACCCAGCGCCCAGGTGGTGGAGGCGCACAGGTACAGCCCGGCGGCCAACGGAACGAAGATCGCCACGACGACCGTCCCGAACTGCAAGTACGACAGGGCACCGAGCATCGAAGGCTGTTCCGGAGTCGTCCGCATCGTCGGGAGTATGACGTAACGACGAGTGGCCCAGGCCACCACCGCCAGTACGACGAGCATCACGGAGAAGACCGGAGCGAAGACGCCCCCGGCCAAGCTGGCGCCGAGCTCGACTCCGACGAAGGTGTGGGCCAAAAGAGCCTCCGTTCCGGGGGCGGCTCCGATGAACAGCCCGTACAGGGCGATCATGAGAGGAACCTGCGCGATTCCGGGTAGGCAACCGGCCAGCGGGCCGATACCCGCCTCCTCATAGACCTTCCGTTGTTCGGCGACCATCCGCTCGGGGTCGCTTTCGTGTTTTCGGCCGATCGCCGCCAGCCGAGGGGCGATTCGGGCTCGCTGCTTCTCCGCCCGTACCTGGGCCACACCCAAGGGCAGGAGTAGCACGCGTACGGCGATGGTCAGCGTGATCACCGCCATCCCGGCGGCGAGGGCCCCGACGAACGGGGTGAGCAGTTCGGTCATGGCGGCGAGGATCGTCGCGAGCACGTCGATGGCGGCCGAGATCGGCCCGAAGGTGTACAAGGTGGAGGCCCTTTTCGTCGAAGCGAAGACGTTCGAACGTGGGGCCGCTCGAAGACAGCCGTGTTCTCAAGAACGGGAACGAGACCCCGCGTGGTGCGCGGGTGAAGGCTGACGAGCGGCCAAAAGGGCCGATCCGGGCGCTCTGGGACGTGGGCGCCCCGCGGCGTCGGGATCGCGCAGGGTGAGAACGGGGAGCCGAGCGGAGCGGCGACGCATCGCGTGCCCGGTCCCGGTGGCCTGGTCGGTGATCGGCCACAGGGCCATACCACGCATGATCAGCCACGTCAGGGCGGTTCCGACGGCTGCGGCCAACAACAGCAGCGCGGGACCCTGGGCTCCGGGAGTGAGGAACTCGACCGGCGAGACACCAAGGACGAGGAACTCCAGGAGGGGCAGCAGGAAGTGCACGCGCGCGCCCTCCCTCCTCCTTCGGTCCGCCTCATACGGACCAACACGACCAATCGTATCCAGCCCTCCTTGGGCGGACAAAGTTCCTGTTCCTCCTGGAGAGAAATTCCGCCGACACTCCGCCGACGCTCCCCTGCGTTCACGCGATCCTGTAGCTAAATGACACGGAGTAACCAACTCTGCCGTGTCTTTTCGGGCTCGTGCGAGCCTGGCGAAGAGGGGAATCCCGTGCCGATCCGCCCTGCGAACCTTGCCACCATGTCCGCGACCATCGCCGGAGCCATCTCGGGGATGGCCAACGAGGAAGAGGCCGCGCCGGTTCGCGTCACCTTCGAGTCGGGTCACGAACAGACCGTCGAGAACGGTGGTTGCCGAGTACTGGAGACCGGTCAGGGCGGGGTCGTGGAGATCGACGGGGAATCACGCTTCGCCCTGTTCGCCGGTACTAGCTGTCAGGGGAGCCGGACCCTGGCCTCCGGACACGGCTCCGTGCTTTTCGGAACCCCGGTGCTGGCCGGGGCCATCGTCATCGGTTGACCCCGAGCGACCCGTGGCGACGGGACCCCAGGCAGCGGGTGGGTCTTTCGCGCCCCGGGCGCTTCTTCGGAAAGCGTCTTCAGGGCCTCGCCCTCCGAACACGGCACGGCCGGGCTCTGGCCGGCACGGACGGCGTCGACGCCCCTCATCAATGATTCCTCCGCACCGAGCGGCCCGGAAGGCGGTCGGTGCGTCGGCCTTCCCGAAGCGTGAACTCCCCGGCGACCATCACGTGTTCGATACCCACCGGGGTGCGTCGCGGATCGTCGTAGGTCGCTCGGGCGGCGATGATGTCCGGGTCGAAGACGACCAGGTCGGCGTGGGCACTCGGTTGGATGATGCCACGATCGGTCAAGCCCAGACGTTGGGCGGGACGGTAGGTCAGGTGCCGGAGGCACTCCTCCAGGGTCAATAGACCGAGTTCGCGCACGTAGTGGCCGAGGTAACGAGGGAAGGTGCCCCAGCCTCGCGGGTGGGGCTTGTCTCCCACGAGGATTCCGTCACTACCGGCGGTGTGCGCGCTGTGCCGCATGATGGTACGGATGTTCTCCTCGTTGCCGACCTGGAGGAGGCAGCCACTGCGCAACTCGTCGGCGACCAGCAGGTCCGCGTACAGCCGCCCGGGTTCCTCACCGCGCCGCTCGGCCAGGTCCGCGATGGAGTGACCGACCGCCCAGGACAGCGCGGGATCGATGGTGCCCGTGACGACGAGGGTTCCCCAATCCATGGGCACACCGTGGTTGCCGTCCGTGCCCTCGCACTCCACCTCCCGCAGGATGCGGGCACGGATGTCGGGATCACGTAGGTGGTCGAGGGTGGCCGAGGTGCCGCCTTCCTGGGCCCAGCCGGGCAGCGGAGCGGCGAGACAGGTGGCGCCGGCCTGGTAGGGATAGCTGTCGAGCGTGACGTCGAGGCCGTAGCCAACGGTGGCCTCGTCGATGGCGTCCAGTACCTCGGGAGCGCGGCCACGATTGCGGGGGAAGTTCACGTGGCAGTGGGCCAGGTGGAGGGGGACGTGCGCACGGCGGGCCACGTCCAGGCACTCCTGGTAGGACTCCACGACCCGTGAACCGTAGTTGCGATGGTGGGGGCAGTAGTAACCGCCCCCGGCTCGGACGGGTTCGAGGAGAGCGACGATCTCCTCATCGCTCGCGTACATACCGGGGGCGTAGGTCAGACCGGTGGACAGTCCGTGCGCTCCTTCGTCCATGCCTTGGGCGACCATGGCGCGCATCCGATCGAGTTCGGCGTCGCTGGGCGGACGGTCCTCCTCGCCCACGACCGCCATGCGAACGTTGCCATGGGGAACGAGGTAGGCGGCGTTGGTGGCGGATCCCGCGTCGATGCGGTCCAGATACCCACCGACGCTCCGCCAGGAGTAGTCGAGTTCGGGCGTGCCGTTCCAGGCCGAGATCCGGGCACGGATCGGTTCGACCGTGTCGTCGGTGACGGGCGCGTAGCCGAGCCCGTCCTGGCCGAGGACCTCCAGGGTGACACCCTGGCAGACCTTGGCCTCGTGCGCGGTATCGGTGAGGAGGGCGAGGTCGGAGTGGGCGTGCATGTCGATGAAACCGGGCGCGACGACCAACCCGGTCACGTCGATCGTCCTACCGTGGGCTCCACCGGCTCCGGGCGCGACGACGTGACTGATACGGCCATGGCTCAGGACGAGGTCGGCCGGGCGGGAGGGGCCGCCCGTTCCGTCGATGATCCGTCCTCCGCTGACCACGATCTCGGACCGCACTGTTCCTCCGTTCGGGTCACCGACATCCGCCCTGGTGAGGTCGCGACCGGAGCGTCGATGTGATCCAGGATACGCTTTGACCCCACAATTGATAACTTTGTTGTCAATAAATGCGTCCACGTCCGCGGCCAAAGGAGTTCCATTCGCGCCGACCGTGGGTGCACAGACCCCGCCGACATCGAGATCGACGTCGTCGCCAAGCTTCCCGATCAGGCGGTGTTCTCAGCGCCTCCGATTCGCTTCGGCGCGTTCGAGCGCCTGGAGCCAGGAAGGGGTCCAAGAAGACACCGTGCTGCCCACGGCACCTCCACGGGCTTGGAAGGTCAAGGTCTGAGGGCACCCGAACGCCTCGCCCGTCGTGGTCCCCCAGGGCCGCGCCGAACCCCTGAAGAAGACGAAGAACCCGAGTCCGGATTCAGGAAAAGAGTCGAACCATAACGGTCGGTCATGGGTCCCAACAGACGTCCATACCCTCTTGAACAACAGGACCTGAAAGAACCACCATGATCATCTGGCGTGGCTGGGGCATCCTCGTCCCCCTCATCGCGGCGGTCATCGCCGTTCCTTGTGCCGCCATCACCGCTGAGGTGACAGGGCAACAGCATCTCGGCGGCATCGGCTTCGGAGTGGGACTCCTGCTCGCCGCGGCGGCGGTCTTCTTCGCGGGAAGTAAGTTGAACGCTCCCAAGCAGGGTTTCCACCCGGCCACCGGTCAACCGGTGGAGTACCGCAACTCGCACACGTTCTTCTTCGTGCCGATGCAGTACTGGGCGTTCGTCCTCCCCTTGGCGGCCGTGGGCGCCGCCGCCACCGCGTTCCCCCTTTAGAGCCGCGAGGGCTTTGGGACCTCAGGGGTCATCCGGGTCCGGGGTTCCGAAGCCCTCCAGGCACAGCTCCAACAGAGCCAGGATCCTCTCGGTGAGTTGATCCCGGTCATGTGAGCGCAGCGCCTCCGCCCCCTCGACACGACGGACCCGTCCCAGCCCCAGGATCACCGCGGCGACCAAAGAGGCGTGTACCCGGGCGCTCTCCCGCCCCAAGTAGTCGGCCAGCGGGTCGATGAGCGCACTCTTGAGTCTGTCCTGGTAGACCGCTTGCAGGTCCGGGTCCCCGGCGGAGTGGTCCAGTGCCCGCTGCAATCGGCTCCCCTCCCCGTGCAGCCGACCGACCGCGTGTTCGGCCAACCTCCGGGGCAACTCCTCCGCCGCCCCCTCGGTGATGAGCTTGGGAAAGACACCGTCCTCGTGCAGGATCTCGGCGAGCAATCCGGCCTTGGAACCGAAGTAACGGTTGATCAGCGCGACGTTCACTCCAGCGTGTGAAGCGATCATCCGCGAGGAGACCGAACCGAAACCTTCGTTGGTGAAGAGTTCCTTGGCACTGGTGAGGATGCGCTCCCTGGTCGCCTCTCGACCGCGTGCGGGCGCTGCGGCGCCACCTCCGGTCCCGTCCGGACGCTCCATGTGCACACCCCTCGGCGGCCGTGTTCTGGCTTTGGATCTCCAGGGTCCCACCTTGCCCATCCATCCGCACACTCAGCGGATGGAGAGATATCGATTTGACAAGTCAACAGCGTTTACATATACCAGTGTGCAGACGCTCGCCCCACGGCCGCACGCCGCGGGGCTTTCATGCGTTCGGAATCGGGAGACCCATGGAACAGTCACTGCGTGGAAAGGCCGAGCCTCAAGGGCCCGTCAAGAACGCGAGAAGCAGCGTCGACGGGGACGACCCGATCCCGCGACCCATGGAACCCACCCCCGAGTATCCCTCCCGCAAGGTCGTACGCCGCGTCATGGTGGGCCTCCTCCTGGCCATGCTCACCTCGATGCTCACCAACTCGATCATCGGGACCGCGCTGCCCACGATCATGGGCGAACTCGGTGGTCAGGACCGGTTGGCCTGGGTGGCCACGGCGGCCCTGCTGACCATGACCGCCTCCACCCCGGTCTGGGGCAAACTCTCCGACCTGTGGGGGCGCAAGCTCCTCTTCCAGATCGCCCTTGGAATCTTCATCGTTGCGTCCCTGGCCGCCGGGTTCGCCCAGGACGTCGACTGGCTGATCGCCGCCCGCGCACTCCAGGGTCTGGGAGTCGGCGGTCTGGCCACCCTGCCCAACATCATCCTGGGCGACGTCGTCTCCCCGCGCGAGCGAGGCCGCTACAGCGGTCTGATCGGCATGGTCTTCGGTGTGTCCACCGTGCTCGGCCCCTTGGTCGGCGGTTTCCTGGTGGACAGCCCGCTCGGTTGGCGCTGGTGCTTCCTCATCACCGTGCCGCTCGCCGTGGTGGCCTTCACCGTCATCCAGTTCATGTTCCGGATGCCGTTCACCCCACGCCGCAAGGCCCCGGTGGACTGGCTGGGCGCCGCACTGATCTTCAGTGCCGCCAGCACGGTGATCGTCCTGCTCAGCCTGGGCGGAACCCAGATCCCCTGGGACTCCCCGGCCGCCTACGTCATGGGGACCGCAGCGGTGTCGTTGATCATCGCGGCGTTCCTGGTCGAGCGCCGCGCCGCCGAACCCATCATCCCCACCCGCCTGTTCCGGGACCGCACGTTCGTGTTGGCCTCCGCCGGTTCGGTGACCGTGGGCATGATGATGTTCGGCCTGATCATCTACATGCCCCAGTACCTACAGATGGTGCACGGCATGAGCCCCACGGTGTCCGGGCTGATGACCTTGCCCCTGGTGGGTTGCTTCCTCCTCACCTCGATCGGATCCGGGTACGCGATCAGTGGAACCGGGCGGTGGAAGGTCTACCCGGTCGTGGGCATGGTGTTGTGCGTCCTGGGCTTCACCGTGCTGAGCATGGCCCAGGTCGACCCCGGTCTGACCACGGTCATCGTCGGCCAGATGTTCGTGGGCCTGGGCTTCGGACTCAACATGCAGATCCTGTTGCTGGCCACACAGAGCGCCCTGCCGCTCAAGGACATGGCCTCCGGTACCGCCTCGGTCACCTTCTTCCGAAACCTGGGCGGCGCCATGGGCGTGGCCGCGTTCGGCGCGGTGATGGTGAGCCGGCTCAACGACCGGATCGCCTCGGCGTCGGCCGAAGCCGAGGCGGCTCTGGCGGCGGACAGCGCGAACGGTGCGGGATCCAAGGTCGAGGAACCGTCGATCGGGCTGGAAGAGGCGGCCGAGTCGGCGCAGGGCTCCCCCGAACTGGTGCACTCCCTGCCCGAACCGGTGCGCGAGATCGTCGTAGGCGCCTTCGACCACGCGATGCAGGGTGTGTTCGTCGCGGGTGTCCCCCTCGCGGTGATCGGCCTGATCGCGGTGTGCTTCATGAGGGGCGTCCCGCTTCGCGGCGGCTCCGAACACACCAAGGACCGGGTTCGGTCATCCCATGAGCGGACCCGGACCATGACGAAGGATCGCGCTCAGAGGTAACGGCGGAAACCCTCGGCGGACTCGGCGAACCCCAGGGCCGTGTAGAAGCGATGCGCGCCCTGACGGCTCTCGTGGGAGAGCAGCTCGACCTTGTAACAGCCGGTGCGCGTGGCGCGATCCAAGGCGTCCTCCATGAGCGCCCGGCCGACGCCCTGGAATCGGGTGTCGGGGTCGACCACGAGGTTGTCGACCATGGCCCAGGGTTGGGCGTCGTGGGTCAGGTTGGGTACCACCAACAGGTCCAGGGTCCCGATGATCTGGTTTCGACGCTCCGCCACGAGGACGGTGCGATCGGGATCGTTCTCCATCCGGGTCCAAGCACGTACGGCGGCGGAGGACATGCGAACATAAGCGCTCTGCGTATGGGTGGTGTCACCGAGTTCGCGCAGGAGACGCAGGATCGCACCGAGATCGGACCGAATGGCCGCGCGGATAATCATGGCTGACGGCATCGTAGCCGACAGCCTGCGACAAGGCGGACGTCACCCTACAACCAGCCACAAAACGCCGAGGGCGAGACCGTCCACCGATCCCGCCCCCGCTCCGCCTTCCGGCTGCGTGGCCTTCGCCCGCCGTCAGGGTTTGCGGATGACTCGCACACCCTCGTCACCGGTCGAGGGCTGCTGCGGACCCTCCGGGCGACGGTAGATGCCGGTGACACCCGGGTCCCCGGTGTCGGTCGGGGCCTGCTGCGGGCCGCTCGGGGCCTGCTGCGGGCCACTCGGGGCCTGCTGGGAGGTCCCCGGCGCGGGACCGGAGAAGCGAGCTCCCTGCGGGGGCTGAGGCGTACCGGCCTTGGGGCCCGCGTCCTCACCCTTGCCCTGTTCGGCGGACTCGCCCTGCTCTGCCTGCTCCGCCTTGGGCACCGGCTTGATGCGCACCGTGGCCTCGTCCGACTCCTGCTGAAGCGGCGGGATCCGGGTGGTGGCCTGCTCCTGCCCCTGTTCATCGGCCCCAGGGGTCCGGGGGCCCGCGGACTTGTTCCGTTCCGCGTTGGCGGTGGCCGCGGCCTTGCCCTCCGGAGCCTGGCCCTGTGACGCCTTGCCCTGTTGGGGTCGAGTCTGGGAAGCCTTGTCCTCGCCCTTGGGGTTCTCGGCCCGAGCGGTGGTCGTCTCCTCACGGGACAGACCGCTCTCGAGCGCACCGGCCCGGTCCTCCGCGGTGACCAGGTCGGCCAAGGTGGAGTGCATGTCCTTCAGCCGGCGCAGCGCTTCGGCGTGCGTGGCCGTGAGGGTGGCCAGACGGCGGTCGGCCGTGTCGTGGATCTTCTGGGCGCGGGCCTCGGCCTCGTTCAGCTTCCGCTCACCTTCGCGCTGAGCCTGCTCACGAAGCTGTTCCGCCTCCTTCTTGGCGCCGGCGACCATCTCGTTGGCCTCGGTGCGCGCGGTGGAGACGATCCGCTCAGCGTGCTCTTCGGCGTCCTTGCGGTGCTTGGTGATCTCCGCTTCGGCCTTCTTCTGGGCCTCCTTCACCTCGGCGTCGACCTTGGAGCGACGCTCCTTGGCTTCCTCCTCGGCGATCCGGATGATCTCCGCCATACGTTCGCTGATCTGTTCGTGCTCAGGCTTGACCTGGGCCTTCTCGCGGGCGATCGCGAGGTCGCGCTTGTACTGCTCCAGTTCGTCGTCCATCCGCTGAAGACGCTCGCGGAGGTCCTTGAACTGGTTGTCCATGCGAACGTAGTAGTCGTCGACGTGCGCCTTGTCGTAGCCGCCCTTGCGCACTGTCGGGAACCTGTCTTGCTGCAGTCCGCCGCCCGGCAACATATCTCTCATGTGCCTTTCATGTCCTTAACACCGTTGACTGCACGTCGCAGCTGGTGAGATTGCCCCGTACCTGTCCAAGAACACCCATGGGGTTCCTTTTGCGTGTCCTGCCCACGGATGTCTTCCTTCATGCCCCGGCTCGGCTCGATGAGGGGTATCGACCGAGAGCGGAACGCAACGTCGTGGACACCGTCCGAACGACCAAGGTAGACACGCGCCACGCCACCGCGTCAAGATCCCTGACCGGCACATCACCGTGCGGACCCTGGTCACGTTCTTACTAAGGTATGCGCGATCATCCCCGTACGGGTGCCGGGCGGTCAACTTCCTCCTCTCGGCCCCGGGGGACCGACGTTGGGAAGGATCTTGACCATGGGCAACGTGACGGACGGCGGAGCCACGAGGCGGCCCGAAGGGCCTCGCATCGGCAGCGCCCCTTTCGGAGAACCTCAGATCCACCCCACCGCTTGGATCGCCCCGGGCGCGGTCGTGGTCGGCCGGGTCCGTCTGGGCTCTCAGAGCAGTGTCTGGTACGGGTCGGTGCTACGCGCCGACACCGAGGACATCGTGGTCGGTGAGAAGGTCAACATCCAGGACCAGTGCGGTCTGCACTCCGATCCCGGCCAGCCCGCGATCCTCCACGACAACGTGAGCCTGGGCCACAAGGCGATGGTGCACGGAGCGATCGTGGAGGAGGGCGCACTCATCGGGATCGGGGCCATCGTCCTGGGCGGTGCCCGGGTCGGCAAGGGTGCGCTCGTCGCCGCCGGTTCTCTGGTGGCCCCTGGCAAGATCGTTCCCCCGAACACTCTCTGGGCCGGGGTTCCCGGCAAGGTCGTTCGTGAACTGAACGACGACGACCGTCTCGTCCTTGAACACACCCCCACCGCCTACGCGGCCTACGCGGTCCAGCACCAGGACGTCACCTGGATGTGACGACGACCGGACGAGAGGACTCGACCGCGGCCGAGCGTCCATGGCCACCCGCATGATCCTCTCGGGGGAGGAGCGACGGCGTAACCGCCCCCTCCTCCCCCGGAAGGAGCAGGCACGGTGTGACTAGCTCGGGAGGAGGCGCCACTGGCCCACACGGGTCATGTGCCGCGGATCGTCGTGGACGTAGTCTGAGGATCACTCACGTCCCAGGGGTGGGATCCGTCGCGCCCATACCCATGAGGGAGCGGCATGGACCATCGCCTCGTCCGACGCGACGTCTCACCGGGCGACACCACCCTGGAGGTGAGTACCCATGGAGCACGGCATCGGGATGCGTGCTCGCCTCCACGACCACGTCGCCCTCGACGAGATCGAACTCTACGCCGAGGTGCTCATCGCGGTCGCCGACGCCGACCATCGACTCGGCCCCAGTGAGCTCGACCGGGTCTTGGGGCTCTCCCGAAACGTCGAGGAGGACACCGGGCC
>NZ_ANBD01000026.1 GCF_000341005.1 Nocardiopsis alkaliphila YIM 80379 | reverse complement strand
ACCCGCACCCGCACCCGCACCCGCACCCGCACCCGCACCCGCACCCGGTGATCATCCGCCACCCGCCCACTGGATTCTGCCTTGGCCGGCCGGAGGGGTACGTACTCTCCAGCCACCCCACGAGGCGTCCCCGTACCGCTTCGTTGCCTGGCACCTCTGACCGCCCCGATCGAAGAACCCCTCCGCCCGAAATCGGCCTGATCCGGCCACTTTCGTCCTGCTCCCACGGTCATCACATTGGGTACTGACCCTTCTGGACCCCGCGCCCACCATGAAGGCCGCCCCCAGGAGCACAGATGCGCGAAGCCGATAGAACCGATCCCGAGGCCGAAAGGCACCTCCTCCTCCGCGGAACCGACGACGAACCCGACAACACCCGCAAGGTCACCTTCACCATCGCCCTCGTCGTGACGGTCCTCTTCCTCCTGGTCACCGCGGCCGGTCTCGGGTGGATGCTGTCGGGCAACGGCCCTCTCACCGCCTCCACCGACGAATCCGACGGGGAGTCAAAAGACCCCGGCGACGATGAGCGAACCGACGTGGAGCGGGCCGCCCCCGAGGACGGCACCGTCTCCGACCCGAACTCGGGCCTGACCTACGAACTGCCCGGTGAGGGCTGGCAGCGTCTCGGTGACGACGAGGTGCCCCCGGAATACAGCACCTACGCGGTGTACGGCCCACCGGAGGATCCGAAGGCGATCATCGTGACCGGCAGCGAGTCGCTCGGCCCCCTCGAACCCCTGGCCCTGACCGCCGTGGACATGGCGACGGACATGGTCGGGCAACTGGTGGCCGAGGAAGGTGACCTGTGGGTCGAACCGTCGGGAGCCACCGAGTTGGGCGATCACTCCGCCTTCGGGGTGACCATGGGCAGCGAGGCCGCCGAGGGTGACGCGGCCTACGGACGATTCCTGGTCGCGGAACTCGACGGCGACCAGGGCGCGTTCATGCTGGGCCTGAGTACTACGGGCGATGCGGCGATCATCGAGGACATCGAGGCCGCCTTCGACTCCGCGAGCGCTCTTTGAAGGACTCCGGCGTCCCGTTCCGCCCTGAACCTCGGTCTTTCACCGTCATGGGTCCCCTGGCTGTCCCGCCGGCCCCCGGTTCAAGGTCTGGTGGGGCAGGGGCACCGTGTCCTGACCAGGACCGGTCGACAACGGAAGGACCGCACGGAGCAGGAAGCCGCCCTCACGGGTCCGGGCGGTCGAAACCGTTCCACCTCCTGCGGCGACACGCTCGGAAAGCCCGGTCAACCCATTGCCGTCGCTTGCCGTCTTCGGTTCTTCGGCACGGTCGTTGTGCACCTCCAACACCAGGGTGCCCGGCCCCGTGCCATCCTCTCTGGCCGGGGTGAAGGTGATCTGACACCGTTGGGCGTCACTATGCCGAAGCACGTTGGTTCCTGCCTCACGCACCACCCACGCGGCCAGCGCCGCCACCCGAGGCGGTAGTCGCAGCCCGCCCAACCCGCTGACCGTGGTCCGAGTCCCTGCCGCCTCCAAGATCGACGCGATCGACGCGACCTCTTCGCCCAGGTCGGCCTCCCAGTAACCGTTCACCGCGGATCTCACCTGGTGCAACGCCGTACCGGCCAACTCTTGGACCTGGTCCATCTCGGTGATGGCCCGTTTCGGGGCCCTGTCCACCAATCGACCCGCCAACTGGGCCTTGACCGCCAAAGCGGAGAGGCTGTGACCGAGCAGGTCATGCATGTCTCGAGCGAAACGGAGCCGTTCCTCGGTCACCGCCAACCGGGCCCGGGTCCGCTGTCCCTCGACCGCCTCACGGGTGACGTCCCAGAGCCAGATCAACACGATGGTGCTCGCGGCCAGAAAGAGCGCGAAAACCACCGCCCCCAACCAGACCAGTCCATAGAGGAGGAAGTTCGTTTCGGACACCGGAAAGGTGTAGGTGGGGAGCAATGGCAACGGAGAAAACAAAAGAGCGATGGAGACACGGAGGCTGGTCCGCCGATCGGTGAGGAAGACCCCTACCCCCCACCAGGTGGAAATGGCGAACAGGCTCGTCACCGGTGAATGGAGCAGGATCGCGGTGAGGGCGAGGCTCCCCAACGAAGCCCAATAGAGCCGAGAGCGTGAGTCCAAGGTCCCCGCCATCCGTTCTCGTAGCAGGACGACGAGGAGGACGACGTTCACGACCGTGGCCGCCAGCCCCAGCAGAGGTGCCCAGTAGGAGCCCCCCGCCTGGGTGGAGAACACCAGGTCGAAGAAGGGCCACAGGAGCATGATCGCACCAGTCAATCCCAGGATGACCACGGTGATCCTCCGGGAGATCCGGATCCGGCGGTCGGCTCGGCTCCGTTCCGCCACCGCCGAGAGCCCCTCGTCCCACGGTGAGGGCCCGGTCTCCTCGTCGCTTCCACCTTCGGCCGTGGGCCGGCCTTTCGACCCGGCCCCATTCTCGGGAGAATCCGTGTCCATGACCATGCCCACGGTCCACTTCGCTGTCCGATGGTGGGCGTCCTCGCCCTCCGTCGCCCCCGAGGGACGAGAAACGGTGGACAGGGGGAGCAGGGCTCGAAGCAGGAAGCCATCCTCAAAGGTCCGGCTCGCCGTGAGGGTCCCACCTCCCCGCTCGACTCGCTCGGCGAGCCCGGTCAACCCGTCGTAGGAGGTCGGCCCGTTCTCCGTACCTGTCTCGGCCCCGTCATTGGTCATCTCCACGAGCAGGCTGCGTGGAGCGCCCTCCGCGGGTTCCGGCAAAGAGAACTCGATCCGGCAGTGTCGGGCGCGACTGTGCCGCAGCACGTTGGTCCCTCCCTCACGCACCACCCACGCGGCCAGCGCGGCGGTCTCCTTCAACAGGCCCGCGTCGGCCGACACCCCCGAGACGGTCGTGGCGGTCCCGTTCTGCTCCAAGACCGCTCGGACGGCCCGGATCTCGGTGTCCAGGTCGAGATCACGATATCCACGGACCACCGCCCGCACCTTCTGCAGGGTCGCCCGGGCCATCCCGTGCACACGGTCGATCTCCTCCCGCGCCCGCTCGAGTTGTTCGGTGCGCAGGAGCGATCCGGCGCGGTGGGCCCTCACCTGGAGCGCGTTGAGCTCATGTCCCAGCATCCCCCGGACATCCTCGGCGAAGCGGAGACGCTCCTCGGTCACCGCGAGTCGAGCACGGAACCGGGCCCCCTCCACGGCGTCGCGCGTGGTGTCCCACATCCAAAAGATCGGCACGCACCCCGCGACGAAGATCAGGGTGAAGACGAGCGCGATCGCGAAGTGACCGACCAACACCGTCAAAGAGTGGTCCTGCGGGCTGGTCAGGGCAGCTACCCACGCCAGCGCCAACAGCCCCAGGGTCATGAAGCGGGTCCGATTCCGAGGAGCCATGAAGATCAACAGCCCCCAAGCCCCCGCACAGGTGCAGAAGATGTAGAGGGGCACGCGAAGGAAGAGGCACATCAGGACGAGGACCGACAAGAACCCCCAGTACAGGCGTGGATCGACCGCGTGTCTGGCACCCATCCTCTCTCGGATCATCAACAACCCGATGAGGGCTCCGAACAGGCCCAACACGAGGGCCACCACGGAGGGCCAGAGTGGAGCGTCCCCGAGGAATCCCGTCTCTTCCCGGGGGGAAGCCAAGATGAGTAGTTCGTAACTCGGCCAAAGCGGCAGCAAAAGCCCTAGACCGGCCAGGGTGAGCATCACCAGCCAACGTAGGAGTCGCAGCTTACCGACACGGCGACCCCCGTCCTCCGACTCCGATGGGTCGGGATCCACACCATCCGTACGCGCGCCGCCCGTCCCCGTGTCGCCCACCTCCACATCGTCCTCCCCAAGAACGTCGTGCGGTCGAAACCGATGACTTCCTCGCCAGACCCGTATCGACCGGCCCCGGCCTTTCTTCCGCTCCGTGCCGGCCCGCCCGCCTTCCTCGTCCTGATCCAGGGATCGGTCGAGTCACCTTCCCGCGAAGCACGGACCGCAGACCGTTCCACGAACCGATGCGAGACCGGCCAACCGGACACCGCCCTCGTCCGTCCTCATCAACGGTAGAACGCGGCGTACCCCTCTGGAGAGTTGCCCACAGGCCGAATTCCACCGAAATGGTACGGCGCCGGGGAGGCCCCCGTCCTGAGCCTCCCCGGCGCCTTCCCCCCACCCCGATCACGGCCGCCGGGGGTCCCAGACGAAGTAGCGACGAACCAGTAGCGCCAGGCCCACGATCCACACGAGCATCACGCCGATGTTGGGCAGAGCGCCGGCCCACAGGCCCAGGAAACCCACCCGTTCGGCGCCCTCGAAGCCGCCGAAGACGTCGTATCCGACGTAGGCGGCCTGGGCCATCTCGACCGTGGGGGCGACCGGAAGCAGCAGGGCGACCTGGCGCAGGGTGTCGGGCATGGCCTCCAACGGGATGAAACTTCCGCTCAGGAACAGCAGGGCCATCATCGGGACCATGGAGAGCATCTGCGCGGACTCGGCGTTGCTCACGAACGGAGTGACCAATAGCCCCAACAGGGTCATCGCCGAACATCCCAGGACCACCGAGAACACCAACATCACCGGATCTACCGGCATGGACCCTCCCAGGGCCATGGAACCACCGACGATGAGCGCCGCGATCAACAGGGTGAACAGCAGGACGACCAGGAAGACTCCTCCGAAGATCGCCGTCTGGGGGACCCCGCTCACCCGAAGCCGCTTGAGGACCAAAGCCTCACGTCGGGCGGTGAAGACGTTGGACGGGTGCCCGAGCCCCAAGAAGAGGGCGATGGCACCGATGGTGCCGACCAGGGCGAGATCCGTGGTGGTGTACTCCCCCAGGACCGGAACGCTTTCCATGTTGGCCACCGGCATCAGCAGGATCAGCGGCATGATCAGGTACATCAGGGCGGTCTTGTACCGGACGAAGAGGGTGAACTCGGTGCGACCCAGGCGTAGGGCCTGGCGAAGCGGGCCGGGACCGGGACGTCGGTCGGTGCCCTTGGTGGTGGTCATCGTGATGCTCCTGAGATCTGTGGGAAATCGTGGTCCGGGGCCTGGTCGGTCCTACTCGCCGACCAGGTTCGCGGCGCCATCGGCGACCCGAAGGAAGACGTCCTCCAGGGAGGCCCCGCGTACCTGAAGGTGTTGGAGGGTGCCGCCACGTTCGCCGGCCCAGGCCATGAGCGCGGCGACCGCGTGGTGGGCGCGGTCCGCCACGTCGCCCTCCCGAACCGTGTAGGTGGCCCACAGTCGCTGTTCACGAGTCTGCACCTCGACCTCCGCCCCCTCCAATTCGGGCAGGTCGTCGGTACGCACGTCGCTCGGGAGCAGGAAACTCACCCGGTCGCCCCAGCCGGCGAGGACCTCGCCCAGGGTGCCCTCCACGTGGACCTCCCCCCGATGCATGATCGCCAGGCGGTCGGCGAGACGCTCGGCCTCCTCCAGGTAGTGCGTGGTGAGCAGCACCGCGACACCCTCCCGTTTGAGGTCGGTGATGATCCGCCAGGTCTCGTGCCTGGCCTCGGGGTCCATCCCGGTGGTGGGTTCGTCGAGGTAGAGCACCTCCGGCCTGGTGAGCAGGGCCAGTCCCAGGTCCAGACGACGCTTTTGGCCTCCGGAGAGCTGCCGGACCCGGAGTCCACGCTTGTCGGCGAGGCCGATCAGCCGGAGGATCTCGTCGGGCTCACGCGGGTCGGCCGCGAGGTCGCGGGCCAGGGCGAGGGTCTCGTCGACGCTGAGGTCCTCCATGAGACCGCTACCTTGGAGCACCGCGTTGGTGCGCTCCCGAACGCCCACCGGCTGGCCGAGCGGATCCTGGCCGAAGACGCGGACCGTACCGGCGCTCGGGGCGCGGAACCCCTCCAAGGTCTCGATGGTGGTGGTCTTACCGGCTCCGTTGGTCCCCAACAGCGCGAAGAGCTCACCAGGGCGGATCTCGAAGGAAACGCCCTTGACCGCCTCGAAGTCGCCATACCTTTGACGCAGGTCACGGACGACCACCGTCGGTTCCGTGGTGGTGTGGGGGGCGCTGATCTCGGCGTTGGTGTTCGCTGTCTTGGGCATACCTCCAGCTTCTCGCGAACAGGGCTCTGGCGGCAGACTCCGCTGTCACCGGTCCGCAGTGGCGATCACCCACCTCGGGCACTGACAAATGTCACTTCGGTGCGTCCCCGGTCCTGTGCGCGCATGACGAAGGGCGGGACCCCCAAGGGAAGTCCCGCCCTTCGTGCGCGGATGACCGGTTTCCCTCACGGGAACCCGAGGCTAGACCTCGGCGACCTCCTTCTCGTCGCCACCGGCGGGGGCCTCCCCCTTGACCGAACGGAGCAGCAGCTGGGAGACGTCGACGACCTCCAGCGACTCCTTGGCCTCACCGGCGGACTTCTTCTCGTTGATCGCGTCGCCGAGCATGACCTGGCAGAACGGGCACGCGGTGGAGACGGTGTCGGGGTTGGTGGTCAGCGCCTCGTCCACACGCTCGGTGTTGATGCGCTTGCCGATCCGCTCCTCCATCCACATGCGGGCACCACCGGCGCCACAGCAAAAACCCCGCTCCTTGTGGCGGTGCATCTCCTGCGTCTTGACACCGGGCACCTGCGCCATGATGTCGCGCGGCGGCGTGTACACCTTGTTGTGGCGACCCAGGAAGCACGGGTCGTGGTAGGTGATGTTCTCGTCGATCGAGTTCACCGGGGTCAGGCGACCCTCGTCCACCAACTGGGCCAGCAGCTGGCTGTGGTGGATGACCTCGTAGGTGCCACCGAGCTGCGGGTACTCCTTGGCCAGGGTGTTGAAGCAGTGCGGGCAGCTGGCCACGATCTTCGTGACACCGGCGTCGTTGAGCGTCTCGACGTTCTGCTGGGCCAGCATCTGGAAGACGTACTCCATGCCCAGACGACGCGCCGGGTCACCAGTGCAGGCCTCCATGCCCCCGAGCACCGCGAACTCGACGTCGGCGATGTCCAGCAGTTCGGCGATGGCCTTCGTCGTCTTCTTGGCGCGGTCCTCCAAGGCACCGGCGCAACCGACCCAGAACAGGTACTCGGTGCCCTCGGGCAGCTTGTCCTCGACGACCTGGACCTCGACCGGGTTCTCCTGGTTGGCCAGCTCCTCGATCCAGTCCATCCGCCGGTCCTCGGCCATACCCCACGGGTTGGCCTTGTTCTCAAGGTTCTTGAGGAGGGTGTTGGCCTCGGACGGGAAGTTGGACTCGACCATGACCTGGTAGCGACGCATGTCCAGGATGTGGTCGATGTGCTCGATGTCGACCGGGCACTGCTCGACGCAGGCACCGCAGTTGGTGCAGGCCCACAGCTCGTCGGGGTGGATGACGCCACCCTCTTCCTCGGTGCCGACCAGCGGCTTGTTGAGGAGCGCGAGGACGTCGACGCCCGCGTGGCTGTTGTCCGGGGCCTCGGCGAGGGTCTCCTCGGTGATGCCCTTGAGCAGGTACGGAGCCTTCTCATAGGTGTGCGCCTGAAGGTCGAGGATGACCTTCTTGGGCGACAAGGGCTTGCCGGTGTTCCAGGCCGGGCACTGGGACTGGCAACGACCGCATTCGGTGCAGCTGGTGAAGTCCAGCAGCCCCTTCCAGGTGAAGTCCTCCAGCTTGCCCGCGCCGAAGGGGTCCTCGTCCGGGTCCGCCTCCTCGAAGTCGAGGGGCTTGGTTCCGGACTTGTCCATCATCTGCTTGGCGGGGCCGTTGGACGGGGCGCCGTCGGCGTTGCGCTTGAAGAAGATGTTGACCGGCGCGACGAAGCGGTGCCAGCCGATCCCCATGGTGAGGTTGAAGTACAGCACCACGAAGAACGCGTAGCTGATGATCAGCTTGAACGCGGCGGTCAAAGCGATACCGGGCTCGGCGATCGCGGCCTCGCCGGGCAGGATCGCGCCGACCGCGTGCGAGATCGGGGTGGCCCACATCGGGAACGGGAAGTCCTCGATGGCGACCTTGAAGCCACGGATCACGAAGACGGCCAGCAGCAGACCGATGATGTAGGCCTCGACGTAGTACGCGGTCCAGTGCCGGGAGTTCTCGAAGCGGGACTTGCGGCCGATGCGCTTGGGGCTGTTGATCAGCCGGTAGGCGGTGAGGCCCAAGATGCCGATGAGGCTGGTGCCCGCGATGAATTCGATCGCCAGACCGTAGATGGTCCAGTCATAGATGAGCGGCAGCTTGAAGTACGGGTCGAAGACCTCCCCCTGGGCCTCGACGACCGTGAGGACCAGCAAGGGGAAGGAAACCATCACGAACCAGTGGGCCACTCCGATCCACGGTCGCTTGAGCATCCTCGTGTGCCCGAGGACTTCGATGAGCGTCATGGTGAGCCGTCGTCCCAACGGCCCCTTGCGCTCCGGCTCCACCGCTCGGCCGACGCTTACTGTTCGCACGATCTTGTACAGACCGAGCCCGAACAGGGCGAACGCGACCACGGCGAAGACCGAGGTGATGATGCCCAGTGTCAAGTACAGCGGGTGCATCGTCCGTGGCCTCCCATCCTGCTTTTGTCATCCGGTGCGCCACACACCGATGGTCCTCATACATGTTACTAGCGAGTAATAGCCTGACCGCCACCACCCCGGACCATCAGGCCCCAAAGGTGCGGCGTCGGCCCCTCACCCGCACACTCTTCGCTTTTCCTTGACGCGCGACGTGGCCGTGGGACCACTCACGCGAGCCCACCGTAGCCGGCCCTGACTTCAGCGGGGTCACACGGGCCCGACCGAACCTCTTCGGGCACATCACCCCTTTCGGGCGCGCCGCCCCACCCCTCCTATGTAATCCGATGCCGGACCCCGAGTGCGCCTCCGAACATCGGTGAGTTCACCGGTCATGTGCCCCCTGCCCCACCCTGAGATCTCCCCGACCTCCCCTGTTCTTCGAATCGAGGATGCCCCCGACTCGTCCCGGAGTTCGCCCCCACCCTCACCGAAAATCACCCAGGCCGGGAACACACTGGCGCATCGGAGCGTTGTCAAACCGTAGGAAGTGGATTGAGTCTGGTCGACTCAACTGATTTGACAGCCAACACCAGACGAAGCAAACTTACGCCTGAAAGACTCAACTTTGACGGAGGAACCAACATGGCACGTGCGGTCGGAATCGACCTCGGTACGACGAACTCGTGTGTCGCGGTCCTAGAAGGCGGCGAACCCACGGTCATCACCAACGCCGAGGGCTCCCGCACCACCCCTTCGGTCGTGGCGTTCGCCAAGAACGGCGAGGTACTCGTCGGTGAGGTGGCCAAGCGTCAGGCCGTCACCAACGTCGACCGGACGATCCGCTCGGTCAAGCGCCACATCGGCACCGACTGGTCGGTGAAGATCGACGACAAGGACTTCAACCCCCAGCAGATCAGCGCTTTCATCCTGCAAAAGCTCAAGCGCGACGCCGAGGCCTACCTGGGTGAGGACGTCACCGACGCGGTCATCACCGTGCCGGCCTACTTCAGTGACTCCCAGCGCCAGGCCACCAAGGAGGCCGGCACCATCGCGGGTCTGAACGTCCTGCGCATCATCAACGAGCCGACCTCGGCCGCCCTCGCCTACCACCTGGAGAAGGAGGACGAGGCCACGATCCTGGTCTACGACCTCGGTGGTGGCACCTTCGACGTCTCCCTGTTGGAGGTCGGTGACGGTGTCGTGGAGGTCAAGGCCACCAACGGCGACAACCACCTCGGTGGTGACGACTGGGACCAGAAGGTCGTGGACTGGCTGGTCGAGAAGTTCAAGAACTCCAACGGCGTCGACCTGGCCAAGGACAAGATGGCGCTGCAGCGTCTGCGCGAGGCCGCCGAGAAGGCCAAGATCGAGCTGTCCAGCTCCAGCGAGACACAGATCAACCTGCCCTACATCACGGCCTCGGCCGAGGGCCCGCTGCACCTGGACGAGAAGCTCACCCGTGCCGAGTTCCAGCGTCTGACCGCCGACCTGGTCGAGCGGACCAAGACCCCGTTCCAGCAGGTCATCAAGGACGCCGGCATCCAGCTGAGCGAGATCCACCACGTGGTCATGGTCGGTGGCTCCACTCGTATGCCCGCCGTCATCGACCTGGTCAAGGAGCTGACCGGCGGCAAGGAGCCCAACAAGGGCGTCAACCCCGACGAGGTCGTGGCCATCGGTGCCTCGTTGCAGGCCGGTGTGCTCAAGGGCGAGGTCAAGGACGTCCTGCTGCTGGACGTCACCCCGCTGTCCCTGGGCATCGAGACCAAGGGTGGCGTGTTCACCAAGCTCATCGAACGCAACACCACCATCCCGACCAAGCGCTCGGAGATCTTCACGACCGCCGACGACAACCAGCCGTCCGTGCAGATCCAGGTGTACCAGGGCGAGCGCGACATCGCTCAGTACAACAAGAAGCTGGGCGTCTTCGACCTGACCGGTCTGCCCCCGGCGCCGCGCGGCGTTCCGCAGATCGAGGTCACCTTCGACATCGACGCCAACGGCATCGTCAACGTCACCGCCAAGGACCTGGGTACCGGCAAGGAGCAGACCGTCACCATCTCCGGTGGTTCGGCGATGTCCAAGGACGACATCGACAAGATGGTCCGTGAGGCGGAGCAGTACGCGGAGGAGGACCGCAAGCGCCGCGAGGAGGCCGAGGTCCGCAACAACGCCGAGTCCCTCGTCTACCAGACCGAGAAGGTCATCAAGGACAACGAGGACAAGATCCCGGCGGACGTGCGTTCCGAGACCGAAACGGCCGTCGCGGAACTGAAGACCGCCTTGGAGGGCACCGACACCGAGGCCATCCGCAGCGCCAGTGAGAAGGTCGCCCTGGCCAGCCAGAAGATCGGCTCGGCCATCTACAGCCAGGGCCAGCAGGGTGAGGACGCCGCCCAGCCCGGTGGTGAGGGCACGGACGCCTCCTCCGAGGACGCCGACGTCGTGGACGCCGAGATCGTCGACGAGGACAACGGCAAGGGCGACCAGAAGGGTTCCTGAGTCTGAGTCCGGTGAGAGGCGAGGAAGGAGGAAGCGTCGGACATGGCGCAATCGGATAAGAACGATCCCGAGAACGGCGACCAGACCCAGGGTCCGGTGATCCGTGACAATCGCAGGATCGATCCCGAGACCGGTGAGGTCCGCGACCCCAAGGCCAAGGAGACCGGCTCCGAGGAGCCCGAGGTCGTCGAGGCCGAGGTCGAGGACGAGGGCGAGGACATCCCCGAGGTTCCGGACACCCCCGAAGAAGTGGTGAGCCAGGCGATCAACGCCGACGAGCGGGTCATCGAACTCACCAACGACATCAAGCGGGTGCAGGCGGAGTATTCCAACTACCGCAAACGGGTCGAGCGCGACCGTGTGGCCGTCCGTGAGGTCGCCACCGCCCAGGTCCTCGGCGAACTGCTGCCGATCCTGGACGACATCGGTCGTGCCCGTGAGCACGAGGAGCTCACCGGCGGGTTCAAGGCGGTGAGTGAGTCTTTGGAGGCCACCGCCACCAAGCTGGGCTTGGAGAAGTACGGCGAGCAGGGCGACGAGTTCGACCCGAACGTGCACGAGGCCCTCACCCTGGTTCCGGCCCCGAACGTCTCCGTTCAGACGGTGATCGAGGTGTACCAGCCCGGGTACCGCATAGGTGAAAGGGTGCTCCGTCCGGCTCGCGTGGTCGTCGGGGACCCCACGGGTGAGGCTCCGGAGGCTTCAGAGGAGGCCACCGGGACCGACACCTCCGCCGAGAACGGCGAGGACGACAAGTAAGACCTGTGGCCGTGGCCGACGTGGGATCGTCGGTCACGGCCGCCAGGCCCACCCCGCCCCTGGGCGGGACGGGACCACGTGGAAACATCGGACGCAATCGGCACCAGCGGGGAGAAGGCACCAGTCGATGAGCACCAAGGACTACCTGGAGAAGGACTACTACAAGGTCCTCGGAGTCTCAAAGACCGCCACCAAGGACGAGATCCGTTCGTCCTACCGCAAGCTGGCCCGAGAGAACCATCCCGACGCCAACCGGGACGACCCCAAGGCGGAGGAACGCTTCAAGGAGATCTCCGAGGCGTACAACGTCCTGTCCGACGAGAAACGCCGTAAGGAGTACGACGAGGCGCGTTCGATGTTCGGCGGCTCGTATCGGCCCGGTGGAGGCACGGGTCCGGGCGGCTTCGACATGAGCGACATCTTCGGTCAGGGTCCCACGGGCGCCTCCGGTGGCGAGCGTCTGAGCGATCTGTTCGGTGGGCTGTTCGGCAATCGCGGCCGTGCTGGTCAGGCGACCCGGAGCCGACGCGGAGCCGACATCGAGACCGAGACCACACTGAACTTCCGCGAGGCGGCGGAGGGGGTGACCCGTTCGTTCCGTCTGAGCAGCGAAGCGCCCTGTGCCACCTGTAAGGGCACGGGCGCGCGCGCCGGCAGCGCCCCGCGAGTATGCCCCAAGTGCACCGGCACCGGGCACGAGAACACCAATTTGGGCGGCTTCTCGCTGTCCGAACCGTGCGGTGAGTGCAAGGGACGCGGCCTCGTGGTCGATGACCCCTGCCCCACCTGCTCCGGCAGTGGGCGCGGTAAGAGCACCCGAAGCATCCAGGCCAGGATCCCCGGCGGCGTCTCCGACGGACAGCGGATCCGGCTCAAGGGCAAGGGTGCGCCGGGCGAGCACGGCGGCCCCGCCGGTGACCTGTACGTCGTCGTCCACGTGAAGGATCATCCGGTGTTCGGCAAGAGCGGCGACAACGTCACCATCACCGTCCCCGTGACCTTCCCGGAGGCGGCTTTGGGCGCCGACGTCCGGGTCCCCACCTTGGGAGGCTTTCCGGTGACCGTGAAGGTCCCGCCGGGTACCCAGAACGGGCGCACGCTGCGGGTTCGCGGCAAGGGCGCCACTCGCAAGGACGGCACCATCGGCGACATGCTGGTCACCTTCGAGGTCAAGGTGCCGCAGACACTCAACGGCGACGCGCGCGAGGCACTGGAGAAGTTCCGAGCCGCGACGTCGGACTACGACCCGCGTGAGGGGCTCGAAGCGCGGGCGAAGGGCGCGTGAACGACGTGAACGATCCTTCCTTCGGAGTCGACGCCCCGGTCTACGTGATCTCCGTGGCCGCGGAACTGGCCGGAATGCATCCGCAGACACTGCGCCAGTACGACCGGTTGGGGATCGTTTCGCCCGGACGCGCGTCCGGGCGAGGCCGGCGTTACTCCATGCGTGACGTGCAGACACTGCGCCAGGTGCAGCGCCTGTCCCAGGAGGAAGGCGTCAACCTGGCCGGGATCAAACGGATCCTGGAACTGGAGCACGAGGTGGAACAGCTACAAGAGCAGGTCTTCCACCTCGCCAACGAACTCGAGGCGGCACGCCGGGCGGTCTCCCGGCGCGGCCGCCCGGCCCACTCCGAGGGTGTGCCGGTCCGTGGGGAGCTGGTGCGCCGCACCCGCGTGACGATCTTCAACACGGCCGACCCGGACGAGCGCCCCGAGCGGGGCAGCGGGCTCGGGAACACCGGCGACACCCGTGAATCGGGCCAGTCGGGGCAATAGGCAGGGACCGGATCAACGGGTTCGGGCCCACGGGCTCTAGGCCTTCGGCGCAGGAGTCGGCCACCTATTATCACTCTGAGTGACCTTAAATGCGAAAGGAGTCACCAGGCCATGAACTACAAGCTCACCCAGAAAAGCCAAGAGGCCCTGGCCGCTGCCATCCGTCAGGCCACCACCGACGGCAGCCCTCAAACCGAGCCCTTGCACCTTCTCAACGCCCTGCTGGACCAAGCCGAGGGCATCACCCGCCCCTTGCTCAAGGAGGTCGGGGTGAACCCCGACCAGCTCAAGGACAAGGTCGAGACGGCCATCGGTGCCCTGCCCAAGGCGGCGGGTTCCACGGTGAGTTCTCCCAGTTCCTCACGCCAACTCATCGTTTCCCTCAACACCGCAGCCCAGCGTGCGCAGCAGATGGAGGACGAGTACGTCTCCACCGAACACCTGTTGGTGGGGCTGGCCACCGACGGTGGCGAGGCCTCCCGGTTGCTCAAGGACATGGAAGCCACCCCGGAGCAGCTCTTGGAGGCCTTCGAGCGGGTGCGCGGCACCGGCCGGATCACCTCGGAGAACCCCGAGGACACCTATCAGTCGCTGGAGAAGTTCGGTGTGGACCTCACCGAACGGGCCCGTGAGGGCAAGGTCGACCCGGTCATCGGCCGAGACGGCGAGATCCGTCGGGTCATTCAGGTGCTCAGCCGACGCACCAAGAACAACCCCGTGCTGATCGGTGAACCGGGTGTGGGCAAGACCGCCGTCGTGGAGGGCCTGGCCCAGCGCATCGTGGCCGGCGACGTGCCCCAGTCCTTGCTCGGTAAGCGCCTGATCAGCCTGGACCTGTCCGCGATGGTCGCGGGCGCCAAGTACCGGGGTGAGTTCGAGGAACGGCTCAAGGCGGTACTGCAGGAGATCAAGGAGTCCGAGGGCCAGATCATCACGTTCATCGACGAACTGCACACCATGGTGGGCGCGGGCGCCGCCGAGGGCGCCATGGACGCGGGCAACATGCTCAAGCCCATGCTGGCCCGTGGTGAACTGCGCATGGTCGGTGCCACCACCCTGGACGAGTACCGGGAGAAGATCGAGAAGGACCCCGCCTTGGAGCGCCGCTTCCAGCAGGTGCTCGTCGGCGAACCCTCGGCCACCGACACCATCGCGATCCTGCGCGGCCTCAAGGGGCGCTACGAGGCGCACCACAAGGTGCAGATCTCCGACTCCGCGCTGGTCGCCGCGGCCACCCTGTCGGACCGCTACATCACCGCGCGTTTCCTGCCGGACAAGGCCATCGACCTCATCGACGAGGCCGCGTCTCGACTGCGCATGGAGATCGACTCCAGCCCAGTGGTGATCGACGAACTGCGCCGCACCGTCGACCGCCTCAAGATGGAGGAGATGGCGCTCGACAAGGAATCGGACGCCGCGAGTCGACAGCGCCTGGATCGGTTGCGCGCGGACTTGGCCGACAAGCAGGAGCAGCTCAACGGCCTGGTGGCCCGCTGGGAACAGGAGAAGGCCGGACTGAACCGGGTCGGTGAACTCAAGGGGCAGCTGGACGAACTGCGCACCAAGGCCGAGTTGGCCGAGCGCGAGGGCCGCTTCGAAGAGGCCTCCCGGCTGATGTACGGGGACATCCCTCAGCTGGAAAGGCAGATCGAGGAGGCGTCCCAGGCCGAGGAAAGCGCCGCGGACCAGACCGACACCATGGTCAAGGACGAGGTGGGCGCCGACGAGGTCGCCGACGTCGTCTCGGCGTGGACGGGTATCCCCGTGGGCCGTTTGATGGAGGGGGAGACCTCCAAGCTGCTGCGCATGGAGGAGGAACTGGGACGACGGTTGATCGGGCAGAAGGAGGCGGTGGCCGCCGTGTCCGACGCGGTGCGCCGTGCCCGCGCCGGTATCTCCGACCCCGACCGGCCCACCGGTTCGTTCCTGTTCCTGGGTCCGACCGGTGTCGGTAAGACCGAGCTGGCCAAGGCGCTGGCGGAGTTCCTGTTCGACGACGAGCGCGCCATCGTGCGCATCGACATGAGCGAGTACTCCGAGAAGCACTCGGTGTCGCGCCTGGTGGGTGCTCCCCCCGGGTACGTGGGCTACGAGGAGGGTGGTCAACTGACCGAGGCGGTGCGCCGCCGCCCCTACACCGTGGTACTGCTGGACGAGGTGGAAAAGGCCCACCTGGAGGTGTTCGACACCCTGCTCCAGGTCCTGGACGACGGCCGGCTGACCGACGGTCAAGGACGTCAGGTGGACTTTCGCAACACCATTCTCATCCTGACCTCGAACCTGGGCTCGCAGTTCCTGGTGGACCAGTCGCTGGAGGAGTCGGTGCGCCGAGACCGTGTGATGGACGTGGTGCGCGCGACCTTCAAGCCCGAGTTCCTCAACCGCCTGGACGACGTCATCATGTTCGACGCGCTGTCCACCGAGGACCTGACCCGGATCGTGGACCTGCAGGTGGACAGACTGGCCAAGCGTCTGGCCGACCGCAGACTCGACCTGGAGGTCACCGCCGGTGCCCGCGAGTGGTTGGCGCTGACCGGCTACGACCCGAACTACGGCGCCCGTCCATTGCGCCGCCTGGTGCAGTCCTCGATCGGCGACCCGCTGGCCCGGGAACTGCTCTCCGGTGCACTGACCGAGGGCGACACCGTGCTGGTGGACGTGGACGAAAGCCTCGGCAACCTGACCGTGACCACCAAGAAGGCCGAGGAGTCGGTTCAGCCGAGCTGATCCTCCCACGCAGGATGGGAAAGGCCGCGCCCGATCCGGGTGCGGCCTTCTCCCGTGTCCCACGAGCCTTCCAGGTCAGTAGGTGGAGGCCATGGCACCGATGAACAGGAAGTAGAGGATCACCAGGACCACGGTGATCGCGAGACCGATCCCCATCGTCGTCCACGCGTAACGCAGAGAGCACTCTTGCTCCATGGGTTCGTGTTCCTTGCTCATCGTGATCGCCGCGAACACGATCGCGAGAACGCCGCAGATCTGGTCGCGGCACAGAGTCATCAAGATGGCGCAGACCAACGCGTTGACGGTGAACCGCCTGAAGCCGGGGCCGGCGGGGAGATGACGGTATCGGTGACGCGTCAGCGGGGCGTCCCGGCCCCGGGTCCCGTTCGACGTCCCCTCTGTTCGACCGCGATGACCTGGAAGGACAAGGCGCCGATAGCCCGGAGATAAGGCCGAGAACGGTGCCCCTTCCTAGCTTGGAGACATCAAAGAACAACGGATACGACGAACACGACAGGAGTTAGAGATGCGCTTCTCCCACCTGGCCCTCACCCTCACCGCTACCGCCGCCTTCTCCATCCTCGGACTCTCCCCCGCCCTGGCTTCGGACCCCTCCGCCTCCGAAACCCACTCCCTTCTGGCTCAGGCCACGGCCGTATCGGTCCAGTCCTCCGGTCTTTCCCACTCCTCCGCCACGGGAGGTGTCTGTGACCCGAGCCCGTGCGGCGACCACGGGACCAACGACGACTGGGACAAGGGGTGATCCCGCCTCAACTCGACTCCGCCAAGATCCGCCTGATCTCTGGGTGGCTCTCCTCGTCCCGCAACTCCTCGTACAGGGCCAGCGCCTGAAGCAACACCGAACGCCCGCTCTCCTTCTGCCCTTGGGCGAGATAGGCCTCACCCAGGCTCTGCAGCAGGGCCGCCTCACCCTTTGGATCGTTGATCCGGCGAACCAACTCCAGAGCCGTGGTCAGCTGTTCCACGGCCGCCTCGGTCTCCTGCGAGTACAAGTGGGACCGACCTATCCACCAGTGGGCCTGGGCCCGGCCCCGCAGATCACCGACTCGTTCCGCCAGGCTCAGGGCCTCCCGAAGCTCCGCCCAACCTCGTTCACCGTCTCCGGTGCGCACCCTCAGATTGCCCAGGAGAAGCAGGCAACGCCGTTGCCCGGTCCGATCGCCAAGGTCGACGAAACCCGCCAACGCCTGCTCTCCATACTCGATCGCGCCCGTGTAGTCCCGCTCCGACCTTCTTCGGAAGGCCAGGTGAGACCGGGCCATCATCTCCCCGTGCCGATGACCGAGCTCGACGAACTCCGCCAAGGCCTTCTCCATCAGGTGTTCCCGGGCGGGCCGATCGTACCGATCCCGCAGCAGGTACCCCACCTCGGTGTCCAAGGCCGCGGCACCCAACCGGTCACCCTTTTCCCGCACCGACGACATGGCCGTGTCGTACACCTTCGTGAGGTCGTCAACGTAGCCGCGCCGGTCCAGGAACAGGGCCAGGGCCACCGCCAACTCCCAGCACAGTTCGGGCAACCCCTCCTCCGCCGCCTGGGTCACCGCGTGACGCAGATTGACACGTTCGGTCTCCAACCAGACGTAGGGGTCCGCCAGTAGTCGATCCATGTACCTGCGAGGCGGAGACCAACGTGGGGCGTACCCACGTACCTGGGGTGCCTCGACGCCCAAGAGTCGACGGTTGGCCTCATCGAGCAGGACGAGCCACCCCCCCAGCAGACGGGTCAGGGCCTTGGCCCTTTCCTGAGGTTCCTCCTGACGGGCCAACTGTTCACGAGCGTAGTCACGGACCAGTTCGTGAAAGCGATAGATCGGCTCACCCGCCGAGTCCACCCCCACCACATCGAGCATGTGCGCGTCCACGAGAGGTTCGGCCAGATCCGAGGGGAAGGGGCGGTCGTCATCGAGGACGGCTCCCGCGGCCCAGGCCGGAACGGTCGGCCCTTCGGCCAATCCGAACAGGGAGAAGACCTGGGTGCTGCGCCGGTCGAGCCCATCGTGGGTGAGGGACAGGCTGGCGCGTAGCGTCATGTCCCCGTGGGCGAGTTCGTCGAGGCGGCGCCGCTCGTCCGAGAGGCGCTCCACCATCCCGGCCAGTGGCCAGTGCGGGCGGGCGGCCAACCGAGCCGCGACGATCCGGAGGGCCAACGGCAAACGGCCTACCGCTTGGACCAGTGCTCGGGCCGCCTCGGGCTCGGACCGAACCCGTTCCCGCCCCAGAACCCGCCCCAGGAGCTCCAACGAGGTCTCCTCCGGCAAAATGTCCATTTCCACCCGGGTGGCTCCGGGTAAGCCGGTGAGTCTGGCCCGGGAGGTGATGATCACCCCACAACCGGCATCACCTGGAATGAGCGGAAGGAGCTGCCCTTCATCGAAGGCGTCGTCGAGCAGAACCAGGATGCGGCGGCTGGCCAGGATACCCCGGTACATGGCGGAGCGCTCGTCAAGGTCGTCCGGTATCCCCTGGCCGGGCACGCCCAGAGCACGCAGAAAACGGGCGAGGACATCGGCGGGTTCCAGCGGAACCTCACGACTTCCGCGCATATCGCAGTACAACTGCCCATCGGGATAACACCGGTTCGCCAGATCGTGGGCGATCCGCACGGCGGTGGAACTCTTTCCGACTCCGGCCCGACCCACCAGGGCGACCACACCCACCGTGCCCACGCCACCGACCAGAGCCTCCTCCACGGTGCCCACCACGTCGTCTCGGCCGACGAAGTCCGCCGTGGCCGTCGGTAGTTGGAAAGGTGTGACCGTGTGCCCGGCCGGCCCTGAGCCGGTCTCGGGGGCCGGCTCGGGAATCGGATCAGGGGCCGCTCGGCCCACGGGGGTCGACGTAGGGGGCGGGTCCGGTGCGGGTACCACCGGCCCCGAGTCCTCCTCGGGAAGATTGAGCGCGAGGTCTCCGGCCAGCACCGCGCTCTCCATGTCACGCAGACGGCGGCCGGGGTCGATCCCCAACTCCTCGACGAGCAGGTCACGTCCGACACGGTACACCTCCAAGGCCTCGGCCTGCCGTCCTGAGCGGTACAGCGCCAACATGAGTTGGGCGCGGAGATTCTCCCGAAGGGGATAGGCCTCGACCAGCGCACTGATCTCGGAGATCAGTCGTGCGTGGTAGCCCAGCCCGAGCTCGATGTTGAGGTAGGCCTCGGTGGCCTCGACCTTGTCCTCTTCCAAACGGGCCGAGTCGGAGACCAAGGCCTCGTTGTCGGCCCCGCTCAGAGCGGTGCCACGCCAAAGACCGACGGTGTCGCGCAGCAGGGCTGCGGCTTCTTCCTTGCGACCCTCACGGAGCAGGACGGCTGCGTCTTTGACCTGGAGAGAGTGAAGTCGGGCATCGACTGTCTCAGGAGGGGTCCGCAGCTGGTAACCGGGTGGGATGGTCTCGATGGTCGCACCGGTCGAGCCGAGCAGTTTCCGCAGCCGGGAGATACAGATCTGAACCTGGGTGCGGGCGGTTTCCGGTGGGGAGTCCCGCCATAGGACGTCGACGATCCGGTGGGTGGGCACCACCCGGTTGATCTCCAAGAGCAGTAGGCAGAGCACCACCTGCTGTCGCCCAGGAGGGACCCGGATGAGTCCTTCCTCGCCGAGCACTTCCAGGGGGCCGAGGATACGAAACCGCACAGGTGACCGCCCCGGCTCTCCAGTTCGAACCATGTCGATCACGGCCCCCATTCAGAATGAGCAACCACCAGGATAAACCTGGGGCGACCGTCAAACTTATATCACATAATCCTTTCACCCGCACCCTAGAACATTCTTTCCAGTCTGCGAAAAACACCATATGAACACGGCGATAACCGGAGGATAGGGAGCGGATTTCCAGATCATTCACAGTGGAGGCATCGAACCGCCCACAAGCTTGGAGTGGCCATGCCCTACCCGGCGGAGCCCCGATGCGACCTCACCACCAGCGCTTACTTACCTCCCATCTGCCGTGAGCACATTCGCCTCTTCTACGAGTACCTGAACCTCCGAGACGTCGAGGGCTACGCCTCCCTGATCGACCCAGAGGCTCGCTTCCGAGGACCGAACTCACGCGTGGCACGAGGCCCTCGGGAGGCTTCCACGCTCCTGTCCGACCTTCTTCCACGGGCCCCCCACCACACCCTGCACAGGATCATCGTCGACGGCGACGGTGCGGCCGTCTCCGGAACCTTGGCGAGCACGGACTCGCCGGCACGTGATTTCGCTGATTTCTTCAGCATTTCCGATCATGGACTCCTCCTCTCCTGGCGAAGATTCCTTTCCGTGGGGTGACGGTCACAGAAAGCAATAACCGCGCAGCGGTTCGATTGACCAAGGGCGAAAGATGAAGAATGGGGCAAGAAGAAGGCACATGAAGGGATCGAAATTCCCTTTGAATACTCCGGGTAGCAGAATCCGTACCTTATGACGTCAAAAGGAGCACCCGCGAAAGAGTGGATCCGGCCATGACCACAAGCGGTCAACGGACACCCGGGCGGGGTCCTGAACCGGATCATTCGATAGGGTTCGGCCACGGTTCCGACAACGTGGCCCCTGGAGGCCCTCCCACCAGCACCTGCGCGGAACCGCGGCACACCAAGGAGTGAGTGCGCGGGATGGACCTGTTCCTGAGTACGGCCTTCGGTTTCCCCACGGTGCTGTTCACGCCGATGCTCATCGTGGTCTTGGGCTATTGGATCTTCGTGATCGTCGGCGCCGCCGACACCGAGCTGCTCGACAGCGTGGACGGCGATGGCGAGGCCACCGGGCTCAGCGCGCTCGTGAGCAGGGTCGGGCTCGGTAGGGTGCCGGTGACCGTGACCCTGTCCATGCTGATCGGCGCGGCCTGGTTCGTCAGCATGTTGGGAAGCATCATGACCAGCCTCATCGATAGCACCTCCACGCCGTTGTGGTGGGCTTTGGGCGCCGTCGTCCTACTCATCGCCCTGGTCGCCGCCTGGGCGGTCACCAGTGGTGTGGTCATGGCGTTCCAACGGTTTTCACCCGAGCGTGGGAGTGACTCCGAACACGAACTCGTCGGCCGCACCTGCCTCATCCGTATCGGCGAGGCCAAGGAAGACTTCGGTCAAGCCGAGATCACCACCACCGGCGGGGCCGCCATCTCCATCCCGGTGCGCACCACCGGTGGCGAAGTCCTGGCCGTGGGCAGCACCGCCCTGATCTTCGAGCACAGCCAGAAGGATGGCATCTTCCTGGTGACCGCCTTCGATCCCGCTCTGGACCCCGACCGTCCCTGATCCGTGTAACGGCTCGAGGGCCGAACACCGGTCCCCATGGAAAGGCCTCGTCCAAGACAAGACCGTGCCACCCTGGTCGCCGTGCCACCCTGTTCCCGCCCCGACACGAGGGTCCCGAAAGGGTTCGGACGAGAATCAGCGGTTCACGCCGGCGGCCGGAGACGGAGCATCGAGTGGGGGACGCCACCGCTCCCGACCGGATACCCGGCCCCGGCTCGGGGCCGGGTCGAAAGCGGACCCGGGGCCGCCATCGCGGAACGGCTCGGGCGGGGTCACTCCTCAAGGCGATCCTCGGTCCGGCGAACCTCCTCGGCCTGCGCTTGATCGGCACGGCGGGTGATGGTGCGCAGGGCCGGCAGGAAGTACATCGTGGCCGCGATGACCAGGACCCCTCCCACCAAAGAGGGCAACCTGAGATCGACGCGCCCGAGCAGACCGCCCAGGAGCGCACCCATCGCGCTACAGCTCATGGCGAAGATCTGCACGGTGCCCAGGACTCGACCACGAAGTTCAGCGGGGATCACCAACTGGGCGATACCCGTGATGATGGTGTTGGAGACGGTCATCGCCACCGCGATCAGGGCCCAGAAGACCCCCGCCCAGTACAGGTTGGGCGACAGGATGAAGGCGATGCACCCGACCCCCATGATCGTGTAGGCGGTCACTTCGACCCGGAAGCGCCCCAGTGTGCTCACCAGTCGGGTCACCAACATCGCACCGATCAACGCACCGACCGCGGAAGAGGAGATGAAGACTCCGTAGAGGGCTTCGGAAATCTGAAAGTGCACACGCAGGATCAGGACCAGAACCGAAGCCTGGATCATGAAACCGAGACCGACCAGTGAACCGTGCACCACCAATGCTCGTAGCGGGCGATCCTTCCAGATGAAGAGAGCCCCTTCCCGCATCGATGCCAGCATCGAGGCACGCTTTCCGGTCACGTCGGCGGACTCGTGTGAGGTGGAGGGCCGAGGCCGTCGGGCCGACAGCGGCAATCCGATGAGGATGAGCGCGGCCAAGAAGTAGGCGCCTGCGTTGACCGCCAATGGCAGCGCGGCGGCCACGACGATCAGGAAGCCTCCGATCGGGGCGCCTCCGAAGTCTTCGACGACCACACGGCTACCGACGATCCTGCTGTTGGCGCGATCCAGCGATCTGCGCTCCACCAGTTCCGGCATCATCGCGCGTCCGGCGATGTCGTAGAAGGCCTCGCAACTCATGATCACGAACATCACCACGTAGAGGGTGAAGATGTCGGCACGGCCGGCGGCGACCACGACGGCGAGGAGCGCCAGGGTGACGGCGCGCACCACGTTCACGGTGATCATGACCTTGCCTCGATCAAGGCGATCGACCAGAGCCCCGACGAACAGACCGAACAGCAACCACGGCAGGAATCGGACGAAGGCGAGACCGGCGACCAATACCGGATCGTTGGTGAACATGGCCGCCATCAGAGGCAACACCGTCGCCATGACGCCATCGGCCATGTTACTGCTCATGCTTCCCACCCAGAATCGGTGGAAATTTCTACCTAGACGAGGGGGAGGGGCGGGTTTCGGTTTACTCTGCACAGCCATGGCGATCGGGACTCAGCTCTCGTTCGTGAACTCGGGGGGATCAGGAGGGCTGGGGTGTCCATGCCGTCCTCTGCCCGGGTGCGGGCCCATGTCCTGGGCCCGCACCAGAGGGTGTTCGGGAAGTGGCGTTCAGACCGTGGTCAGGCTCCGGGGCCGGATGTCGGTCCAGTTCTCCTCGACGTAGCGAAGGCAGGCATCACGGGTGTCGGGGCCGGAGACGGCATTCCAGCCCTCCGGAATCGGGGCGAAGGTGGGCCACAGGGAGTGCTGGTCCTCGTTGTTGACCACCACGTGGAAGGTGCCCTCGGCCTTGTCGAAGGGGTTCGTCATGATCGACTCCTCAACTGTTCAAAGGGGTTGTGCTCGATGTGCGCGGACAACAGTCGACCGATGGCCGCCAACGGCTCCGGACGTGCCATGCCCATGTGCGTGGCGTCGATTTCGTGGACGTCGACTCGACCGTCGATGTGCGCGTTCCAGGACTCGACTCGTGTCGAGTCCTGACTCCTTCCATGCGATGCACGGAGGAAGATCGTGTCCCCGGTGAAGACACCGGGGGTGTGGCGGTTCATCACCACGGCGTGGTTGATGGCGGCCCCCACGAGGGTGAACAGATCGGGCTCCTCGAACCCGGCCAGAACCGGGTCCTGTGCGCGAAGTTCGCGTACCACCGCCGCGCGACTCAAATCTCCGCCAAGGTCGGGAGGGACCGGGGCGTCCAGCATCATGCCCAGCACCTCCGACTGCGTGAAGTCGGTCCGTTCGGCGCCAGGCGGTACCGGATAGGAATCCATGAGGCCGAGGAGTTCGACCTCCTCACCCACGGCTTGGAGCCTTACGGCCATCTCGTGGGCCACCAACCCTCCGAAGGACCAGCCCAACAACCGGTAGGGGCCGTGCGGTGCGACGGTCCGGACTCGATCGAGGTATTCTTCGGCGATCTCGGCGACGCTGTCGGGGAGTGCGCCCGGTGTCGTGAACGCCCGGGTCTGCAAGCCGTACAACGGTTGGTCCTCCCCTAGGTGTCGGACCAGGCCCGAGTAACACCAGGCCATTCCCATGCCCGGGTGCACGCAGAAGAGCGGCGGGCGCGACCCCCCGGTGTTGAGCGGCAGTAAGACGTCCAGGGCCCCCTTACCGGCGCTTTCAAGGGCCGGTGCCTCGGCGAGCAGTCCCACGACCGTGGGAGCCCGGAACACGTCCCTGACCTTGATCTGGAGCCCGAGCTCGGCCTCGGCTCTACCGACCAGCCTCGCGGCCAGCAGGGAGTGACCCCCCAGGTCGAAGAAGGAATCGTCGACGCCGACCCGGCCCAATCCGAGGACCTCCGCGAACAAGGCGCACAGAGCGGCCTCTCGCGCGTTGCTCGGCGGCCTTCCGACCTTCGTGGGCGTGTACCGGGGAACGGGGAGCGCGGACTGGTCGAGCTTGCCGTTGGGGTTCAGGGGGAAGGCCTCGACCACTTCGATGGCTGCGGGGACCATGTACTCCGGCAGCGATCGGGCGGCGTGCGCCCTGAGCGCCCGGGGCTCGGCTTCGCGACCGGTTTCCGCGATGACGTAGGCGACCAGGCGTGGATCTCCCGGCCGGTCCTCACGCACCACCACGACGGCGGAGGAGACCCCCGGATGCCCCGCGAGCACAGCGGCGATCTCACCGGGTTCGATCCGAAGGCCCCGGATCTTGACCTGATCGTCGGACCTACCGTGGTAGCGGAGCTCTTCGCGAACGCCACGGGAGACTCGGTCACCGGTGCGGTACATCCTGCTCCCCGGGGCCCCGAAGGGGTCGGGCAGGAAGCGCCCGGAGGTGAGGTCCGACCGGCCCAGGTAGCCCAGGCTCACGCCCTCGCCAGCGATGTACAACTCGCCGATCACGCCCGTGGGCAGAGGCCGCAGCCCTTCGTCCAGGACGTAGGCGCGGATTCCGGGGAGGGGGTGTCCGATGTGCGGGTAGGCCCCCTGGATCGGTGTGACGGTGACTTCGACGGTCGTCTCCGTGGGGCCGTACGTGTTGAACGCGTCGATGTACTCCGCGGCGGCGAGCTCCTCCCAGATCTGGGCCCCGCAGGCCTCGCCGCCCATGGTCAGGCGCAACCTCGACTTCGAGTCGGGCACCGACACCAGGCTCTCCCTGGACATCTCCCAGAAGGTAGGGGTCAAATCCAGGTAGGTGACCTTGTGTCTCCTCAACTCCTCGGCCAAGGCCTTTGGGTCATCGCGGGTGGGGTCGTCCACGACCAGGACCGTGTCACCGCGGCAGATCGGCCCCCACTGTTGCACGGAGGCATCGAACGCGGGATTGGCCGTCCAAGCGCTGACCGCGGGTTCGTCCAGGTAGTAGCCGACCTCCTCCAGTGCCTCCATGAGGTAGGCGAGGTGGTCCCGTCCGACCAGGACACCCTTGGGACGTCCGGTGGAGCCCGAGGTGTAGACGAGGTAGGCGGGGGCGTTCGGTCCGGGGTCGGGGAGCGGGCCCCGGACGGAAGGGACCGGTCGGGCGAGCAGGTCTTCGAACCTCTCCACGGCCACGACCGCGTCGGTCTCGGTCCGGACCTCGTTGCCGAGACGTTCATCGTCGGTGATCACCAGGCGCGCTCCCGCCTCTTGGACGATGTCCGCGAGGCGGGCCGCCGGGTGACGGGGGTCCAGCGGCAGGTAGGGCGCACCGATCTTGAGCAGTGCCAAGAGCGCGGTGAGGTGCTCGTCCGTCCTGTCCATGAGGAGGGGGATCGGACGCCCATCCCCATACCCCGCCGTGTGCAGGATGTGGGCGAGACGGTCTGCGCGAGCCCCGAGCTCCGCGTAGCTCAGGGACAGCCCGCGGTGGACGATCGCGACATGATCGGGGCGCAGCAGCACCTGCTCCTCGAAGCGGTCGAGGAATCCGGCGCGCGGCCGCTGGTCCGGAACCGGGTCCGTCTGTCGCCGTGGGTCCTCGTCCGCCGTCAGCACGTCGAGTTCGTTCAGACGGTGGTCCATGTCCTCGCCGAACAGCCTCATCACGGTGATCAGGCGTTCCAGCAGGGCTCGTGCGGTGTCTTCCTCGAACAGGTCCGTGGCGTACTCCAGGCTCACCACGGCGGGGCTTCCGGCCCCCGCGGTGTGACCGCCATAGGTGAAGTCCAGGTCGAACTTGGCGGTGTCGACGTCGGCCCTACGGTAGGAGCTCTGTTCGTCGCCCTCTTCCCCACCGGAGACCTCGTCCGTGACCAGCGAGAGCATCGCCTGGAAGAGCGGATGGTACGCGTTGCTCCGAACGGGGTTGACCGCCTCCACGACCTGCTCGAACGGGATGTCCTGGTGATCGAAGGCGGCGAGATCGGTTTCCCTGACCGAGGCGAGCAGACCGGACAGGGTCGGATTCCCCGACACGTCGGTGCGCAGGACGAGTGTGTTGACGAAGAACCCGACCAGGTCGTCGAGGGCCGGGTCCGTGCGCCCCGCCACGGGGGTGCCGATCGCCAAGTCCTCGCCTACGCCCATCCTGCTGAGTACGGTCACCAGAGCCGCGTGGATCACCATGAAAAGGGTGCAGTCGTGCTCGCGAGCGACGCGAACCAGGCCTTGGTGGGTCTCCTCGTCGACGATGGCCGTGACCGTGTGGCCCTCGTACCGGGCCTCCGCCGGGCGGGGGAAGTCCAGTGGCCATTGCGTGACCTCCGGGAGCCCGCTGAGCGTGTCCGTCCAAAAACGGGTCTGGATCGCGAAGAGGGAGTCCGGGTCGGTGACCTCACCCAGCAGTTCACGCTGCCAAAGCGTGTAGTCGGCGTACTGCACGGGGAGCGGACGCTGGTCGGAGGCGATACCTCTCTTGCGTGCCGCGTAGGCGCGCTCCAGATCCTTGGTCAGCGGTGCCAACGACCACCCGTCACCGACGATGTGGTGCATCAACAGCACCAAGGCGCCCCCGCCGGTGTCGTCGACCAGCAGATCGGCGCGCAGGAGCGGACCATTCTCCAGGTCGAAAACGTGGGCGTCGATGTCCCGAAGGACCTCGGGGGCGTCCCGCACGGGGCAGTCTCGAACCTGGAGCACGACATCGGAGCCATCGGTGACGAGCTGGTGGGGCTCGCCCTGGCTCGCGGGGAAGACCGTGCGCAGGGCCTCGTGTCGCTCGACCACGTCACGCAACGCCAGAGCCCAGGCTTCGGGGTCGGGTGTCTCCTTCAGAGGGATCACGGTCTGAATGTTGTAAGCACGCTCCTGCCCCTCGACCTGGTGCAGGAACCAGAGCCGGCGTTGGGCGAAGGAGAGCGGAAGCCGATCCGGCCGGTCCATCGAGAACACGCTGGGCCGCGTGGTCGTGTGCTCCTCGGACTCGATCACTCGGGCCAGCCCGGAGACGGTGGGAGCCTCGAACAGAGCCCTCAGGCTCATGTCCACACCGAGCACCGAACGGATACGCGCCAGAAGACGTGTCGCCAGGAGAGAGTGTCCACCCAGGTCGAAGAAGGAATCGTCGACACCGACTCTCTCCAGCCCCAGCACAGCCGTGAACAAGCCGCACAGGATTTCCTCACGGGGGTTGCGAGGCGCGCGGAACTCGTGGGTGAACGCATCGAAGTCCGGCCGGGGCAGCGAACGCCTGTCCAACTTTCCGTTGGCTCCGATGGGGAGGGCGTCCAAGACGACGACCGCCGAGGGCACCATGTGCGAGGGAAGGGTGGCGGTGAGGGAGGAACGGATACCGGTGGGGACGATCTCGTGGCCCGCGGCCGGCACGGCGTAGACGACCAGCCGCAGGACACCGGTGTGATCCTCGTCCGCGGTCACCACGGCCTGGGCGACCCCGGGAAGGGCGGTGACCGCGGCCTGTAGCTCTCCGGGTTCGATCCGGAATCCGCGGATCTTGACCTGGTCATCGGAACGGCCCAGGTATTCGAACCGGTCGGGTGAGCCGGCGCGCACGATGTCGCCGGTCCGATACATCCTGCTCCCGGAGGGCCCGAAGGGGTCGGGGACGAACCTCTCCGAGGTCAGGGAAGTCCGCCCAAGGTAACCGTGCGCCAGACCGTCCCCGGCCACGTACAGCTCGCCGGGCACCCCGGTGGGGACCGGACGCAGACGTTCGTCGAGCACGTAGCAGCGACGGTTGCGTAGCAGACCACCGATGGGTACGGAATCGGAGTCCGCCGTGACCTCCTCCACCGGGTGGTGGTGGGTGAAGACCATGCTCTCCACGGGACCGTACCCATTGTGCAGGCGCACGTGGGGGTGGTCGGAACGGAAGCGGCGCATGTGCTCCACCGATGCGCGCTCACCACCGGTGTAGACCTGCCGGGCATGCGCGAAGAGGCGGGGGTACTCGTCCACCGCGACGTTGAACAAGGTCGCGGAGAGGAAGAAGGTATCCGTGCGGTATTGGTCGGCCAATTCCACCATTCGGGGGAGCTCTGGCGCCTGGCCAGGCTGTAGAACGCAGACGCCGCCATGCAGAAGCGCACCCCAGAACTCCAAGACGAAGGCGTCCCAGGAGACGGGAGCGGACTGCAACCAGATCCGTCCGGCCTCCCTGGAGAAGTACTCCTGTCCGGTGAAGGTGGAGATGATCGCGGTGTGCGAGGCCGCCACACCCTTGGGAACCCCGGTGGAACCGGAGGTGAACATGACACAGGCGATCGAGTGCGCGGGGACCTCGACCGCGAGGTCTCCGGTGTCCGATTCGACGGCGGTGGCGGCGTCACCCGGTTCGAGGTCCACGAGGACGCGGTCCCATGATCCGAGGGCGCGTTCGCTCAATCCCTCACGGGTGACCACGTGGACCGCGCCCGCGGTGGTGATCATGGAGACGAGTCGGGCGTCGGGGAAGTCCGGGTCCAAGGGCACGTATCCGGCCCCGGCCTTGAGCACCGCCAGGAGCGCGACGGCGAGAAGCTCACCGCGTTCGAGGAGGACACCCACGAGGGAGCCGGGTAGCACACCGTTGCTCCGCAGGACCTTCGCGAACCGGTCGGCCCGTTGGTCGAGTTCCCGGTACGTGATCCTTCTGCCCTCGAAGACCAACGCGACCGCCTCGGGGCGCTCCGCCGCGATTTCCTCGAAGACACGGTGCACGAGCCGCTCGGGGTGACCCGCGGCCGTGTCGTTGGCGGTCACGACCGCCTCTTGAACCTCTCGTGCCGTGAGCAGCTCGATGTCGGCCACCGGGCGTTCAGGGTTCTCGGTGACGTGGCTCAGGACCCGGTTCAACCGCTCGGCCAGGCCTCGGACGGTGTCGAGATCGAACAGGTCGGTGGCGTAATCGACCACCGCGTTCAGCTCTTCCCCGACCTCGGCGAAGGCGAAGGTGAGGTCGAACTTGGCCGTATCCCACGTGAAGGGCTCGGGTGTGATGTCCAGGCCGGGGAGGGAGAGCTCCGCGGTCTCGTTGTTCTGAAGGATCATCATCACTTGGAAGATCGGGTGGTGAGCGGAGGACCGGTCGGGATTCAACTCCTCCACCAACAAATCGAACGGCATCTCCTGATGATCGAAGGCCTCCAGATCGGCCTCACGCACCCGTTCGAGCAGCGTCTCGAAGGTCGGTTCCCCGGAAAGGTCGGTGCGGAGCACGAGGGTGTTGACGAAGAAACCCATCAGTCTGTCCAGTGCGGGATCCGTCCGCCCGGCCACCGGGGTGCCCAGCACGACGTCCTCACCCGCACCGGAACGTTGCAAGGTGACGGCGATCGCGGCTTGAAGAGCCATGAAGAGGGTGCATCCGTGCGCCCTGGCGAGTTCGTGGAGCCGATTCCGCAGGGCGGGTTCGATCCGAAAAACATGCCGGCCACCTCGTTGAGAGGGGTTCACCGAACGCGGACGGTCCAAGGGCAGGGGCGAAACCTCGGGAACACCCTCCAGAGCCGAACGCCAGAACCGGAGATGACCGGTCAAAAGACTTTCCGGGTCCTCGGCGTCACCGAGCAGGTCCCTTTGCCAGAGGGCGTAGTCGGCGTACTGCACCGGCAACGGCTCCCAAACCGGAGCCCCACCCTCCACACGCGCCTCATAGGCCGCGCGCAGATCCTCCAACAACACACCCTCGGACCAACCATCGGTCGCGATGTGATGCACCAACACCACCAGGATCGTCTCCTGGGGTGCGACCCGTAGGAGACGAACCCGAAGGGGAAGGTCTGCGGAGAGGTCGAAGACGCTCTGGTTGGTCTGCGCCACCAGGGTCGCGGCCTCACTCCGTGCGCAGCACTCCTCCTGGAACTCCAGCAGTTCCAGGGCCTCTCCGACAGGAAGGACGTTCTGGAAGGGTTCCCCATCATGGGACTCGATGAGGGTGCGCAGCACCTCGTGGCGTTCGACCAGGTCTCCCATGGCGGAGCGCAGCGCCATCGAATCGAGTACTCCTCGTAGCCTGAGCACGGTGGAGACGTTGTAGACCGGGCCGGAGGCCCCCATCCGCTCCATCAGCCACAACCGGCGCTGGGCAAAGGACAACGGAACACGATCACCACGCTCGACCACCCTCAACTCCGGACGATCACCCACCCGAGCCGCGCCCA
>NZ_ANBD01000025.1 GCF_000341005.1 Nocardiopsis alkaliphila YIM 80379 | reverse complement strand
GCTCCGGTGCTGGATCCGGACGAGGCCCGCCGCCTGCGCGCCGAGCGCTTCGCCGAGCGCGCCGCGGAGGTCGCCTAGCCACCGGCCCGTAGGGTCGAAGCGCCCTGGGGCGGTCACGGTGAGAACCGTGGCCGCCCCCTTTCGTTTCGGACCAAGGGTGTGGCCTGGGGCGGGAATGAAAACGGTCATCATTGCGCTGATGGAGGTCGACCGTCGAGGAGGCACGCATGGCACGAGACAATGCACGACTCATCATCAAGCTCAGGTCCACCGAGGGCACCGGGACCACCTACGTGGCCCGCAAGAACCGCCGCAACACACCGGACCGTCTGGTCCTGCGCAAGTACGACCCTCGACTGCGCCGACACGTCGAGTTCCGTGAGCAACGCTGACTCGGCCGCACCGAAGGAAGAGGCCCACATGAAACAAGGAATCCGTCCCGAGTACCGACCCGTCGTCTTCCGTGACAAGGCCGCCGACTTCGCCTTCCTCACCCGGTCCACCGTGACCACGGACAAGAGCGTCGAATGGGAGGACGGCGACACCTACCCGCTCGTCGACGTCGAGATCTCCAGCGCGAGCCACCCCTTCTACACCGGCAATGCCCGAGTGGTGGACACCGCCGGTCGGGTGGAGCGCTTCCAACGCCGCTATGGACGCCGGTAACCGAACACACCGCGGGCGGCGTGGCCGGGACACGGTCCAGGCCCCGCCCCCGCATGGAAAGGCAGGCCCGGAGGGCCGTACCCGAGCGCAGAACATCACGCGCCGACACCCGCGCCCACCGCTCCCAGTGGAAGGCGACGACCCCCGACCCGGTAACGGTGCGTGTGCGAGGCCGTGAGCACCGAGTACCCCGCGACCTCGTCCGCGCCCACGGACGAGGACTCCCGCCCCTACCCGAGTGAGACCGCTCGCCGGAGTTCGGGACCACCACCTGCTCCCCTCGCTCGGTCCTCGACGCACCCCGAAGACCTCACCTTCCTCTCCAACGGTCGAAACACCACCACCCCTGGTCTGCGAAACTCCACGAATCGGGCAGGCTTGTCCTCGTGAGATCAACCTCGACCGACGCACCGGCCCTCGCCCCGGGCCGTCCCGCCGCCCGCGCCCCGCGCAGCCCCGTCGACCTGTTGCTGGGACTCGGCGGCCTCTTCCTGGTCTTCGTGGTCCTGGTACTGGTCAGTGACGTGATGGCCGAAGGGGGACCGACCGACGACGCCTCCCAGCTTCGCGCGGTGATCCCCGCGGGGGTGCTCCTCTTCACCGCCCTGGGTGCCAACCTCCTGCTCATCATCCTGGTCGCCTACGTGATCCTGCGGACCCTGATCGTCGGAGACCTGCGCGCCCTGCTGCGCGCCATCGTCTCCGCGGTCTCCGCGTACGCCACGACCTCCTGGGTCAACGACGTGTTCAGGGCCGCGATCCTCGACACGGACCCGCTCCCCGAACTCCCCGACGGTGTCCTGACCGCCGCGACCCTCGGCTACGTCGCCGCCGGGATCGCGTTCGCCCGCACCATGCCCACCGGCCGACCGCGGGTGCGTTCCTTGATATGGGCCGTCAACGCCGTGATCGCCGTCACCGCGATCATGGCCGGGGTCAGCAGCGTCCTCGCGGTGCTCTTCACGGTCCTGATCGGCCTGACCTGTGCTTCCCTGGCCCGCTTCGTGATCAGTGCGAGCGTGCCGCCGCCCGCCACGGACCGTATGCACGATGAACTCCGACGCTTCGACCTGAACGCGGATCGGATCGTTCGCGCCGGGATCGACGAGGACGGGGAACCCCGTTATCTGGCCGACCTCGACGATGGACGTCGGATCGAGATCTGTGTGTTCAGCTCCGAGAACACCAGCGGTTTCTGGTGGCGCCTGCGTGACCTGTTGTTCCTGCGCGGTCCCGTCGCCCCCCGCGTCCTCTACAAGGTCCGCAGTCGCGCCGAGCACGCCGCCCTGATGAGCGCCGCCGTCCGTGACGCCGGGGTGTGCGCGCCCCGCGTCCTGGCCTTGGGAGAGCTTGCCCCGGGGACCATCCTGCTGGCCCGTGAAGACTCACGGATCCGTGGCCTGGACACCCTCGAACCCGAGCGGATCACCGATGCCTTCCTCGACGACCTATGGCACCTGTTGGGTTCGCTGCACCGGCGCCGTATCGCGCACGGCGACCTCCACGGAAGCACCGTCGGGGTGCGGGAGGGCGAATCCGAACGGGGATCGGTCGCGACCCTGACCGGCTTCGACCATGGTTCCGTGGCCGCCACGCCGCTGCGCACGTCCCTGGACGTCGCGGCCCTGCTCACCCTGTCGGCGCTGTGCGTGGGGGTCGAACGGGCGGTGGACTCGGCCGTGCGCGCCTTGGGCGTGGACGCCACCGCTGCGGTCCTGCCCCTGCTCCAACCTCCCGGTCTGCCTCATCGCCTACGTTCGGAGGTACGCCGTACCGACCGTGAACTCCTGAGCCGGCTGCGTCGTCACCTGACCACGATCGCCCCTGAGGCACCGGCCGAACCCGCCCGTTTGGAACGGATGCGTCCGCGCACCATCGTCAGCGTGGTCGTGGCCACCGCCGTCGGGCTCGTGCTGGTCTACCAGCTCGCCGGGGTCGACCTGGCCACCATTCGTGACGCGGACCCGGGGTGGGCCCTGCTCGCCTTCGCCATGGCCACCCTGTGCATGCTCGCCGCCGCCATGGTGCTGGTCGGTTTCGTTCCCTCTCCCCTTCCTTGGTGGCGCACGGTCATGGTGCAGTACGCCGCCTCCTTCGTGCGCATCGCGGCTCCGGCCGGGCTCGGATCGATCGCCATCAACAGCAGGTTCGTCATCAAGACCGGGGTGCCCACCTCACTGGCGCTGTCCGCGGTCGGCCTCACGCAGTTGGTGGGCTTTCTCATCCACGTGCCACTGCTGTTGGTGTGCGCCTACCTCACCGGCACCTCCTACTGGACCGGGTTCACCCCCTCCCCGACCGTCGTCGTCATCATCCTGGTGAGTACCGCCATCGTGGCGGCGGTCCTGCTCCACCCTCGTATGCGCCGGGCGGTGGGCGGCCGGTTGCGCCCCTACCTGCGAGGGACGCTGCCCCAACTACTGGATCTGTTCCAACGGCCGGTGAGCCTGCTGCTGGGTGTGGGAGGGACCCTGCTGCTCACCGTCGGCTTCATCCTGTGCCTGCACTTTTCCGTCCTGGCCTTCGCAGGCCCCGAACACCAGGTCGCTCTGATCGCCGTCGCCGTGGTGTTCCTCGCCGGCAACGCGATCGGTTCGACCGCCCCCACCCCGGGCGGGCTGGGAGCGGTGGAGGCGGCGCTGATCGGTGGGCTCGCCGCGGTGGCCGGTGTCCCGGCGGCCGTGGCGCTGCCGGCGGTGTTGTTGTTCCGGGCGCTGACCTTCTGGCTCCCGGTCCTGCCGGGCTGGGCGGCGTTCGGTTACCTGCAACGCCGTGAGGCCATTTGAGCCCGGCTCAGGAGAGCAGGAACACACCCAGCAACAAGAGCACCACCAGGACTCCGAGGACGATGCCGTAGCGGTAGGGGAGACCCACGAAGGGCGGAGCGATCGGTTCGACGGTGGTCGCGGTGCCCGTCGATTCGAGGTGGATCGGGGTGGGGGCGGGCACGGTCGCTTCGATCGGCTGGGGTTCGGTACCCTCGGTGCCCTCCGCCGGGGTCTCTCCTAGCACCGATGTCGTGGTGGCCTCTGGTGCCTCCAGGCTTCGGGGCGGCCAGGTGCGCTCCAGCCCTTCGGCGGTGCAACGCTCGACCACCTCCGAGGGTGTGGGCCGAAGCCCCGGGTCGTGCGCCCAACAGTCCCGGATCAGGGCACGCAGGTCGGTCGGCAGGCCGGCCAGGACCTCCACCGGGGGAGGGGAGACCAGGTTCATGAGTATGCGCGGCTCGGAAGGACCGTCGAAGGGGCAGTTCCCGGTCGCGGCCTGGGCGAGGGTGGTACCCAGCGCGAACATGTCGGAGGCCGGGGTGAGCGGGGACCCCTCGGCCTGTTCGGGTGACATGTAGGGCAGGGTGCCGAACACGTGTCCGGTTCCGGTCATGGTGCTGCCTTCGGTGGGACGGGCGATCCCGAAGTCGATCACGCGGGGCCCGTCCGGGGCCAGGAGGATGTTGCTCGGCTTGATGTCCCGATGGATGAGGCCCTCGGAATGGATGGCCTGTAGGGCCTTGGCGAGCAGGACGGCCAACGCTCGGACGGAGGGGACGTCGAGCGGGCCCCGCTCGCTCAATTCGTCCTTCAACGGTGGTCCGGGGACGTGTTCGTAGGCGATCCAGGGGCGTTCCGAACGCGGATCGCTGTCCACCACCTCGGCTGTGTATCGGCCGCCCACTCGCGCGGCGAGCTCGGCCTCCCGGGCGAAGCGAGCACGGTAGTCGGTACCGTCCAGCCGGTCGTCCTCCACCAGGGCGGAACGGACCACCTTGACCACCGCGCAGGATCCGGTCCGGTCACGTCCCAGGTACACCTGGCCCATGCCGCCGGTGCCGAGCCGGTGGGTCAGCTCGTAGGGACCGATCCGGTCCGGATCGTGTGGGGTCAGGGGCAGCACGTCACACCTTCCTCAATGGCTTCACCCTCACTGTGTTCCCTTTTGAGAAGGTTCATCCCATCCTGGTGACGATCACCACGAAAACGAGTACCGGTTCGATTCGACTCGTGGTTGACGCGACGTCAACTCCTACGGTGCTTCCCAGGGCCGTGAAGACCGGCCTGAAGAGGAGCGCCCGATGTCCTGGTCGATGGGCGAGGTCTGCCGAACCAGTGGTGTGACCTCTCGGACACTACGTCATTACCACCATGTCGGCCTGCTGGAGCCACAGAGCGTGGGACCCGGCGGACAGCGCCACTATGGACGCCGTGAACTGCGAAGACTCCAACGGATCCTGGTCATGCGCGAATTGGGTCTGGGCCTGGCGGACATTCGCCGAATCCTGGACGCCGAAGACGACGAGGCCACCGCGCTCCGACGGCATCTGCGCGAGCTGGAGGCCGAACGCGACCGCTTGGGCGCCCTCATAGAGACCGTGCGTGGCACCGTCGACGCCTTGGAAGGAGAGAACGTGAGCGGTATCGGACCAGAGGAGCTCTTCGCGGGCTTCGACACCGGCTACTACGAGGAGCGGGCGCGCACTCGATGGCCACGGCAGTGGGCACGGGCGAGCGAGGCCGGCCGGGGCCTGACCCCGCTCCCGCCGCCCCTCACACCGGGTGGGGCGGCGGGTCCGGTGCTTTAGAGCACGTCCGTGGACACGTCCAGGACGGTGCGCTCACCCGAGGAGACCAGGTCGAACTGCGGTCCGGTCCGAGGCAGTTCGTGGCGGAAGAAGTAGGCCGCCGCGGCCCGCTTGCCCTCGTAGAAATCGCCGTCCTTGCCGTGCGCGGCGAGCAACTGCTCCAACCACAGCCACGCCACCACCACGTGTCCGACCGCCTCCATGTACGGGGTCGCGTTGGCCAACGCCACCGCCGGATCGCCTTCGGACCAGGCCGCGGTCGCGGCCTCGGTGGTCCGGGTCAGAGCTGCGTCCAACAGTTGGGCGTACTCGGCCTCGACCCCGCCCAGCGCACGTGCGGCGGCCACCGTGGTGCGTGCGGTCTCCACCAGCAGCGTCAACCGCGCTCCGCCGTCCAGCACGGCCTTGCGCCCCAACAGATCCAGTGCCTGGATGCCGTGGGTGCCCTCGTGGATGGCGTTGAGCCGGTTGTCGCGGTAGTGCTGTTCGACGTCGTACTCACGGGTGTAGCCGTAGCCGCCGTGCACCTGGATGGCGAGACTGTTGGCCTCCAGGCACCACTGGGAGGGCCAGCTCTTGACGATGGGGGTGAGCACGTCCAGTAGCAGACGGGCCCGCTCCGATTCCTCCGGGGACTCGGCGGAGGCCTTGTCGTCCACCAGACGGGCACAGTACAGAACCAGGGCCAAGGCGCCCTCCACGTAGCTCTTCTGCGCCAGCAGCATGCGTCGCACGTCGGTGTGCTCGGTGATCGGGACCTGGGGCTGAGCGGGGTCCTTCGCGCCGAGGGGGCGTCCCTGGAGCCGCTCGCGAGTATAGGCGAGCGACTTCAGGTAACCGGTGTAGCCCACCGCCATGGCACCGGCGCCCACCCCGATCCGGGCTCCGTCCATCATGTGGAACATCTGCCGCAGGCCCTGGTGCGGTTCGCCGACCAGGTATCCCACCGCGCCCGGCGCGCCGCCCGGGGTGTGCTTGCCCTCACCGAAGTTGAGCAGGGTGTTGACGGTGCCTCGGTATCCCATCTTGTGGTTGAGCCCGGCGGGCACGACGTCATTGCGCTCACCGAGGGTGCCGTCCGCTTCGACCAGGTACTTGGGCACGATGAACAGTGAGATGCCCTTGACCCCGGGGGGGCCACCGGGGATCTTGGCCAGGACCAGGTGGACGATGTTCTCGGTCAGTTCGTGGTCGCCCCCCGAGATCCACATCTTGTTGCCGAACAGCCGGTAGGTGCCGTCGCCCGCGGGTTCGGCGCGGGTGGTGATGTCGGACAGGGAACTACCGGCCTGGGGCTCGGACAGACACATGGTGCCGGTGAAGCGCCCCTCCACCATCGGATGTACGAAGGTGTCCACCTGCTCGGGGCTGCCGTGTGCCAAGAGCAGGGAGGCGTTGCCGTTGGTGAGTGAGGCGTAGGCGAAGGTGCCCAGGTTGGCCGCTTGGAAGTAGGCGTTGCAGGCGCTGAAGACGACCCGGGGGATCTGGTCGCCGCCCACCGAAGCGTCCATGGCGATGGAGGACAGGCCGGTCTCGGCGTAGACCTCCAATGCCTTCTTGGCCTCGGGGTTGACGTGGACGCGCTCACCGTCGAAGCGGGGTTCGTTGGCGTCGTTGAGCTTGTTGTGCGGGGCGAAGTGGTCGGTGGCCACGCGCTCGGCCAGTTCCAAGGCGCCGTCGAAGGTCTCCTTGGAGTGGTCGGCGTACCGAGGGCGCCGGGTCAGGGCCTCGACGTCGAGCCACTCGTACAGCAGGAACTGTAGGTCGCGTGCGGACAGCAGGGTGGACGCCACGGGTTGCCTCCCAAAGTGAAGAACCGACTGGTCGGTATGCTACCTGCCTCGGGGAACCCCTGAGTGACCGGGGCCACTGGTGGCAGCGTCCTTTTTGCGCCCCCTGCTCGCGATGATCTTGCCCATGGCGCCTATGTTAGCGCTAACATAGGCGCCATGGGCAAGATCATCGCTGGGTGCTGGGTGCTGGGGCGATAGGCAGGTGCCTCCCCTAGTCTGGTGCCCTCGAACACCACGACCAGGAAGCCGCACATGTCCGACACCTCTCGCACCGTCCTGCTGCTCAACGGCCCCAACCTCAACCTGCTGGGCACCCGGGACCCGAAGCAGTACGGCACCACCACCCTCGCCCAGGTCGAGGAACGGGTGGTCGCTCTGGGCAAGGAACTGGGTGTGGAGGTGGTCTGTGCGCAGAGTAACAGCGAGGGCGTTCTGGTCGACCACGTCCATTCCGCCCGACACATGGTGGGCGTGGTGATGAACCCCGGCGCCTACGCCCACTACAGCATCGCGTTGCGCGACGCGATCGACGCCATCGAGGCCCCCGTGGTCGAGGTCCACATCTCCAACGTCTACGCCCGGGAGGAGTTCCGGCACACCTCGGTGACCGCTCCCGTGGTCGCGGGTTACGTGGCCGGGTGCGGGACCGTGGGCTACGAACTGGCCCTGCGCGCCGTCCTGGCGCGCGACGCCGAGCGTCGATCCTGAACGCACCCGGCCGGCAGGACCGACTGGTCGGTATGCGGTGGGCGTGAAAATGATCGCCTCAGCGGTAGGTCATCAACTCCGGCCCACCCTGCTCCAAGTGGGCGTGGTCGTTGAACGACAACAACTGCGTCCCACCGCGCCCGTGCGCCAGCTTGCTCACCGAACCGTTCACCACCACCCGGTTCATCGCCACGAAGCCCGACTCCGGCGCGTTCAGCAACGCCGAACAGGCCGCGCTGATCACCCCGGCCGAGGTGAACACCAGCGCCGTCCGGCCCTTGCCCAGGGCGGTGGCCACCTCGTCCAAGGCCGCGCGAACCCCCTCACGGAACTCGGGCCATGAACCCGCCCCGGTGCCCGGCGCCGAGGTCCAGGAGTTCAAGGCGGTGTCCAACCGCTGTTGGAGGGTGCCCGTCTCGACGGGAAAGCGACCCAGCAGGTGTAGATGGTCGTACTCGTTCCAGCGCTCGTCCACGGTGGGCGCGACGTCGAGCCCGGCCTCGGCCAAGGTGGCCACGGCGGTCTGGCGCTGACGGCGCAAAGACCCCGTCACCACCCGCTCCACCGGCAGGCCACGCCGCTTGAGTTCGGCGCCCAACAGGCGTGACTGCTCGTACCCGGTGGGGCTGAGCCGGTCGTAGTCCTCGGCCTCGGGGGAGGCCTTTCCATGACGGATCAGGTAGATCGTTGGCATGGGCTCAATGTACGGGGGACGTCCAGCACCATGACGTCCGGGCCCCGACGGACCCCTCGACCGAGCATGGCGCAACCACACTCGACCTCCTTGGGCCGGTATGAAGGACGGAGCCGGCCACTCGGTCCTTCGGCGTCCCGAGTGACGAGGAGAACATGGGAGCACTGTTCACGGGAAACCCGTCCCTGCGGCACCGGATTCGGTCCGCTCTGCACAAGATGCGCAAACGCGTGTCCTCGCACCTGTCCCAGATCCTGTTGGCCGTCATCGCGGGTGTCCTGGCCTGGAGCATCGCCGGAGGGCTGGTCCAGGACCACACCCCCTTCTTCGCTCCCATCGCCGCGGTCATCGCGCTCAACGCCTCGGGGGGTGAACGCGGAGTCAACGCGGTTCGGATGCTCACCGGTGTGTTCATCGGCATCCTGGCGGGCGAGTTCGCGCTACTGATCACCGACCGAGGGGCCATGGCCATGGCGGTGGGTACCGGCCTGGCCATGATCGTGGCCGCCGCGGTCAAGGCCGAACGCATCGTCATCGGCCAGGCGGCGGGCAGCGCCATCCTCACCACCATCTTCATCGCCGACGGCAGCCCCGGCCTCGACCGACTCGTCGACGCACTCATCGGCGCCGGAGTGGCCCTGCTCTTCAGCCAACTCCTCTTCCCGGTCCGTCTGGTCACCATGCTGCGGCGTATCGAGGAGGACGCCCTGAACGAGATCGCCCGGATGCTCGACGACGTGGGCCGTTCCCTCAAGAGCGAGGGTGGGGAGGCCGACGAGCAACTGGTCAACCGCCTCGGTGACCTGAGTCGACCCATGGCCCAGCTCAGCAAGGCACGAGAGTCCAGCATGACCACGATCCGCACGTCCACCATCCGCTGGGGAGACCCACGACCGGTGTTGGACGAGGACGAGGTCATCGAACGCCTCATCCTGCTCGGTGAGAGCTGTCTGTTCCTGGCCCGTACCGTCACCGCCATGGGGGCGCAGGAACGCGACGAACTCTCACCCATCGTGTGCGACATGGCCGAAGCGCTCACGATCCTCGCCGACGACCTCAGCAGCCGTGAGGCACGTGAAGAGGCCGTTGAGCGTGTCTTGAGCGCCGCCCGAGGTTACGGCCCGGGGGAGCCCGAGGACGACCCCGTCACCCACGCCACCCACCTGGCCGTGGACATGGTCGCCACCGACATCATGGTGTTCGCCGGCATCCGCTTCGAGGACGTCGAAGACGTCCTGCTGGGTGAACTGGAGGACCCCACGGTCCCTCCGCCACTCCAGGAGCCCTGGTTGCCGTGGCTGCGTTGGCGCCCCGGTCGACCCGTGATCCGGTTCGGACGCTTTCGCGAACGTGACTGACCGCTCCCGGGGCGACCAGGGCGTTCCAGGGTCGCGGTGGTCAGGGGAGTTCGGCCGCAGGCGTCGGCCCGCTCCGGACGGAGGAGGGCTCGAACCGCACCACCACCGACTTGGACGTGGGTGTGTTGCTCACGTCCGCGGTGGAGTCCAAGGGCACCAGCACGTTGGTCTCCGGGTAGTAGGCGGCCGCGCCGCCCCGCGCGGTGGGATAGTGCACCACCCGAAAGTGCGGGGCGCGCCGCTCCCGACCATCACTCCACTCGCCCACGATGTCGGTGTAGGCACCATCGGCCAGGCCCAGCTCACGGGCGTCCTCGGGGTTGACCAGAACCACCCGACGTCCCTGGCGGACGCCCCGGTACCGGTCGTCGAGCCCGTAGACCGTGGTGTTGTACTGGTCGTGCGAACGCAGTGTCTGCAACAACAGCCGCCCCTTGGGCACCCGCGGCGCGTAGGTACCGTTCACCGTGAAGTTGGCCAGGCCGGTCGCGGTCGGGAACCGCCGATCGTCCCGGGGCGCGTGCGGCAACGCGAACCCGCCGCGCCGCCGGGCCTTGGCGTTGAAGTCCTCGAACCCGGGCACCACCGCGGCCACGTGGTCGCGCACCCGGTCGTGGTCGGCCATCGCGTCCCAGTCCACCGGAGCGTTGCCGAACAACCGGCGGCCCAGGCCACGAACGATGTCCAGTTCCGACCACATGTGCTTCGACAACGGTGTCAACACTCCGTGGGAGGCGTGCACCAGCCCCATGGAGTCCTCCACCGTCACCCAGCGGGCCCGTCCCTGGTACGTGTCCTTGTCACTGCGGGCCAACGCGGGCAGGATGAGCGCCCGCGCGCCGGTGACCACGTGCGAACGGTTGAGTTTGGTGGACACGTGCACCGTCAACCCCACCCGACGCATCGCTTCCTCGGTCACCTCGGTGTCGGGGGAGGCGGAGACGAAGTTGCCGCCCATCGCGAAGAACACGCCGACCTCACCGCGCCCCATCGCCCGGATCGCGTTCACGGTGTCGTGCCCGTGCTCACACGGCGGCTCGAAGCCGAACTCCGAGCCCAGCGCGTCCAGGAAGGCCGGGGAGGGCCGCTCGATGATGCCCATCGTGCGGTCGCCCTGCACGTTGGAATGGCCGCGCACCGGGCACACCCCCGCACCCGGCCGGCCCACGTTGCCGCGCAGCAGCAAGAAGTTGACCACCTCGCGGATGGTGGGCACCGAGTGCTTGTGCTGGGTCAGACCCATCGCCCAGCACACCACGATCCGCTCCGAGGCGATCACCATGGCGACCAGTTCCTCCACCAGTGACCGGGGCAGCCCGGTGTCACGTTCGGTGCGCGACCAGAACTCCTCCTCGGGTTCGGCGAGCAGTGCCTCGGAGAACTCCTCGAACCCGTGGGTGAAGGTCCGCACGAAGTCGTGGTCCAGAACCCGCTCGCCGCGTTGGTCCGCCTCCAACAACAATCGGTCGAGGGCGCTGAACAGGGCCAGGTCCCCGCCCACCTTGATCTGCATGAAAAGGTCGGTGAGTTCGGTGCCGCGCCCCACCAGCCCTCGCGGGCTCTGCGGGTTGCGAAACGCCTTCATACCGGCCTCGGGCAGCGGGTTGACCGTGACGATCCTCGTGCCCGCGCGCTTGGCCTTCTCCAGGGCCGACAACATCCGTGGGTGGTTGGTGCCCGGGTTCTGCCCGGCCACGATGATCAGATCCGCCTGGTGGACGTCCTCCAAGGACACACTGCCCTTGCCCACGCCCAAGGTCTCGGTGAGCGCCGAACCGGAGGACTCGTGGCACATGTTCGAACAGTCCGGCAGGTTGTTCGTGCCCAACTGTCGGGCCAGCAACTGGTAGGCGAAGGCCGCCTCGTTGCTCGTCCGACCGGAGGTGTAGAACACCGCCTCGTCGGGGGAGGCCAGCCCTCGCAGCTCCTCGGCCACCAGGTCCAACGCGGCCTCCCACGAGATCGGCTCGTAGTGGGTGGCGCCCTCGGGTAGGTACACCGGTTCGGTCAACCGGCCTTGCTTTCCCAGCCAGTAGCCGGAGCGCTCGGCCAGAGTAGCGACCGGATGCCGGGCGAAGAAGTCCGCGCCCACCGCGTGGCGGGTGGCCTCCTCGGCCACCGCCTTGGCGCCGTTCTCGCAGAACTCCGCGGTGTGCCGCTTGTCCGCCTCCGGCCAGGCACATCCAGGGCAGTCGAAACCGCGCTTTTGGTTGACCGCGAGCATCGCCGGCAGTCCGCGCATCACTCCGGCCTGTTCGCCCAGATGACGCACGCTGCTGAGCACTGCCGGGATTCCCGCCGCGCTCTCCTTGGGGGCTTCGACCTCCGGCGCGTCCTGCACGGGATCGGTCATGTCCGAATGGTGGTGTCTCACCTCACACATTCTTCCATCGGGTGCTCCGGTGGCCAACGCCTCCCAGGGGGAGGGATCAATCCACGGTGCCGGTGAAGGTCACCGGTGGGTACAACGGTACGAAGTCCTGGTCATGGAACTCCACCGTGTACTGGAGGTGGGTATCGTCCTCTTCGGCCCAACAGTCCTCGTCCCAGGAACCGGAGCGCCCCGGTCCCAGGCTCTCGGGCGGATTGACGCCGGCACCCAGGGCGGGCGTTCCCGACTCTCGCGGTGGATCGCCCACCGAGCAGGACCGCGTCACCGACCCGGTCTGTACCGTCTGGTCGCCCTCATTGGCCAACTCCACCCGCCAGGACAGGTAGGAAAGGTCGCCCTCCTCACCGGTGGTGGGGTCGACCCCGCCCTCCTCGACCCCGCGTTCGAAACCGCTCAGGCCGATGGTGAGCCCGTCCGCGAACTCGTGGGTCTGGTCCAAGCCCACGCTGACCGCCTCGAACCCGCTCGTCGGCCGTTCTGAAGCATCCTCACCGGGCTCTTGGGCGAGCACCGGAGAAGGCGGGGCGGAGGCCAGATCATGACCGAACCAACCGGCACCGAAGCCGATGACCAAGGCGACCACGGCGGTGACGACGGTGGTGCTCCAGCCGACTCTGGTCAAGTGCGCGTCCTTCCCCGTCCGAGTGAAAGCCCGGTGTTCGCGGGCGACCGTACCGCACCCTGGGAAGGAGCACGCGTTCGGACGTAGTGGGTCAAGACCTGGAACCGACGCGCGCCGCCCCACGACTTCGCAGGATGGGCGCATGAACACACGAAATCGCCCGGTATCGGGCCTACCCCTGCCGGTCCTGGTCCTGTTGGCCCTGCTCGCCGCGCCGCGTGTGGTGCTGCACGACCTCGGGATCATCCACGAAGGGACCTTCGTCAACGCCCTGTTCGTGTTCGCCCCACCCCTGGTGTGGATCATCGTGGTCCTGTGGCGCCGCGTGCCGAACCCCTTCCTCACCCTTGTCGTGGTGGGACTGCTGTATGGAGTGGTGCTCATGCTCGGTCACCAACTCCTGTGGCACCTCGCCTGGGAGGGTGAGGCGCCCAGGCTCGGCGGCGCCCTCGCCGACCTGTCTCCGATGGTGCAGCAGGTCATCCTGCGCGGTTTCGCGGCGTTGAGCAGCCTGGTCACCGGCACGATCGTGGGCGCCATCGGCGGTCTGATCGCCTGGGCCGTGAGTAAGGCCCTCCCGGAATCGACGAGAACGGGGTGAGATCAGTTGACGGGGACCTCGGCGCCACCGGTGATCTCGACCAGTTCGGTGTAGGTGAGGGGGAAGATCGTGTTCGGGGTGCCGCCCGCCGCCCACAGCGTGGGATGGTCGGCCAGGCTGGGGTCCACCACGGTCTCCACCGGTTTCGGATGGCCCACGGGAGCGACCCCGCCGATGGCCTGCCCGGTGGCCGCTCGTACCTCCTCCGGCTCGGCTCGGCGGATCCGGCCCTTGCCCGTGCGCTCGGCCAGCAGCTCCACGTCCACCCGGTGCCGCCCGCTGGTCATCACCAGCAGTGGCGCCTCATCGGCCATGAACACCAGACTGTTGGCGATGGCACCCACCTCACACCCCAGGGCCTGAGCGGCCTCGGCGGCGGTGCGGGTGGACGCGGGCAGCGCGCGCACCCGTCCGCTCAGACCGAGTTCCTCCAGCACCCGCGCCACCTGACGGCTGCGTTCGGGTAGTTCCGCACCCTGGTTCATCGGTGCCCTCCTCACGTTCGACATCGCGCGCAGACTATCGTCCACAGTGGCCAGATCGCCTGGTCGGGACCGGTCGCGGGGTGAAGCCGGTGAGGAGGCCGAGTTCGGCGGGCCCCAAGAGCAGCGGAAGTACCCACGGGCCCCGGGAGGGCACACCGAGGGTCCCGCGCGGGCCGGCCGAGAACGCCGCGACAACGAACGCGTCCTCCGCGCCGTGCCGAGCACTTCACTCCACGGGGGTCAGGGTGATCGTGCCGTTGTCGGTCCGGGCACTGATGGTGCTCTCGGCGAAGGAGTCCACGTCCACGTCGGTGATGATCTCACCGTTGTCGGCGGTAGCGAACACCATGTAGGGGCCCTGGGGCAAAGCCAAGGTCGCGTCGCCGTTGTTGGTGCTGACCCCCACCTCGGTGGGGCGTGCGGCGAAGGCGGCGTCGATGCCGCCGTCGTCCGTGGCCAGGCGCACGGTGTCGGAAGCGACGTCCTCGAGCGTCAGATCACCGTTGGCCGAGGAGAGGTCGATGGGGCCAAAGGCACGGGAGAGCAGGACCGGACCGTTGTCGGAGGTCACCTTGACCATGGACGTGAACCCGGTGAGGGAGACCGATCCGTTGTCCGTGCTCACCGACAGGTCGGTGTCGGCGGGCGCTTCCACCACGTAACGCACGTGGCAGCGGGAGAACAGGGAACATTCGGCGTCCAAGGAGAGGGTGTCGCCCTCCAGGCCCCATTCGCCCCCGGCCTGCCCGGACTCCTGGCGGGTCACCCGTACCCCGTCGATGTCGGAGGCCACGAGCGTGAGCTCGGCCTGGCCGCCCTCCACGATCAAGGGCTCGGGCACGTCGCTGAAGGTACGCTCCTGGGGCTCACCCGGATCGGCGCTCGAACACCCCGCCATCAAGGCCATGGCAAGGACCAGGAGCACCCGCGATACGGCACCGGTCGTGGGAAGGGCGACCCATGGCCTCATGGGACCTCCTGTGGCGTGGTCGGCGGCTCCATGTCGCGAACCTGATCCGGTCATTGGTATTGACTACCCACAAAGACCAAAGAAACCGGTCAACGCTTCTCCATGGCCGCCGAATCCGTCACAACGGGGCGCCCGACGTCTCGCGCCGTGCGCCCCGAAGGAAAGAGGGGCCCGGACCAGTCCAGGTCGTAGACCCGTACGTGGTCTATGGGAGATTCGGAGAGAATCCGGGATCGCTCCCATGGGGCTCACCCATCGGTGGTGTCCCTGGCTTCCGTTCCGGGCCGTGTGTGGAGCCGGCCCGCCACCACGGCCACGGCGCCGCCCCCACCGACCAGCATCAGCACCGCCGAGAACACCCACTCCCGTGACCCACCAGGCCCGTAGACCCGGTCGGCGGCGCCCACGTCCACAGCGGCGATCTCCACCCCTTCCACGCAGTCGGCTCGATCCGCCGCGTGCAACCGCACCGCGCGCTCACCACGTTCGTCTTCGGCGCCCTCCTGGGAACCGGGGGAGTCAGGAAGGTCCGGGTGGAAGGTCCCCTGGCACACGCAGGACTCGTGCCCCGGATGTCGCACACAGGACAGGGAGGAGGCCACGAACGTCCCGGCGGCGCCCTCGCCCCGAGCGGCCCGCACCCCCTGCTCCCAACCGGCCCACCCCACATACCCCAGCAGCAGGGCCGCCACCGACAACACCAGTGAGAACGCGCTCGGCCGGGCCGCCCATCGAATCCGCCGCATCAGGGCCTCCCCACGCGCGGGGCCAGCAGAGCGGCGAACGCGCACAGCGTGGCCGCCAGCAGCCACACCGGCCCGTACCCGCCGCCCACGTCCCGCAGCAGACCACCGGTGACCGCCATCGCTCCCGCACCCACCTGGTGCACCGCGTTCACCCAGCCGAAGACCACCGCCCCGTCGGCGCCGAACACGCGCCGCGCCAACAGGATCGTCGGTGGCACCGTCGCCACGTCCAACAATCCGAACAACACCACGAAGGTCACCATCGCCGGGCCCGCCTGTGGCCCGAGCACCACCGGCAGCACGGCCAGGAGCAACGCCCGTCCCCCGTAGTAGGCGACCAGCAACCACCTGGGATCGAACCGGTCCGACAACCACCCGGAGAGCACGGTCCCCACCAGGGAGAACACGCCCACCACCGACACCAGGGTCGCCGCCACCGTCACGGCCATGCCCTGATCCTGGGCGGCGGGCACGAAGTGCGTCCACAACAACCCGTTGGTGGTGGCCCCGCACATCGCGAAGGTCCCCGCCAGCACCCAGAACCGGCGATCGCCCACCGAAGTGGCCAGCACCCGCAACGTGCGCGTCGCCGCTCCCGGTCGCGGCGACGGCTTGGCCACCGGACACGGGGCGCCGTAGGGACGAAGCCCCACGTCGGCCGGGTGATCACGCAGGACCATGACGGCCAGGGTCGCCAGCACCGTGGCGGTCAACGCCAAAGTCACCACCGCCGGACGCCAGGAATGGTGGTCCACCATCCAGGCCAGGCTCGGAAGGAACACCATCTGCCCGAACGCGCTCGCACCGGTCAACGTGCCCACCACCAGGCCACGTCGCTCCACGAACCAGTTCTGGGCCACCGTGGCGGCGAAGGTCATCGAGAGCGAACCGGTTCCGGCCCCCACCAACAGCCCCCAGTACAGGGTGAACTGCCAGGGCTGGGACATCAGCGTCGTCGAAGTCGCCCCCACCGCGATCAACGCCAGCGCCACCAGCGCGACCCGGCGCAGACCGAACCGGTCCATCCAGGCCGCGGCGAAGGGGGCGACGAGCCCGTAGACCACCATGTTCACCGAGGCGGCCAGACCGATGCTCGCCCGCGACCACCGGTACTCGGTGCGCAGGGGATCGGTGAGCAGCCCCGGCATCGTCGCGAAGGCGGCCGCGCCCGTGATGACCAGTCCCGCGACCAGGGCGATCAGCCAGGCCCGGCGCGGCCGGACGGGAGAGCGTTCGTGTGTCGTCGTCAGCATGGAACCAGGTTGGTTCCGAGCACCCCATCGCCGACAGTGGCTCGAAAGCCAACAAGTGAAAGAATCGGGCCATGAGCATCTTTGGGCATCCCCAACGCCACCCGGTGGCGGTCCTGGTTCGTCAAGGCCTGCTGTCCTTCGAGGCCTCCGCGGTGCACCGCCTGTTCGGCCAGGCCCGCGACGCCGACGGCGAACCCCTCTACGAGGTGCGCACCTGTGCTCTGGAACCCGGACGAGTGCGCACCGACACCGACTTCGAGATCCTCGTCGACCATGGACCCGAAGCCCTGGCCGAGGCCGCCACCGTCGTGTTGCCCGCCGCCGACGAGGACTACGGGGAGCGCCCCCACGACCCCCTGGCCCCGGACCTGGCCGCTGCCCTGGGCCTGATCCCCGCCACCGCGCGCGTGGCCTCCATCTGCACCGGCGCGTTCGTGCTGGCCGCCGCCGGGATGCTGGAGGGGTGCCGGGTCACCACCCACTGGCGTTCGGCCCGATACTTCCGCTCGATGTACCCGCACATCGACCTCGACCCCGACGTGCTCTACACCGACAACGGTCGCCACCTCACCGCCGCCGGGGTGGCCTCCGGGATCGACCTGTGCCTGCACATGATCCGATGCGACCACGGCGCGGCCGTCGCCAACGAGGTCGCCCGGGGCACGGTCGTGCCGCCCCACCGCGAGGGCGGGCAGGCCCAGTACATTCGCCGACCCCTCCCCGAACCCGGTCGCGCCGCCACCGCCGGGGCCCGTGCGTGGGCGCTGGAACACCTGGAGGAACAGCCCGGTCTGCGGGAGATGGCGGATCGGGCGGCGATGAGCGTGCGCACCTTCACCCGTCGGTTCCGCGAGGAGACCGGGATGTCGCCGGGGCGGTGGCTGGCCGAACAGCGCCTGGACCTGGCCAGGAGGTTGTTGGAGGGTTCGGACCTTGCGGTGGACCGGATCGCCGAACGCGCGGGCTTCGGTACCGGCACGTCCCTGCGCCAACACATGCACCAGGCGTTGGGGGTCTCGCCCAGCGCCTACCGGCGGACCTTCCGTGGGTCCGCCTGAGCGGCCCGGGGGTTCGCGGGAACCGGTGGACTACCCGGCCTCGACCAGGGAGCGCGGCGTGGGAGGGGTACTCAGGAGTTCCTCGGGCGCGGTCAGGTACCAGGCCTCCAGGGTGAGCTCGCTGAGCTCGTCCAGGTCGACGCCTTCCAGGTGGACGACCACCCAACCGAAGGAACCGGTGGTGAACTGCACCTCGAAGACGTCGGGTCGTTCGGCGACCAGAGCGGCCTGTTCGATGAGGGTCTGCTTCAGACCCACGGTGGCGGTGTCCGGCCACAGGTAGGCGAAGGGTTTCTCGTGGACCCGGAAGGTGGTGTACCGCTCCGAGTCCGTGCTCTTGCAGTCGGGGAGTGCCTGTACCAGTCGCACGAACCGCTCGATCTCAACGCTCATGCGAAAAGACAACCACATCCCACCGACACCGCTCCTTCCGGTCTCGCACAGCCGGGGCCGAACCACCGGGGACGCCGATCGCAGGTCACCGGACCGGTGGCGAAAGTCGGTTAAACCGGGCAATAACAGGGCGGAACGATCGCGGAGGTCATCGTCATGGCGATGGTGAACGCCAAGGGGGCCACGAGGACCAGGCCGGCCGACACCGCACGTCCCAAGGCCGGCGTCCGTGAACACCTCGGAGCGGGCGTGAGGTGTCGACGCACCCGCTCGACCGGGCAGGCGCCGCCGATGGACAAGGCGACGGTGTCGGACGCGCCATCGGAGCCGGCGAAACGCCCCAGGGCGTGGGCCAACGGCCCCACCCCTACCCGGCGCACGGCGCGATCGTCCGCGGCCCATTCGACCAGGACGGGAACGCGCTCGGCGGCGGCCCGTAGCAAGGGAACCCTCGGAAAGGCCTTGTCCAGCAAACGCACCCAACCCACGAGCAGGTGATGGCCACCGTCGAGGTGGGCCCTCTCGTGTTCCAGAACGGCGTGGGCCTGCCGTGGGGTCAGAACCTCCAATGCCCCGCTGGTGATGACGATACGGCCCCCGTTCCCGGGTACGCAGTAGGCTTCCGGACGCGGCGAGGGAACCAGCCACACCTGGTGACCGTGCAGGACACGGGGCACGGCGCCCTCGTCCAGCTCACGGGCGTGCCCGCGCCGCCAGGACCGTCCGGCCCGACCACGGAGCAGGCCGGTCCACACCAGTCGGCCGGCGGCGAACAGGCCCAGCAGCAGGGCGGCTCCCACGGCGACCATGGCACCGGAGCCATGGGACTCCACGGCCTGGTAGAGGCTCACGCAGGTGGCGACGATGCCCTTGAGCGAAGGCCCCAGCAGCTCGGCCGCCGCGACCAGGACCAGGGCGATGCACGAGAGCAACCACACCACGCTCGCGCCCACCCACAGGGTGAGTTCGACGCGAGGACCGGGGTCATGGTTCGAGGTGGCGTGACGCAGCACGCCGGGTCCCTTGACACTGAGCGCGGCCACGGCACCGATCGCCACGAACGACCACATCACGGCTCCTCCTCGGGGAGTTCGGCCAAAAGCGAGCGCAGGGTCCGCACCTCATCGGGACGCATGCCGTCGACGAAACGCAGGAGCGTGGCCCCGGCGTCCCGGCTGCCCTCCAACGCGTCGCGCATCTGTTCGGCGGCGTGGGTGGAGCGGTCGCGTATCGGCTGGTAGAACCACAGACGCCCCAGACGTTCACGCCGTACCCACCCCTTGCGGCGCAGGTTCTCCAAAACGGTGGAGATCGTGGTGTAGGCGATCCCCTCACGCGGAAGGGAGTCCAACACCTGCCGAACGCTCAGGCTGGAGGGGGAGGCCCACAACGCCTCCATGACCTCCGACTCCAACGATCCAAGGCCCGTGACCATGGCACCCGTCTCCAGTGAATTCCGTCGCGGCTTCGTCCGCGCCTTCGTGTGATTCTATCCACCATAGAAACCGGTCCGGTGGAGGGAGGCCCCGGCCGAGGGGATCCATCGAACGGCTCCGCTCAATCCAGGGGGAGGGCGGCGAACACCCGTGAGTCCTCGGCGGTGGTGACCTCCACCAGGGCCGGTCCCCCCGGGAGCGCTGCGGCGGGTAGTTCGGTCGGTCCGTCCCACTCCAGCTCGACCGTCCCGGTCCGTACGTCCAAGGCTCGGTGCGTCCCGTCCTCGTCGAGGTAGAGGTCGGCGCCGACCGACCCGCGCACGCGGACGTTGGAAGGTACCGAACGTCGCCACAGCGGAGCCTCGCCCTGCTCGCTCACCACGTACACGCTCGATGTGTCCGGAGCATCGACGGGCGCCCCCAGGACCGCCGTCAGACCGTCTCCGAGGTCCAGCGTCTTGGGCTCACGATCCGGAGCGAGCGTGAGGATCCGCTCCCCGGTACGAAGATCGTGCACCGTGTACAGCAAGGGCTCCTCCTCGTCCGCCGAAGCGGCGGTCCACACGAGCGTGACCGCCGCCCCGGAATCGCCGGCCGGCCGGGGCCCGTAACCGACCCGGACGCTCGTGGTGTCCAGCTCCGAGGGAATCTCCAGATCGGTGTGCTCCCATAGGCCCGTGCCGTCGGCGTCGACCGCCCGCAGCGCACCCTCACCGTGGGCCAACAGCAGACCGTGGTACTCGTGCAGGACCACCTCGCCCTTGTTCTCGTCGGCGACCACCGCGCCCGTACTCGGGCTCAGGGCGACCTTGGGACCGGTGTGGTCGCTCATCACGCTCCCCTGGATCGCCGCGAAGACCAGGCCCGGGCCCACCAGGGTGCCCGGAACGTGGGTCGGCCCCCAGGCGAGTTCGCCACTGTCGGGGTGAAAGGCCGAGGCCGTGGTCCTGGTGGCCAGGAAGCCCCCTTCCGGGTCCCTCTCCTTGTCGAGCAACACCACCAGTTCCGTGCCGCCGTTTGGATCACGGACGAGGGTGAACCCGGTGCACTCGGGGTCGCGCTCGGTCGACCACCTGGTCCGGCCGGTGTGGTCGACCCCGAGGAACTCGACCGCGCCGCCCTCCCGCTTCTGCGACACCCCGATGAACATCGACTCGGTGGCCTTGGGCTCGGAGGAGAACGGCGCCGTCCACAGGGGTTCGCCCCGTAGGGGGTGGGGGAGCGGAGCGGAGACCTCCGGGGGAGGCAGGGCCGGATCGTCACGAGGTTCGGTGTGGGATCCACCCGCGTTCGGTACCGCGCAGGCGCTCAGGAAGAGCACCACGGCGCCCACCAGGACACCGTGGCCCTTGGCCGATGGCACGGGTCAGCCCCTTTCCGAGGTCTGGTCGCCCTGGAGGAGCGAGGCACCATCGTCGGTCTTCGAGGAAGTGGACTCCGTGGCCTCGGCGTCACGGCTCCTGGCGCGCCAAGTGAGCAGGAACAACGCACCGGCCAGGACCATCACCAGGACCAGTGCGATGAGATCGGTCATCGTCCCCAGACGGTGGAGCGACTCCTGCGCCCGGTAGGCGAGCCGTTCCGCCTGCTCCATTCCGGGCAGGCCCACCATGGACGCCGTGCCGTCGAAGGCGATGAAGAGCACCCCGATGCCGATGAACAGGCCACCGCTCAACAGCGCGGTGGTGTGCGTGGTCACCGGGCCCAGACTCACCGACCGACCCCGTAGCCACCGACGACGCCCCAGTTCGTAGCGGTCCCACATCAGGGCCAACGCGAACATGGGAAGCACCATGCCCATGGCGTAGGCAGCCATGAGCAGCATGCCGCGCAACGGGGTGCCGGTGGCCGCGACGGTGAGGACCGCACCCAGGATCGGCCCGGAACAGAATCCCGCCAATCCATAGACGGCGCCCAGCCCGAGCACCGACAGGTGACCCCGGCCCGCGGCGAAACGCCCCTGGGCTCGCGCCAGAGGCCCCCAGGTGAAGCCCAACCCCAGGATTTGGGCGATGCCGAAGGCGATGATGACGCCACCGGCGACGTTGATGAGCGTTTCGCGGTGGCCGTAGAACAGGACGCTGACCATGGCCGAGCCGGCCCCGAGCGGAATCAGGGTCAGGCACAGTCCGAGGTAGAAGACACCGGTGCGCAGCAGGAGGCGCCCCGGGTCACGGAAGGCGTAGGCGAAGAAGGAGGGCAGCAACAGGGCGCTGCATGGGCTGAGCAAGGCCAGGACGCCGCCCGCCACCGCGGCGAGGAAACCGATGTCCATCGTGCTCACGCCCCGGCCGCGGTCAGGGCGGTGTCGATGCTGTTGAGGAATGTCGGCAGGGGCTGAGCGCCCATGACCGGGTCCCCGTTGATGATGAAGGCCGGGGTGCCGGACACCCCGATCTGCTGTCCTTCGAGGAAGTCGGCGTCGACCTGGCTCAGCAGTTCCTCGCTTCGCAGATCGGCGTCGAAGCGTTCCATGTCCAATCCGAGGTCGTCGACGATCGCCCTGAGCTCTCCTTCGGCGTCGGAGGACGACGTCAGTTCGTCCTGCCGGGCGAAGACCGCCTCCTGGTACTCCCAGAAGGCGTCCTGCTCGGCGGCGGCCAGCGCGCCCACGGAGAGGTCACGGGCCGGGTCTCCCAGGTAGGGGAACTCGCGCCACTCGATACGCAGCTCGCCGGATTCGACGTAGCGTTCGACCAGTTCGGGCTGGGTGTCCTGGGCCCAAGCGGCGCAGAAGGGACAGGTGAAGTCGGAGTAGGCGATCATCACCACGGGGGCGTCCTGTTCGCCCATGGCCGTGGGGTCCGCGGCCTCGCGCCTGGCCAGGCTCTGCCCCCACTCGCGTTGCTCCTCACCGATGGGATCCTCTACCGCCTGGTTCGCGGGAGCGGTGCCCGAGGTCCCTGGCTCCGAGGGGTCCTCTTCCAGGGCCAGCCCGATGGCCACCGCCACGACGAGGGCGAGTAGCACCGCTCCGGTCAGGAGCAGTGGTGTGGTCGTGGTGCCCTTGGATCGTCGGGACATGGAACACCTCTACTTTCTATGTGCGATAGAAGGTACTCTATGCTGCATAGAAAGAGGATGGTCACAGGGGGCACTCCACCGGGTTCCCACTCCGTCCACCGGGCCCACCGAAGGGCCAGATGAGGGGAGACACCGAATGCGCACGTGGGGATTGCGGCAGTGGGGCGTGGCGGCGGTGGGCACGATCGCGACCCTGCTCCTGCTGGGGGTGCCGGCCGTGCTCATCCCGAACGGATTGTTCACCCGGGAGATCGAACCGACGTGCTGGTCGTACCCGGTCTGGATCGCCACCTCGATCCTGGCCGGCCTGGTCATGGCCACCTACGTGCGGGGTGTGTCGGCGGTCGAGGAAACGCGCAGCGACCGTGATGGAGGAAGGAGCATGGTGGGCGCGGCCCTGGCCTGGTTCGCGATCGGCTGCCCGGTCTGCAACAAGCTCGTCCTGTTGGCGCTGGGTACCAGTGGAGCCATGGCCTGGTTCGCTCCGCTGCAACCGGTGCTCGCGGTCGCCGGGATGGTCTTTCTGTCCTGGGCGTTGTGGTCACGACTGCGTACCGCGAACTCCTGCCCCGTCCCGGCCAGGGTCGACTGACGGCGCCCGGTTCAAGGCGGTGGGTCCATCCCCGCGTGCGCGGGGAGCAGGACGACAGCTACAACGGCTTCACCCTCATCGAGGGTCCATCCCCGCGTGCGCGGGGAGCAGGAGCTGTTCGAGGAGCCGACCTACTCCTAAACGGGTCCATCCCCGCGTGCGCGGGGAGCAGTAACGTGCGCAGAAGTGCTGAGTTGGCGATCGGGGTCCATCCCCGCGTGCGCGGGGAGCAGACGCCGTCTCCTCGGAAGTCGATGCTCGGTCCAGGTCCATCCCCGCGTGCGCGGGGAGCAGCCACCCCGGAACGCCCTGGGTTCGCCGTCATCGGGTCCATCCCCGCGTGCGCGGGGAGCAGGAGACCTCGACCTGCCCGGCCAAGACGGCACCGGGTCCATCCCCGCGTGCGCGGGGAGCAGAAACGAATTAGATGCAAACTCTAACTCAACCGAGGTCCATCCCCGCGTGCGCGGGGAGCAGTTCTCGCAGATAGCGATGCTCTAGGGGGTGTAAGGGTCCATCCCCGCGTGCGCGGGGAGCAGTCTCCCTGACCTGCGAGTCTATTCGCGCTTGGGGTCCAAATTTGCAACTTGTTGAGAAACGGACAAAAGGAACACACCATCAGGTTCGCGGTTTCGTTTGAGCCTAGAGCAAACCACACCGGGGCCACCAGGAGGAAAGAGCCCGCTCAACGGCGAGAGATGATCCGCTGCGCATGGGTCCACAGGTAGGTGAGCACCGCATCGATGGTTTCGGCTTCGACCAGTCCCGAGGCTGAGGCCACCCAGAACGACTGTGTGGCCTCTCCGAACCAGATGATCGAGCGCGGATGATGGGCCTGAAGTCGTGCGGCCTGGCGGTGCTCGCGAGCGAACTCGGTGCGGTGACCGCCCAGACGAGGAAGGTGTTGTGCCCGATAGGCGCGACAGGTGCGGTGAGTGCAGAAGGCGCAGGTCGGGCCCGAAGCGGGGAGAGGGCGATAGGGGCTGTTCGAGCGAAGGTCCTGCGGGCGGCGGGGCGCGGGGATAGGGTGCGACATGGGCTCTGCTTTCTGGTTTCAGGGGATTCTTGGATTCAGGGTCCGTGGGCCCGGGAGAGCGGTATGACGCTTTTCCGGGCCTTTTTCGTGCGCGCGTTGATCGGGCTCAGCCGGTTCGGTGAGGTCGAAGACCACTTGCAGGGTCAGGGCGCGGATGCGGTGGCCGTCCCAGGACCAGGAGAAGTCCCAGTACACGGAGAGCCGCTCGACCAAGGCCAGGCCGCTGCACGGGGCCTGGTCGTCGCGGCGGGGATAGCTGATGTTCGGTCCGGGCAGAGGGCCCTCGTCGGTGACGTACAGGTGGGGGAGCAGGGGGCGGGTCCGGTCCAGCACGACGCGCACCGTGCCGCCCGGCAGCCCGGAACGGGTGTGCTGGAGAGCGTTGTCGACCAGTGCTCGGGTGACCAGGGTCAGTGGGCGAGCGTGGCAGGGCAGAACGCTGTGACACCACTGGGCCAGGGATTGGTGGTCGTGGGTGTGGCCCAGGAGGAGGCCGCGTCGATTCGGGTCACGGAAGTGGATCAGGCGGGGGAAGGGCTTTTCCGGTACGGGTGAACGTGTCCCAATATTTTGCATTTGTCGCACCTTGGGTGGTTGGTGATGGATCTGATTTCAGGTGTGGCTGATGATCACTTCGATTTGCGGTTTTAGTCGCGAGGGGAAGTGGATTCTTCTGAAACTCTGCCAACGGAGGGGGTGCGCGGTCTATCATTACCGCTAAACCCGATAGAAGATTTATTGCCAGCGGTAGAGCTCGGTGGAGGGATGGTGGGAAGTTGGAAAAGGGGAACGAAGAGGGGGAAGCGCGGGTTCGCTTCGGTCGTCTACTGAAGAAGATCCGAGGTCAGGCCGGTCTCACGCAACAGGAGTTGGCAGCTGTATCTTTGGTTGCGCAGAGCACGATCAGTGACTTGGAGCTTGGGAAAAAAGGGACTAGGCGGGATCCTGTAGTACGCCTTGATAAGGCTCTTACCGCTAACGGCATCATCTTGGGTGCCTGGGATGCGGCGTTCTCAGGGGTCGGTATGACCACGTACTTCAGGGAAGTCGCTGAAGCGGAGCAGTCAGCGACCAAGATTCAGGACTACTCTCTGGGTTTGGTGCCCGGTCTCTTACAGGCTGAGCAGTACATCCGTGCCATCAGTGAACTTGCGGAGCCTGACGCGACCCCTGAAGCCCTCAACCAGATTCTGGAGGCCCGGCAGAAGCGACAGAGGATTCTTGAGCGTGATCACCCGCCGAGATCGACCTTCCTGATAGACGAGGCCGTGCTTCTGCGACGCTTTCGCGACCCTGGAGTGATGCCGGCTCAGATCGACCGACTGATAGAGCTCTCCTGGCTTTCTCGCCTGCACATCCAGATAGTCCCGATCGAGGCTGAGGGGCACGCGGGTCTGGGCGGGTCCTTTATCCTGATGGAAGTGCCTGGAAACGGTGCATTTGCTTACATTGAGAGCCAACAGACCGGAATGACACTGAAGCACCCAGGGGTTGTGGCGAGCTACGAGCGGATCTTCGCGGAGCTGCGAAGCGCAGCACTGCCCGCATCGGTGTCCCGGTCCAGGATGGAAGAGATTCGAGGCCACATCGAATGATGAACGAGGACTGGAAGAAATCCAGCTATAGCAACGGAAGTGGTGGCGCCTGCGTGGAGGTGCGTGAGTGCGTCGGAGGCGCGGATGTGCGTGACACGCAGAACCGTGGCCTAGGGTATTTGGGCTTCCAAGGGCGAGAGTGGGCGGCTCTGCTGGGTGCTCTGTCCTCGAAGTAGGAACCCACGAGAACGGTCCCCCACCAGGCGTAGTGGTGGGGGACCGTTCACGTTCCAGCGTACGTACGAGAACCCTGGACGCGCAGCGACTCAGCCGTACTTCCTCAGGGCGTGGGCCTCCCGTCGAAGCCGCTCGGCGGCTTCGTGCCGGCCGTGCGAGTCATAGCGCTCCGCTTCCTCGACCCGCTCCTCGACCTGCCGGCGCAACAGTGCTCGCACCTCCTCAACGGACAACACCCGTCGTTCCACCTCGGCGGCACCGATCCCGACCCGGGCGCCCGCGACGTGTTCGCTCCCGCCCTCCCGCTGAACCTTCGGGACGGTGACCGCCTCGGCGTTGTCCCAGGCGGCCAGGGCGGTACGCAGCGCCGAGACGACCTCGGGGCGACGAGCCTTCATCGCGACGACGAGGTCGGCGCGAAGCAGGGCACGCAAGTCGTGGACGTCTTCGATGATCGGGCCCTCGGGGCTCATACGCCCTCCTGAATCTCGTGTGCGACATCGCGGCAGGAGCGTCGCTCTATCCCTAACACTCCTTTAAAGTCAGGTTAGCAGGTATTTTTGGGGAGCGATAGGGAATTTTGCGGAGCGCCATGGTGTCGGGTGCGGAAGTCCCTGGCACCCGGTGCCAACGCCGCCAGCGCCGGCGCGAGCACGCACAACACCGCACACCCGAGCAACACCGACTCCGTTCCGAAGGCCTGCGCCGCCGGGGCGATCAGCGCCAGCCCCACGGGTGCGAACCCGTAGGCGAACAGGAAGTCCAGGGAGGAGACCCTGGCCAACTTGTCCGGAGCGACCTCGCGCTGGGCGGCGGTGAACCAGGGCACATTGAACAACTCCACCCCCACTCCCACCACCGCGTAGGCGGCGAAGACCGCCACGGCGCCGACCGGGAACGCCAGGCTCAGCGGCGCCAGCGCGTACAGACCCAGCCCGAACAGCGCCCACCACCCCTGCGCGCGGGGCTTCCACCGGGCCACCAAGAGCGCGCCGACCAGAGCGCCGGCGGTGTAGGCGGTCAACGCGCCGGCGAGCACGGCCTCGGTGCCGTAGTGATCCCGGCTGGTCAGCGGCAGTAGCACGTTCGTGGCCGAGTAGCCCAGTGCGATCACGGTGGTCAGTGCGGCCAGCCCGGATAGGAACCAGGGGTGGCGGCGCGCCTCGGTGAGTCCTTCGACGAACTCCACGTGGAAGGGGGACCGGTCACGGGCCTGGTCCGTGACACCGGTCCCCTTGGGTGCGAGCAGTGCCGTGGCCAGCCACAGCCCGGCGGTGACCAGCAACAGGGTGGCCGGTCCGGTGATGGTGGCCGCCAAGGCGGTGAGCGCGGGGGCGATCAGGGTGACCCCGCGCACCGAGAAGGTGAGGGCGGCGTTGGCCTGTTGTCGGTCCTCGACGGCCACGATCTCGGCGGTCAGGGCCTGAAAGGCGGGGCGGCACGCCCCTTGACCCACCCCGACGATGGCGGCGGCCACGGCCATCAACGTGGTGGAGGTGCCCAGGCCGGCGGCCAGAACGGGGCTGGCGGCGGCCGCGGCGAGCCCGGACCACAACACCACGGCGTGCCGGGAGTAGCGGTCGGCGAGCAGTCCGCCCAGGGGAACGGCGACCAGGAACCCGGCGGTGCGGGTGGCCAGGACCAACCCCAGGCCGATGGCGGTCAGTGACCCGTGCAGGACGGCGAGCCCGAGGATGAACGGCATGGCCCACGTGGCCATCCCCGAGGCGGTGGTGGCGCACCACAAGCGCAGAAAGTCCGGTCGCAGCAGGGGAGTGGGGCGCCGTGGGGCGGTCGTGTTCGACGTCGTCGAGGGCACGGAAGCTCTCATCTCTGATCGTTCGGGGTGTGGGGTCGCGTCCCGGCGTGTTCGTCGCCGGCTCTTCCGCCACTGTAGTGAAAACGATAATCACTTACATCCTGGCGTGCGAACGACACCCCTCTCGGAGCCTCCCCGGGTGCCTGGAGGGTCCGTGATCGTGGGGGTTCGCGGCGTCACGACCCAGGGAACGACTCGGGGGTGCGGGGGTGAGGCCCCGCGAAAGTGACAACGGTTTTCATTGTCGCTATAGTCACCGACCGAGCCACCACGACGCCCCTCATTCGCCCCTGCCGGAAAGGACCCGAGTGAACTCCTCCCTCCTCGACCGCCTGCCCCCGCCCCTGCCGCCCGAGCAGATCATCGCCCTCAATCGCCCCAAGGCCGACCTGCACACCACGCGCGCCTACTCCTGGAACGGTTGGGACTTCGAGGTGCCTCCGGGCGTCTTCATCCCCGGCGCCACCAGCCGGATGATCCACCAGCGCGTCCTGGACGACGAGATCGACGTGCGCGGCCGTGTCTACGCGGCGATGGGAGTGGGGCTCGGCGTGGAGGCCATCGTGGCCGGCCTGCGCGGCGCCGCCCGCGTGCACGCCCTGGACGTCCACCCCGCCAGCGTCGCCGCCACCGAGGCCGGCTACCACCGCATCGTGGGTACCGACCGCCCCACCGAGTTCCTCCCCCGGGTCGGTGACCTCTTCGCGCCCCTGCCCGACGGCACCCGCCTGGACGTGGTCACCTTCAACCCGCCCGCCGTCAGCCGGCCGGTGAGCGAGGACCCCGACATCGTCCGCAACGTGTGCGCCGGCACCCCCGTCACCGACGCCTTCTTCACCCAACTCGCCGAACGCGACCTCCTCGCCCCGGGCGGTGAGGTCTTCTTCATCGCCTCCAACACCGCCGACCTGCGCCACATCATCGGCCACGCCGTCCACGAGGGCTTCACCGCTCACATCCACCACCTGCACGACTGGAACGACGGCGTCCTGACCTACCTGTTCCGCCTGACCAGGGAAAGCGGCGCGACCGAGGAGAACAGCCGATGAGAGACCTCGAAGAACTCCGCCGGTCCGTCCTGGCCACCCCCGACCCGCCCGTGGCCACCAGTGTCTTCTGGGTCCACCACGGCACCCGTCTGGCCAGCGGCGACGTCACCTACCTCAACCAATACGTCCTGGTGCGCATCGGCCGGGCCTTCGGCGCCTGCGCCTTCGAAGCGGGCGAACTCGACCCCCGCGTGTGCGCCGACCTGTCCGGCCGGCCCCTCACCGAACTCCTCGACGGCCCCGCCCCCCTGCGGCTGGCCGCCCTGGACGCCTACCTGGGGCAGGAGGTGCCCCACCGCGAGGACCCGCGCGCCGAACCCGTCACCCTCCCCTACGGCACCCCCGAAGAACGCGCGGTGGCACGCGACCGCGCCATCGCCGCCCTCCTGCCCGAACCCCAGAACAGACGCATCGCCCTCATCGGCGTCGTCAATCCCCTGGTGGCCGCCATCCGCGAACGCGGCGGCGAGTGCCTGCCCTGTGACCTCAACCTGCGCCGCACCCAGTGGGGTGATCCGGTCAGTCCGGACATGGAGGAGGTCCTGGCCAAGGCCGACGCCGTCGTCGCCACCGGCATGACCCTGGGCAACGGTTCCTTCGACCGCATCCTGGAACGCTGCCGAGAACGCGACCTCCCCTTGGTGCTCTACGCCCAGAGCGGCAGTGCGGTCGCCCGGGCCTTCCTGGGCTCCGGCGTCACCGCGCTGTCCGCCGAACCCTTCCCTTTTTCCCAGTTCAGCGCTGAACCGACCACTCTCTACCGATATCGCTAGGAGGCCGAGGCGTGACCCTCGGAACCGGACAGGCCACCTGTCACCACGGTGAGGTACTCCAGGGGACCTTCCTGGACGAGCGGGGCGAACCCACCCGCGGCCTGGTCACCCTGCCCATGGCCGAACCCGCCACCCGTGCGGTGTTCACCCCGTTCTCCACCCGCGCGCCCCGGCGCGTGTTGGTGGACCCGCCCGACCGGGCCAAGGCGGCCCGCGCCGCCGAACTGGCCATCGCCGAATGCGCCCGCCGCAGCGACCTCCGTCCGGTCGGTGGCTACCTGAGCGTACGGGGCGGGGCCCGACCGGGTCTGGGCATGGGTTCGTCCACCAGCGACGTGACCGCAGCGGTGCGCGCGGTGGCCGCGGGACTGGGTGTGGAACTGCCCCCCTCGGTCGTGGCCGAGGTGGCGGTGGCGGCAGAGGGCGCCAGCGATCCGATCATGTTCGGGGAACGGCCGCTGCTGTTCGCCCAGCGCCGGGGCCGTGTCCTGGAGGACCTGGGCCCGGCGCTCCCCGAACTGATCGTGGTGGGCTGCCTGACCGGTTCCGGTCAACCCGTCGACACCCTCGCCCTGCGGGGTACCGCACGTTCGGGGGACATCAACGTCTACGAAAGGCTGCGTGCCGTCCTGCGCACCGCGATCAACGAACACGACGCCGCCGGGGTCGGCCACGTCTGTACCGAGAGCGCCATCCTCAACCAACGAGTGCTGCCCAAGGCCGAACTCGGCACCCTCCGGGAGGCCGCCCGAGGCTGCGGGGCGGTCGGCATACAGGTGGCGCACAGCGGCAACGTCGCCGGACTCCTCTTCGACGCGACCGCGCTCGACCTGACCGACCGTCTCGACAGTGCCGTCGACCGGCTCGGCCGAGAAGGGCTCGCCCCCACCCGTGTCTTCTCCACCTCCAGAACCACCCTGAACATCGGGGAGCGATCTTGGACGACCACATCGGCGAGGCCATCGCCCGACCTGATCTGATCGACCTGGACGAAGGCCTGACGTGCCTTCGCTTCGAATCGATGAAGGTGGCGTCCGCCCTGGCGGCGGTACGCCACCTGCTCGACACCGGGGTGGTCCGCCCCGGTGACACCCTCATGGACAGTTCCAGCGGTATCTACGCCTACGGTCTGGCCTTGGCCGCCCACCGCTACGGTTTGCGCTGCCACATCATCGGCTCCACCACCATCGACCGTCCCTTGCGCCTGCAACTGGCCGTACTGGGGGCGACCTTGGAACAGATGCCACCCTCCGACGACCTGGGTTTGGACCAGAACCGGCGAGTGCGGCGGGTTCGGGAGGTGCTGCGGGACAACCCGCACTTCCACTGGATGCGCCAGTACCACGACCTCATCCATGGGCTGGGGTACCGGGCGGTGGCCGACCAGATCCGCAAGGACGTGGGGGAGGAACCCCTCATGTTGGTGGGCGGGGTGGGCTCGGGAGCCTCCACCGGCGCGCTGGCCCGCTATCTGCGCGAGAGCGCCCCGGACACCCCGCTGGTGGGGGTCCAGCCGTTCGGCAGCGTCACCTTCGGCAGTGACCACGTCACCGACCGTCAGATCATCATCGCCGGTATCGGCAGCTCCATCCCCTTCGGCAACGTCGACCACACCCTGTACGACACCCTGCACTGGATCGGGTTCGACGCCGCGTTGGCGGGGAGCGTGGACCTGCTGCGCCGACACGCGATCTTCGCGGGGCTGTCCTCGGGCGCCGCCTACCTGGTGGCCCGCTGGGAGGCGCGGCGCACCCGAAGACGTGTGGTGTTCGTGGCCGCCGACACCGGCCACCGCTACGTCGACTCGGTCTTCGCCCACCACGAGAAGGCGGCGGACCTCGACGATCTCTCCCCCCGGGGGATCGACGAGCCGACCGAACTCATCCCGCCTTGGTGCCGGATGGACTGGGGTCGGCGCCCGGCGCCGGTTCAGGCGGTGCACCGGGAGGGGTGAGCGAGCCCGGGGCGGAGCGTGGGCAAAAGCGACCGTCCGGCCCGGTGCGGGCGCCGGGCCGGACGAGGGCTTCGGTTGGAAGTGCTTAAGGGGAGGTGTCCGGGCCCGGCGGTCGCGGTGGTCCAGAGGCCCACGAGCTCCGGTGGTGACCGACCGGATTCCTCCCACTGGCCCGATGCCATCGTCGAGCAGGCCCTCGGGCGCTCAGGCGAAGCGACCAAGGGCCACCCCAGGGCGAGCGTGTCCCCGTGGCGATCGTGCCTGGTAGCGGGCCTGAGCCCTCGCCGATCCCCTCTTCTCCTGCTGCCTCGGCTCGAAGGTTCCGCTGCCTCGCGTGAGATGGATCCCTGATTGAAGACGCTCATAGCGGGAAGTAGGCCATAAAGCTCCACTAAAAGGCCAGTAAAGCATCATCGTGCTTTAAAATTGGCGAATCGACTAATTGTTCCTTGCGAGGGGGTGTGGGCTAGATCTCTTGAGTTTGTGGGGAAGGCGCACGGAAACAGTGAACATCCCCCGAGTCGGAGAGGGAAATTGGAAAAAATAAGAGATTTGTTTAAAAAGATTCGTCGGTACGCCGTGGCGAATACTCCGGTGCCGATGAAGATCACCTACAGACGGGCCCTGAGACTACTCTCTCCTCGCCGCTATTCAGGGCTGACCGTAGCGGTACACCACAACGGTGCCGTGCTCGCGAGGAGATGGGAGGGTGTCTTCAGCGTCACGGAGTTCGCGGCACTTCAGCTGGAACGTTGCACGGATCTGCTCACCGAGCACGAGATCCCCTATTTCCTGGTGCGCAACAACAGGGAATACCAACACGCCATCGCCGTGGACGTGGCTCATCGTCCCGCAGTACTCGACCTGTTGGCCGAGCACTACACGGGATCGGGACTGTACGTCAGCCGTCCACGTGGAGGCGCCCGCCCCGTCTCGTCCCGGGCGCTCAGGTCACACAGGCAGGCCCCCTACCTGCGACTCGGTGAGTACGTGACCGGTGGAGGGCGCTCCGTCATCGCGGGTTTCGAACACGGATGCGTCATCGAGTTCTGGCAGGAGGGCGAGGACGTCCTCGACGAACCGGACGAGGGCGCGCAGGTCTTGGAAGGGCTCAAGGTGGTGCCCCCGCGGAGCGATTTGAGCAACGCCCTGGTAGCGCCACGACCCAACCCCGTCGGGGAGGTCATCCCCGAACCCGAACGCGCACCCGCGCGGACCAAGGTGAACGGTCGACCGCATCCCACCCTCGCCGCGTTCGAGCAGACCCTGACCACGGACATCACCTTCCCGGTGGACGCCGTCTACACCTGGGTGGACGGCAACGACCCCGAGTGGAGAGCGACCAGGAACTCCTACCTGGGCCGAGCCGGAGAGCTCAACCCCGACTCGGCTTCGTCCTCCCGATACGCCAACAGGGACGAACTCCTCTACTCGCTCCGGTCCCTGGAGATGTTCGCGCCCTTCATCCGCAAGGTCTACATCGTCACCGACGGACAGGTTCCCGCCTGGTTGGACACCGAGCAGCAGTGGATCCAGGTCGTGGACCACAAGGAGATCTTCACCGACCCGGGCCTGTTGCCGGTCTTCAACTCCCACGCGATCGAATCCCAGCTCCACCACATCGACGGGTTGTCCGAGCACTACCTCTACCTCAACGACGACGTCCTGTTCGGGCGCCCGGTCTCAGCCGAGCACTTCTTCCACCCGAACGGGATCGTCAAGCTGAACCCGTCGCCCTATCGCTTCGGGCTGGGAGAGGCGAGTGTGGAGGACCAGCCGGTGGACGCCGCCGGGAAGAGGAACAACGCCCTCATCCGGTCCGTGTTCGGTCGCACCGCCGTGTCGAAGTTCAAACACACACCGATTCCCCAGCGCCGTTCCGTTCTCTGGGAACTGGAGGAGCGTTTCCCCGAGGTGTTCGCGCGAACGGCGGCCTCCCGCTTCCGCCACCCCGACGACCACTCCATCCCGTCCTCGCTCCACCACCACTACGCCCTGCTCACCGGCCGAGCCGTGTACTCGCGGCTCCGTTACGCCTACCTCAACCTCGCGGACCCGGAGTCCTTCCGCAGCCGTTCGCGTGAACTCCTCGACAACCGTAGGTTCGACGCCTTCTGCGTCAATGACACCACCGAGAGCGAGGATCCGAACGCCGACAGGTACCTGGGTGATTTCCTCGACCGATACCTGCCACTACGTGGTTCCTTCGAGGCCCGGGCGGCGGGGGCTCGCCCGGACCGAGGAGGAACGAGGCCGACCGCTGAGCCGGCGGCGTCGGGAAGGCACGGTGACCCGTAGTACTCCCGCCCCCTCGCTCGTAGCGCCCCTCCGGGCGCTACGAGCGAGGTCACGTCTGTTCATCCCGAGGCAAAAGCGTTCAAAGAGGGCCCGAACGTCCTGCCCGCAAGGGTGAGGAATCGCAAGTGTCACCAGGGCGCCCCGGAGCCTCGATGCGGCCCCGGGGCGCCCTCGATCCCTCGTAGGGCGGGCCCTTGCTCAACTCCGGTCCGCGCCGAACTCACGCAGGTATCGCGCGAACTTCTCCAGTCCGTCGATGTTGCGCGGTCCGGAGATGCCCTCGTTGTAGTCCAGGACGAAGAAGTTCTCCTCCACCACGGCCGGGACCTCGGCCATGATGGGGGAAGAAGTGAGGAAGTCGATCTTGTCCTCGGCCGGCCGGTCACCGTAGTCCAGGATGATGATCACCTCGGGTTCGGCCTCCACCACGGCCTCCCATCCCACCTGGGTCCACCGTTCCTCCAGGTCACCGAAGACGTTCTCGCCCCCGGCGTGGCCGATGATGTCGTCGGGCGGAACCTGGCCTCCGGCGGTGAAGGGCTGATCGGTGCCCGAGTCATAGAGGAAGACCGGCACCGGATCGCCCTCGGGCGCCTGTTCGACCACCGCCTCCACCCGTGACCGGTAGTCGGCCACCAGCGCTTCGGCGCGTTCGGACACACCGAAGATCGCGCCCAACCGCTCCAGGTCGGTGTACAGGCCCTCGAAGGGGCGCACCCGCTCGGGATGGCCCGGATAGTTGAAGCAGGACTCGGTGTGCATGAAGCTCTGGATGCCCAGGCCGTCCAGGATCTGGGGCGTGATGCCGCGCTGGTCACTGAACCCGGAGTTCCATCCGGCCACCACCAGGTCGGCCTCGGCGTCCACGACCAGCTCCCGGTTGAGCAGGTCGTCGCTGAGCAATTCCACGCTCGCGTAGTCGTCGGCCCACGGGGACTCGGTCACCGGAGGATTGGCCGGCGGCATCACGTATCCGTGCACGTGGTCGGTCAGGCCGAGCGCGAACAGTTTGTCGGCGCTGCCGCCCTCGTAGGCCACCGCCCGCTCGGGCGTGGTGTACTCCACCTCCTCGCCGCAGCGCTGGACGGTGACCGGGCCGAGCCCCGCCTGGGCGGCCTCCTCGACCTCGGCGCCGCATCCGGCGAGTAGGACACAGGTCGCGGCCATGGGCAAGAACGGCAGGGGAAGACGACTCTTGGGGATGCGGTTCAGTGGTGCGTGTTTCATCCGTGGGTGTTCCATCGAAGACCTTTCTCAAAGTGAGGGAGTCGGTAGAGCAGTTGGGGGTCGCCGGTCAACGGATGGGCCACGACGGTGGCCTCCACCCCGAAGACCTCGCGCAGGGTGTGTTCGGTCAGGACCTTGTCGGGCGGCCCGGCGGCCACCAGGGAGCCTTCGCTCAGCACCCCGATGACGTCGCAGGCCGCTGCGGCCAGGTTGAGGTCGTGCAGGACCACCAGCACGCTCACCCCGACCTCGCGCAGCAGGCCGAGCAGGTCGAGTTGGTGGCGTACGTCCAGGTGGTTGGTGGGCTCGTCCAGCACCAGCACGTGGGGTTCCTGGACCAGGGCGCGGGCGACCAGTACGCGTTGGCGCTCGCCACCGGAGAGTTCCAGAACCCCGCGCCTGGCCAGATGGGTCACCTCCATGCGCGCCATGGCCTGATGACACAGCTCGCGTTCGCGGGCACCGAGCGGCTGGTTGCCGCGCAGGTGCGGGGCCCGGCCCAGGGCCACCAGTTCCTCGACCGTGAAGTCGAGGTCGCTGCCGCCTTCCTGGGTCAGGGCGGCCACGTGCCGGGCCGCGTCGCGCAACCCCATCGCTGTGAGGTCGGCCTCGCCCACCAGGACCCGGCCGGTGCTGGGGGACAAGGCCCGGTACACGCAGCGCAGCGCGGTGGACTTGCCCGATCCGTTGGGTCCGACCAAACCCACCACCTGCCCGCTGGGCACGTCCAGGGTCAGGGCTCGTAGGATCGACCTCCCGCCCAGGTCCACGGACAGTCCCTCGAGTCGCATCTCCATCAGCGTCCTCCGAACAGGTAGCCGCGGCGACGCATCAGGGTCAGGAAGACCGGCACGCCG